>DASSPX010000099.1:0-20829 GCA_035699445.1 Candidatus Limnocylindrales bacterium | reverse complement strand
TCGCCGCCGCTCCGGCCGGCCGACCACCAGGACGAGCTGTGGACGGGCCTGATCAAGGACGACCTCCAGGTCGTGTCCACCGACCACTGCCCGTTCGACTTCGAGGGCCAGAAGGAGCTCGGCCGGGGCGACTTCCGGAAGGTGCCCAACGGCCTGCCCGGCGTCGAGGACCGGGTCGACCTCCTCCACGACGGCGGCGTGCTCGGGGGCCGGCTGACGAAGGAGCGCTGGGTCGAGGTCATCTCCACCGCACCGGCGAAGCTGTTCGGGATGTACCCGCGCAAGGGGGCGATCGCCGTCGGCAGTGATGCCGACCTGGTCATCTACGACCCGGCGGCAAAGCACACGATCAGCGCGAAGACACACCACATGGACGTCGACTACTCGTGCTACGAGGGTCGGGAGGTCGTGGGCCAGTCACGGACCGTCCTGTCGCGCGGCACGGTCGTCGTCCGGGATCGCGAGTGGGTGGGGCCGGCCGGACACGGCCGCTTCATTCGCCGCTCGCCCGCCGACTACGCGCGTCTGGCCTGACCGGGCCGGCATCCCGGAGGAGGAGCGGCGATGCGGATCGAAACGCGGCGCGATGGAAGCACCTGGATCCTGTCGCTCGCGGGCGAGCTCGACGCATCGAACTACACGTACCTCGTCGACGCGGCCCGCGACGCGAAGACCCAGGGTGCCCGGGCGATGGTCATCGACCTCGGCCGGCTGACGTACATGGGCAGCGCCGGCCTCGTCGCGCTCCACAGCGTCGGCCTCATCCTGGCCGGGATCGAACCGCCGGGCGGCGCGGCGGGCTTTGACGCGCTGCTCCAGTACTCGGGCGACGTGCCCGGCCACCGGTTCCGCGAGGTCCTGAAGCTGGCGTCGGTGCCGCCGGTCGTCGAGCGGGTGCTGTCGCGAACCGGCATGGCGGCCCTGTTCGAACTTCATCCGGACGCGGAATCGGCGGTGGCATCGGTTGGCTGAGCCGGTCCCGCTGGGGCGCCGTCGCGAGGACGTCATCGCCGTGGGCCCTGTCCGGCGGCGCTGGTTCGACGGCGATGCGACGCTGGCGTGCCTGGCGCCGATCCGGACCTTCGTCCGCGAATGCACGGCTGCGGCCGAGTGTGACGCCGAGGCGACCGCCGACCTCGTCCAGGCCGTCGACGAGGCCGCGACGAACGTGATCGTCCACGGCTATCGTGGCGACGGACCGATCGAGGTCGAGTTCGAGCTCGACCAGGACCGGGTGGCGGTGCGACTGCTCGACGAGGCACCCGAGTTCGACGTCACCACCGTGCCGCCGCCGGACCTGTCGATCCCGCCGCTCGAGCGCCGGCCGGGCGGCATGGGCGTCCACCTGATGCGGACGCTGACGGACGACCTTCGCCACCGGCCACGACCGGGTGGCGGCAACGAGCTGACGCTCATCCGGGACCGACGAGCGAGAGGAGCGAGCGGGGATGCGAACGACGGTCGAGAACGTCGCTGACGCTGACGGCGTGACGGTGCTCGCCCTGGAGGGCGAGCTCGATGCATCCAACTATCAGGACCTGATCGCGCAGGTCCGCGATCTCGTGGTCCGGGGGACGCGCCGCCTGGTCCTCGACCTGCGCGACCTGTCGTACATGGCGAGCTCCGGGCTGGTGGCGCTTCACTCGGCAGCCCTCCTGCTGCGCGGCATCGAACCGCCGGACCCGGAGGCCGGCTGGGGCGCGTTCCACTCGCTCGGGCTCGACGTCTCGTCGGGGGCGCCCGATCCGAACGTGCGGCTGGTCGCCCCGCAGCCGGCGGTCGACCGGGTGCTCGACCGCACGGGGCTGAAGGGGTTCTTCCCGGTCCATCCCGACCGCGCCGCCGCGATCGCGTCGCTCTGATCCGGCGTCCGGTCGCCGGAAGACAGGCGTGAGCGTCACGCTCGCCCGGCTCCTCGACCGCGGGCGGGCGAATGCGCTGCTCGAGGCGTTCGCCCCGCTCGCCCCACGGGGATGGCTGGCGCTCGTCGACCCGGACGGCACGCCGGTCGCCGCGACCCGCGAGCCGCCCGCCCCCCCGGCCGGCGGCGTCGACGTCCACCTGCCCGACGGCGTGCTCACCGGGCGCGTGGTCGGTGGCGAGGGTGTTCCCCCGGCGGTCCTCGCGGCCCTCGCGCGGGCCGTGGAGGCCGTCCTGGCCGAGATCCACGACCGCCGGATGGTGTCGCTCGAGGCGCTGGAGCGATACCGGGAGCTCGCCCTGCTCTATCGCCTCGCGGGCACGATCGGGTCGGCCGTGGACCCGGCCGGCATCGTGGACGAGCTGCTCGCCGAGGCCGTCCGTGCGCTCCGGAGCGAGGTCGCGCTCGTCGTGCCTGCGGAGGAGGGCTCCGTCCCTCGTGCCGGGACCGGCCCGACGGACGCCCAGGAGCGGGTTCGGGCCTCGGTGAGCGCCCGACTCGGCGCGATCCTCGCGGGCAGTGGCGGCACGACGGTCGAGACGCCCGACGGCTGGTCGCTGCTCGTAACCCCGATCTCCGTCGGTGAGCGGCCGTCCGCGGCGCTCGTGCTCGGCCGGCCACCAGGCAGCCCGCGCTTCGCATCGCCTGACCAGCGGCTCGGGGTCGCGCTCGCGGAGCACGCGTCGGTGGCCCTCGAGCGCTCGCGCCTGCAGGCCCACGACGCGGAGCGGCGGCGGCTCGAGCAGGAGGTGTCACTCGGCCGGCGGATCCAGCGCAGCCTGCTGCCCCAGCGACCGCCGGACATCGCGGGCTGGTCGTTCGCCACGCACTACGAGGCCGCGACCCAGGTGGGCGGCGACTTCTACGACTTCTTCCGGCTGCGCGATCGACCGACGTCGTTCGGGCTCGTCATCGCCGACGTGACCGGCAAGGGGATCGGGGCCGCGCTGCTCATGGCGTTCGCCCGACCGCTGTTCCGCGCGATCGCTGATCAGTACCCGGGACCGGCCGCGGCCCTCACGCAGGCGAACCGGGTGCTCGTGCTGGAACGACCCACGCCGCTGTTCATCACGGCATTCATGGGCATCGTCGATTCCGCGACCGGCCTGCTCCGGTATGCCTCCGCGGGCCACGAGCCGCCGCTCGTCGTGCCGGCGGGCCGGGGGCGCGTGCGACGGCTGCCCGGATCTGGCCCGCTCCTCGGGGCGTTCCCGGTCGTGTCGCTCGCCGAGCACGTCGTCCAGCTGCACCCCGGCGACCTGCTGCTCCTCCACACGGATGGGGCGATCGACGCCCGGGATCCCCTTCGTCGGCGGTTCGGCGACGTGCGGCTCGCGCGCGCCGCCGGGTCCGCGCGGGGTCGCGACGCGGCGGAGCTGGTGGCGAGCGTCGCGGGCGCCGTGGCCCGGTTCGCGGCCGGGGAGCCGGCGGCGGACGATCTCGCGCTCGTCGCCGTCCGGCGCGACCCCGTCACGGACGACACGCCCGTCTGAATCACCGCTGAACGGTGGCGCGGCCCGCAACGCATGCACGTCGCGCGGCCGTGCCCGACAATCCAGCTCGGTGCCGGACCCCGGTGCCACGCCCCCTCCAGCCCCACCGAATCCGGAGTTCGACGTGCCCGCCGACCTCCTGCTCCCGCTGCTCGCGCTCGCCCTGCTCGTGAACGGGGTGCTCGTCGCCGTCGCCGTCCGCCAGCTCGTCATGGACGCCCGCGGCTCGAAGCTGTCGCGCGTGGCCGAGCCGGCGCGAGTGGCCGAGCCGGTGCGCGCGGATCCCGCGCGGTCGCCCGATCGCTGGTGGCCCGAGACGGGGTGGAAGCCCGAGTACGAGCGACCCCCGGCCCGGCGGCGACCGACCGGGGCGCGGCCCGCGGATCCGCAGCGAGGCGAGGCGGCGGGCCAGGATCCGGTCGCGCAACCGGTCGCCGATGCAGCGGCGGGACCCCCGCCCACCACCCCGAGGCCGGCGCGTCGGCGCAGCTCGTCCCGGCCCCGCCGCTTCACGCTCCCGCCCGAGACGGAGGATCGGGAGCGGGCGGACCGCGCGATCGACCTGTTCCTCAGCGGCGGCCGCGTGGATTCCCCGTCGCGGCCGCATCCCCGGGTGACCGCGGGGGCGATGAACGGCGAGCGCCGCGCGACGGGCGACACGCGGACGGCGTCGGTCGCGATCGTCGCGATCGCGGGCTACCGAACGCTCGCCGAGGACGACCCCGGGCGCGAGCGAGCCGACGCCGTGGCCGAGGCAGTCGAGACGACGCTCCGCCGCTCGGCCCGCAGTGACGACCATATCGTGTCGTTGGGCGACGGCCGCTTCCGGATCCTGCTCATGGGCACTGCCGAGCCGGCCGCGCAGGCCTATCTCGAGCGCATCCGTGCGGCGTGTACGCCCTGGCTCTCCGTGGCGGGCATCCCGCTCGACCTCGTCACCGCGGCGGCGCAGGCGGGCCCGGACGGGGATCTGTCGCGGGCGCTGCGAACGGCGGAGCGGCGCCTTGGTCGGGCCGCGGGCGGGACGGACCTCGAGCGCGACGCCGGAGCCTGACCCGCCGAGGCGCGGGATGGGAGGGGCCGATGCGCTCGGCGCATCACCGATGACCGCAGGCCATCAGAGGGCCGGCCCCCCGGTCGGATCGATGCGCGGGCGCCACCAGGTAGCGCCCAAATTGACTCGGACGGTGTCCTGCGGTCGCGCGTGATGAGCCAACCGCATCGCCGCGGGACCCGGCGGCTCTCCCCGGGGATGCGCCCGTCAGCGCGTCCGCGGGAAGCCGAGATCGATCTTCGACGTCCCCGGGTCGGGCCAGCGCTGGGTGACGATCTTCGCCCGCGTGTAGAACTGGATCCCCTCGGGGCCGTACATGTGCAGGTCGCCGAACAGGGACGCCTTCCAGCCACCGAAGCTGTAGTAGGCGACCGGCACGGGGATCGGCACGTTGACCCCGACCATCCCGATGTTCGCCTCGAACTGGAACGCGCGGGCGGCGCCGCCGTCGCGGGTGAAGATCGCCGTGCCGTTGCCGTACGGGTTCTCGTTCACGAGGCGGAGCGCGTCCTCGTACGTCGGCACGCGGACGACGGTGAGCACCGGGCCGAAGATCTCGTCCCGGTAGCAGTCCATCGACGGCTGGACGTTGTCGATGAGCGAGACGCCCAGGAAGTACCCCTCCGAGTCCCGGTAGAGCGGGTGCTCGCGCCCGTCGGCGACGACGGTGGCGCCCTGCTCGCGGGCGGAGTCGAGGTACGAGGCGACCTTGTCGCGGTGCTGCTTCGTCACGAGGGGGCCCATCTCGGCCTCCGGGTCCGAGCCGGGTCCCACCTTCACCTTCGGCAGCCGCGACCGGATCGCGTCCACGAGCGGGTCGGCGACGTCGCCCACGGCGACCACCGTCGCGATCGCCATGCAGCGCTCGCCCGAGCTGCCGTAGCCGGCCGACACCGCCGCGTCCGCCGCCATGTCCACGTCCGCATCGGGCAGGACGACCATGTGGTTCTTCGCGCCGCCGAGCGCCTGGACGCGCTTCCCGTTGCGGGTGCCGGTCTCGTAGATGTACCTGGCGATCGGTGTCGATCCCACGAAGGAGACCGCGGCGATGTCCGGGTGCTCGAGGATCGCGTCCACGGCCACCTTGTCGCCCTGGACCACGTTGAACACGCCGTCCGGGACGCCCGCCTCGCGGAGGAGCTCGGCGAGGAACAGCGACGCGGAGGGGTCCTTCTCGGACGGCTTGAGGATGAACGTGTTCCCGCACGCGATCGCGTTCGCGAACATCCACATCGGGACCATCGCCGGGAAGTTGAACGGCGTGATCCCGGCCACGACGCCCAGCGGCTGGCGGATCTGGAACACGTCGACACCCGTCGATGCCTGCTCCGTGAAGCCGCCCTTGAGCAGGTTCGGGATTCCGCACGCGAACTCGAGGTTCTCCAGCCCGCGCGCGATCTCGCCCAGTGCGTCCGACGGGACCTTGCCGTGCTCCGCGGTCAGCAGCGCCGCGAGCTCGGTCCGGCGGGCCTCGACGAGGTTCCGGATCCGGAACAGGATGTCGGTGCGCTTCGAGAGCGACGTCGCGCGCCAGCCCGGGAAGGCGGCCCTTGCCGCAGCGACCGCCACGTGGACTTCGTCCACCGAGGCGAAGTCGACCCACTTCGCCTGGCGGCCGGTCGCCGGATCGAATACCGGTCCTTCGCGACCCGAGGTGCCGGCGACGGGGTGGCCGCCGATCCAGTGTCCGATCCTGGGCATCGAGGTGGCGTCGTGCCGGGCGATGGGTTCGGCGAGCTGTGTCATCGGGAACTTCCTCGGGTGGTGGCGGCCGGATGCGGCACGTCGGTACGTTGCCCAAGATGCTACTCCGGAGGCCGCCGACAGCGGTCCCCCCGTCGCGGCTGGCGTTCGAGGGCTGCCGGGCGCAGATCGCGGCCACCCGGGCTCAGAACCGCGGACGGGTCGCCGGATCCGGCCAGGCCGGCTGCGGATCGTCCTCGGGCAGCCTCCGCCTCGGGTCCTTGGTCAGCCGCGGCGCGAGCGCGAACGCGACGAACGCGACCAGGACCGCGAGGCCGGCGAGCAAAGTGCCCGCGTTCGCCGGTCCCAGGGCGGGCGCGTCGCGCCAGGTGAGCGAGATCGACCCGCGGCCGAGCGCCCACAGCGCGACCGCGACGGCGAACGCGCGTCCGTCGCGCCGGTCGAACCCGCCGACGGCCGCGAGCACGGCGAGGACGACGAGCGCCGCGAGCGCCGCCGCCGCCTCGTACAGCTGGGCGGGGTGAGCCGGCAGGTCGGCGCCCAGCGAGTTCCACGGACCGGCGCCCACGTACGACGTCGCCCACGGGGCCTCGAGCAACGTCCCCTGGCCCGACCCGCCGAGCGCCAGGGCGGCCTTGCCCAGCGCGAGCGCCACGAGGAGCGGCGCCGCCGCGACGTGGAACCAGCGGGATACCGGCGCCTCGAGCAGCGTCCCGACGAGCGCCCCCGTGACCGAGCCGCCGAGGACCGCCCCGACGAGCTCGAGACTCCCCTGCCCCGGGTCGAGGAGCGCGCCCGGATTCGCGCGGTAGAAGTCCGGGTGCAGGAGCGCGTAGCCGAGCCGTCCGCCCGCCACTGCACCGGGCACTACCCCGAGGACGACGAACAGCAGGTCGTCGCGCCGGATGTGATCGGCCCGGTCCGGACCGAGGATCCCGGCCCAGCCGTCGGCGTCGCGATCGATCGGCGTACGCCGGGCGATCCACGCCGCCAGCAGCAGCGACGCCAGCACCGCGACGGCGATGCCGATCGTCTCCCAGCGGACCGCGACCGGCCCTGCCCGCACGACCGGGTCGAAGGCGAACTCGATCACGGCCATGCCGGGGACCACCCGCCGAGCATAGCGAGGGACCGGTCACAAGGGGGTTGCGTTCGACTACGGCGGGACTATGATCGTCCGACCGTCACGCGGGCAGCCTCCAACGCTGCGCGTGACGGACCGACCACCGGCGAAGCCGGGCGGTCAGGGGGGTCGGGATGCGCGATCGTGCGTTGGTGGTCGATCGCAGGCCGGGATGGGGACCGGTCCGCGCACTCCGGGTGAGCGTGCGCCTGCTCGGGCGCGTCGAGCTCGAGATCAACGGTCGCCGGCTCCGGCTCGCCGGACGCCAGGCGCAGGCGCTCGTGGCGCTTCTCGTCCTTGTGCGACGGGTGCGCGCCCGTGATGCGATCGCGACGGATCTCTGGCCCGACGCGCTGGGAGCCACCGGGTCGCTCCGTCAGGCGCTGTGGCTGCTGCGCTCGAGCCTGACCGCGGCGGGCCTGGACCCCGACCAACTGCTCGAGTCGGATGCCGACGCGCTCGGCCTCCGGCCCGATGTCGACCTCGACGTGGACGTCGATCGCTTCGACGACGCGGTCGGCGGGCCCGCGCCAGATCCCGGGCTTGCCATCGAGCTCTACCAGGGCGAGCTCGTGGAATGCCTGGGCCACGAGTGCTTCGCACGCGAGCGCGAGCGTCTCGCCGATGCGTACGAGGATGCGCTGGTCCTGGTCGCGGAGCGCCGGCTCGCCGAGCACGACATGCCCGGTGCCCGCGAGGCCGCGCTGCGACTGCTCGCCCGCGATCCGCTGCGCGAGGAGGCCCACCGCGTGCTGTTGCGCGTCTACGGGAGCGACGGCACCCGGGCACAGGTCCTCAGGCAGTTCCGGCGGCTGTCGGATCTGCTGCGGCGCGAGCTGGACGTCGAGCCGCTGCCCGAGACCGTCGCCGCGTTCCAGCACGCGATGCATCACGCCGAGGCGCGCTCCGCCGAGGCGGTCGTGCACCTGCGGCTCGCCGAGACGGCGTTCGTGGCCGTCGGGCCGGGCCGGGCGACCGAGCCGGCCTCGGTGGCGGCGGGCTGATCCGCCGTCCCCGTCAGGCCGGCAGCTTCGCCACCAGCTCGCGAACCGCGTCGACGGAGCGGCCGAAGGCGGTCCGCTCCTCTGCCGTCAGGGTGATCTCGAACACCCGCTCCAGCCCGCCCCGGCCGAGGACGACCGGCACGCCCACGAACACGCCGTTCACGCCGAACTCGCCGTCGAGAAGCACCGCGCACGGCAGCACGCGCTTTCGGTCCCGCAGGATCGCGTCGACCATCTCGAACGTGGACGCTGCCGGGGCGTAGAAGGCGGAGCCGGTCTTCAGGAGGGCGACGACCTCGGCGCCGCCATTGGCCGTGCGCTCCTCGAGCGCGCGCACGCGCTCGGGCGCGAGCAGTTCGGTGATCGGCACGCCGGCGACGGTGGAGTACCGGGAGAGCGGCACCATCGTGTCGCCGTGGCCGCCGAGGACGAAGGCATGGGTGTCCTCCACGGACACGCCCAGCTCCTGCGCGATGAACGTGCGGAAGCGCGCCGAGTCGAGCACCCCGGCCATGCCGAGCACGCGCTCGCGGGGGAAGCCCGACGCCTGGAGCGCGACGTGGCACATCGCGTCGAGCGGGTTGGTGACGACGATGAGGATCGCGTCCGGGCTGTGCGCGACCGCCTGCTCGACGACGCTCCGGACGATCCCCGCGTTCTTCGCGAGCAGGTCGTCGCGGCTCATCCCCGGCTGCCGGGCAAGCCCGGAGGTCACGACCACGATGTCGGACCCGGCCGTGTCGGCATAGTCGTTCGTCCCCGTGACCGACGCGTCGTGACCGACCACGGGCGCCGCCTCGGCGAGGTCGAGCGCCTTGCCCTGCGGCAGGCCCTCGACGATGTCGACGAGCACGACGTCCGCCAGCCCGGCCTCGGCGATGCGCTGCGCGGTCGTCGCGCCGACGTTGCCGGCGCCGATGACGGTGACCTTGTTGCGGGGCATGCGTTCTCCTGTCTCGCTGGCGGGTGCTGGTTTCGGGCGGTGGGATTGTTCGGGATTCTCGCCCATCGGCGCGATGCGGGCGTAGGCTTCGCGCCCCATGCGGCGTCCCGGGGTCGGATCGAGCCTCGCGGTCGGTCTCGCGGCCGCGATCGGCGTCATCGGGTGCGGCGGCGTTCCGCGGCCGGTGCGCGACGCGGAGGCACCGCTCGACCTCGGGCCGCTGACGGGCAGCTGGAGCGCGACCGTTCGGGGCGAGGGCGTGTGGCAGGGCCGCTGGCAGCTCCATCTGCAGGGCGGCGCCGCGATCCTCGTCCAGCCCGACGGCGCCCTCGTGGTGCCGGGGACGATCGACGCCATCGGCGCGGGCGCGGTGGCGTTCGGCCCGACGCTGCTGTGCGACAGCAACGTCGACGGCGTGCGCTCCGGCCACTATCGCTACGAGTTGACGAGCCGCGGACTGGACTTCCAGGTCGCACCCGAGGGCGACGGCTGTGCGGACCGCCGGACGGTCCTCGCGGCTGATACGTGGATGACCGCGCCGAGCATCGTGATGCCGCTGCGGGTGGACGTCCGGCCCGATCCGTCCTGCGACCCACCACCCGCCTCGCCCGACCCCGCGGCGACCCCCCTCGGCGGCACCGCGGGCGCGTCGAGAGGCGGTGCTGCGGAGGCGGCGACACCGCCGACCGGCCTGCCGCTGCCATGGGAGCTCAGCAACGAGACCGCGGGGATCGTCCTCGTGGTCGACCAGGTCGAGGAGTCGCCGCGCACGCTCGTCGCGGCCGCCACCCCGGGCGAGACGGTCCTCGTCGATCCGCAGCGCGGCGGGCGGTGGACGGTGACCGACGCCGCCGGCCGCTGCCTGGTCCGCGTGGCCGGCGTCAAGCGCGTCACCCTCCGGACGGGCGGGCCCCCGGTGGTCGAGCCGCAGCGCTGACGGCGGACGGTCGCGACCTACGTCATTCGGCCACGCGGGTCGACCACGGCGATCGCTGGCCGGCGCGCGCGCGGCGGGGCCATGCTGCGGGGCAGCGTCGCGCCAGTCGCGACCGCGCACGGAGTCAACCGCAATGTCCGCCTCGCTGCCGATCGCGACGCTCGTCGTCATCGGCGTCGTGATCACGTTCCTCGGCCTGTTCGCGGCCGGGGACATCCTGTTCGTCGGGCTGGGCGTCGCCACGGTGGTCGCGGCCGGCGTCCTCGCCGTGGTCGCGGACCGCGCGTCGCGATCGCGCCCCTGACCCCGCGCGCTCGCTAGCTGGTCGTGGGTCCCGCCGTCCGGACGGTGGTCGGGACCTGGTCGGCGTAGCGCTCGAAGTTCACGGCGAACATCCGCGCGAGCTCGTCGGCCTGGCGGTCGTAGGCCGCGACATCCGCCCAGGTCCCGCGAGGGTCGAGAAACTCGGCCGGAACCTCCGGACAGGCCAACGGGACCTCGAGCCCGAACCGCTCGTCGCGCCGCGTGGGCACGTCGTCGAGCGCGCCCGAGAGCGCGGCCCGGACCATCGCCCGGGTGTGGTCGATGTTCATCCGGGCGCCCGTCCCGTACGGGCCGCCGGTCCAGCCCGTGTTCACGAACCACGCGCGAACGCCATGACGCTCGAGACGCTCGCCGAGCATCGCCGCGTACTCCGCCGGCCGGCGCGGCATGAACGGCGCCCCGAAGCAGGTCGAGAACGTCGCCTTGGGCTCCACGACGCCCACCTCCGTCCCGGCCAGCTTCGCCGTGTAGCCCGACAGGAAGTGGTACATCGCCTGCTCGCGCGTCAGGCGGCTGATCGGCGGCAGGACGCCGAACGCGTCGGCGGTCAGCAGCACGACGTTCCGCGGATGCGGCGCGAGTCCCTCCTCCGAGGCGTTGGAGATGAAGTGGAGCGGGTAGGCGCCACGCGTGTTCTCGGTGAACGTCTCCGCGTCGAGGTCGAGCTCCCGGGTCACCGGATCGAGCACGACGTTCTCGAGGATCGTCCCGAACCGGCGCGTGGTCTGGAAGATGTCCGGCTCGTACATCGGAGAGAGCCGGATCGTCTTCGCGTAGCAGCCGCCCTCGAAGTTGAACAGCCCGTCCTCGCCCCAGCCGTGCTCGTCGTCCCCGATGAGCGTCCGCAGCGGGTCCGCGGAGAGCGTTGTCTTGCCGGTCCCCGACAGCCCGAAGAAGATCGCGCTGTCGCCTTCCGGCCCGACGTTGACCGCGCTGTGCATGGGCAGCACGCCCTCGTCGGGGAGCAGGTAGTTCATCACGGTGAACGCCGACTTCTTGATCTCGCCGGCATACATCGTCCCGGCGATGAGGATCTCGGCACGGGCAAGGTTGACGAGGATCGCGGTTTCGGAGCGCGTGCCCTCGGTCGCGGGCTCGGCCTGGAACGACGGGGCGTTGATGATCGTGAAATTCGGGCGGAACGTCCGCAGCGCCTCGCGCGGCGGGCGGATGAACAGGTTGCGCGCGAAGATCGACGCCCAGGCGGTCTCCGTGTACACCCGGAGCGAGCGGCGGTGGGCGGGATGCGCGCCGACATACAGGTCCTGCGCGTACAGCTCGCGGTCGGCGAGCGCCGCCATCAGCCGGGCACGGAAGCGGTCATACGCCTCCTGGTCGATCGGCTGGTTGATCTCGCTCCAGTCGACCTTCGCCTCGGACGACGGCTCGCGGACGATGAACTTGTCCTTCGGGCTTCGTCCGGTGTGCTTGCCGGTGCGGACGACGAGCGGCCCGTCCGCCGCGATCACGCCCTCACCGGCACGGATCGCCCGCTCGTAGAGGTTCGCCACCGACAGGTTCGCGAGCGCGCGGGCGTGCGGCTCACCGGCATCGGTGCGGGGGTTCGTCCTCGTCACGGTCACGTCCGGTCACTCCCTGCTCGGCCGCGAGGAGGGCGCCCGGCGCGCCTCGTCCCGACCGCTGCCAGGAGACCGGCCGCGCGTCCGGCAGTGCACCGGAGTCGGCTTCCGCGGTCTCGAGAACGTCAGACCGCGATCCTACACCCGGAACCCGTCTCTCGGGAACGGTTCAGGGACGCCAGGGTTGCGGATCCGTTGCGAGAACGCGAGGGGCGACTTCCGTACCAGCGACAGGAGGACCCGTCCTCCGTAGCGTCCGTCGCACCAGCGATGTCGATCCGAGACCGCCTTCGCCTCGTCTTCCGTCGGGATCGGCCGGCCGAGCACGGTGAGCCTGCACCCGAGCCCTACCGGCACGCCCCCGAAGTCGAGTTCGTCGCCTATGCCGAGGACTGCCGGCTGTACGGCCACGTCCGCCTTGACGCCGAGCGCCTGACCGACCTGCTGAACGAGCACGAGCAGATCGAGCTCGTCGACGTGGCGATGGAGGGACTCGACGGGCGCATCGTGGAGGTCCGAACGATCATCGTGAGCCGCGACGAGCTGCTCGCGGTCCACGCCAGCGGGCCGAGGGGGATCCGCAACCGGCGCCTGCGCACGCGGCCTCACCCGGTCGCGGTCCAGACCGGACCGTTCCACGTCCGCGGCCACCTCCACGCGATGCCCACGGCGGATCCGTTCGCGGCGCTTCGGCGCAGGCCACCGTTCGTGCCGCTCACGGACGGCTCGATCGCGTACACCGTTGCCGGCCAGTCCGTGCTGCGGCGGTCCGAGACGATCATCGTGAATCGCGAGCTGTGGGACTGGATCGCCCCCGCCACGGACGAGGAGATCGAGTTTCCCGAGCTGCCCGTCACCCAGGACCGCAGCCCGATGCTCAAGGACTTCACCGGCAACATCCACGTCGAGCCGGTGAGCCGGATCGAGGAGGCGAGCGCGCTCGCCACCGAGGCCGACGCGCCGTCCGGCGCGGAGGTGGCCGCGACCGAGGCCGACATCCCGCTGCGCGAGGCGAGCTGACGCCGAACGCGGGGCTCCCGGGGTCAGGCTAGGCGCCGTCGAGCGCCTGGGCGAGGTCGGCCACGAGGTCGTCAGCGTCCTCGATCCCCACCGACAGGCGGACGAGCCCGGGATCGACCTCGAGCGGCGAGCCCGCCACCGACATGTGCGTCATCGCGGCCGGCACCTCGATGAGCGATTCGACCCCGCCGAGCGATTCCGCGAGCGTGAACAGCCGCGTCCGCTCGCACACCGCGACGGCGCGCTCCGCCGGGCTCCGCCCGCCCGCGGCGGCAGGGACGAACGACACCATGCCGCCGAAGCCCGGCCACCGCACCGAGGCGACGTCCCGCCGCGCTTCGAGCGTCGCCGCGACCACCCGCGCGTTCGCCGTGTGGCGCTCCATCCGCAGGTGCAGCGTCCGCAGCCCGCGCAGGACGAGGAAGCAGTCGAACGGGCCGGGCACGGCGCCCATCGCGTTCTGGAGGAAGCGGAGCCGCTCGGCGACCGCCTCGTCGTTCGTCACCGCCACGCCCAGGATCGTGTCCGAGTGGCCGGCGAGGTACTTCGTCGCGGAGTGGAACACGACGTCCGCTCCGAGCGCCAGCGGCCGCTGGAGCGCCGGCGAAGCGAACGTGTTGTCCACCACGACGAGCGGCCGCTCGCCGCCCGCCGCGCGACGCTCGTCGACAGTTCGGGCCATCGCCGCGATGTCGATCACCTTGAGCAGCGGGTTCGTTGGCGTCTCGAACCACACGAGGCGGGTCCGCTCGCCGAGCGCCTCCCAGAGCGCATCCGGGCCGCCGGTGAGGTCGACGTAGCGGCTCTCGACGCCCATCGGGCGGTGGACTCGCTCGAAGTAGCGGTACGTGCCGCCGTAGACGTCGTCGCCCACGATGACCTCGCAGCCGGCGGGAGCGAGCTGGGCAAGCGCCGCGGTCGTGGCCGAGCCGCTCGCGAAGGCGATGCCGAACCGGCCGCCCTCGAGCGCGGCAACCGCGCGCTCGAGCCGCTCCCTGGTCGGGTTCTGGCTCCGCGCGTACTCGTACCCGCGACGCGGCCGTCCGACGCCGTCCTGGGCGTACGTCGAGGTCTGGTAGATCGGCGGGGAGACGGCGCCGGTGAGCTCGTCGGGCTCCGCGCCGGCGTGCACCGCAAGGGTGCCGAAGCCGGGCGAGGGAGCCGCCCCCTCCGGCCGGGTGTCGTCCGTCATCGCCGGATCGTCAGCCGGTCCCGTTGCCGCGGTGCGACAGGAACTCGAGGACGTCGAGCTTGGTGACGACGCCGAGCGGTCGGTCGGCACGCGTCGCGATGAGCGCCGAGGCCCCGCCCAGGAGCGCCATCGCCTCGTCGAGCGATGCATCGGCGTCGAGGACCGGGAGGGGTTTGTCCATGACCTCGCCCACCGTCCGCTCGACGACCTCCGGGTCCCGGAACGCTCGCTGGAGCAGGCCCTGCTCAGAGATCGAGCCGACGAGCGACGAGAGCTCCGCGCCCTCGGGCGCCTCCGACACCGGCATCTGGCTGATGCCGAACTCCTGGAGCACGTCGATCGCCTCGCCCACCCGCTGGGTCGTCCGGGCGACGACGAGATCCGGCAGCTCCGGTCCGTGATGGCGGTCGGCGAGGAGCTCGGCGATCCGGACGACGGCACCGGGTGACGCCACGAGCCCGTTGTTGCGCATCCACTCGTCGTTGTAGAGCTTGGACAGGTAGTTGCGACCGCCGTCGGGGAGGATCGTGACGACCACGGCGTCACGCTCCCGGGCGCGGGTGAGCTCCCGAACCACCTCGAGCGCGGCGACCATCGCGGTGCCGCAGGACTCACCGGCGAGGATTCCCTCCTCGCGGGTGATCCGGCGCGCCATCGCGAACGCGTCCCGGTCCGAGACGCGGACCCAGCGATCGACCACCGCGGGATCGTACGTGCCCGGGAAGAAGTCCTCGCCCACACCCTCGGTGAGGTACGGCCGGGGCGTGTCGCCGGAAAGCACGCTGCCCTCGGGATCGGCGCCCACGATCACGATCCCGGGCTTCCGCTCGCGCAGGTAGCGCGCGGTGCCGGTGATCGTCCCGCCGGTGCCCACGGACGCCACGAGGTGCGTGATGCGTCCCTCGGTCTGTTCCCAGATCTCGGGGCCGGTCGTGGCGAGGTGCGCCGCGGGGTTCTCCTGGTTCCAGTACTGGTCGGGCTTGAACGCCCCCGGGATGTCGCGCGCGAGTCGCGCGGCGACGCTGTAGTAGCTCTCGGGGCTCTCCGGCGGCACGTTCGTCGGGCACAGGACGACCTCGGCGCCGTACGCGCGAAGCAGCGCCTGCTTCTCCGCCGACTGCTTGTCGGCCATCACGAAGATGCAGCGGTAGCCCTTCAGCGCGGCGGCGATCGCGAGGCCGTGGCCCGTGTTGCCGCTCGTGGGCTCGATGATCGTGCCGCCGGGCTTCAGGAGCCCTGCCTGCTCCGCCGCCTCGATCATCGGCAGCCCGATCCGGTCCTTCACCGAGCCGCCCGGGTTGAGCATCTCGAGCTTCGCGAGGAGGAGCGGCTGATCCTCCAGCGGCCCCAGGTCGCGGGTGAGACGGGTGACCCGGACGAGCGGCGTCCGCCCGACGAGCTCGAGGATCGATTCGGCGTAGTGCATCGCCGGCGAGGATACCCCGCACCGGTGCGAACACCGAGGACCGGGGCTCCACCTGGAGCCCCGGTCCGGGATGCTGCGGCGCGCCGTGGCCGGCGCGGCGGGTGCGGTGGCGGTTCAGCGGTGGCGCCGGTCCCCGGGCGAGGTCGAGATCTCTCCGCCGGACCGTGCGGCGTTGAGGGCGGCGAACGTCTCCCAGCGGAGGAGCTCGGCGTCGGCGGCACCGGCGGCAGCGGCCGCGGCGCTCGCGCGCTCGCCGGCGCGGTGCTCGACGAGGGCGGGGGCGCTCACGTCGCCGGTCGCGGCCGCGGCTGCGCTGGCGCGCTCGCCGGCTCGGAACTCGACGAGCGCCGGAGCGCTCACGCCGTCGGCGGTCGTCGTCACGACGGGCCCGGGGCGGGCGACCGAGATGATCGCCAGGATGCTCACGAGCACGAGCGTGCCGAGCACGAGCGTGCCGAGACCGGAGATGGCGCCCCCGAACGGCGAGGATGCCTGCTGCGGATACGTGGACTGCATCGTCCCTACCTCCTGGTGGACCGCCGTGCATCGGCGTTCCGATGGGAGCGATGCTCGCCGCTGCGCCACGGCAGGCCATCGGGCGGCGCCCGCATCGGACGGACGCGCCGTGCCTGAAAGGGAGCCTCCGTCGGGGCGCCGCCGGGCCCGCGCGAGGGGCGCGGCCCGGTGGGGTGCCTTACGCGCCCTCGGGGGGCTCGGCGCTCGGGGCGGGCAGCTCCCGGTCGAGACGGCCGCGGCGGAGGAGCAGCCACGTGAGACGCCGCCGGAGCCGCCGCGGATGGCCCGGCGGGTCGATCGTCCGCGGGTGGAGCTCGGCCACGACCGGGCCGAGGAGGTCCGCGAGCCGCTCCGACACGCGGCGCGCGAGGTCGAGCTCGGCCCGGCTGTCGGCCGGCGGCAGCGCGCCGTCCCAGGCGTCACCGAGGAGCGCGCGTGCGCTCGTCACCGGGAGGATGCGGGAGGCCATGCGCCTGCCGAGGTACAGCTCCTCGGTGCCGGCCATCGCGATCGGCAGGATGGGCGCTCCGGTGCGGAGCGCGATGAGCGCGGCACCGATCCGGAACGGGCCGATCCGGCCGGGCGGGCCGCTCACCGTCCCCTCGGGCATCTGGACGAAGACCGCTCCGGCGCGGATCACCGCCCGGGCGGAGGCGACGTGCTGGCCCACCCCGACCCCTCCACGCCAGACCGGCAGGAGGCCGCCCAGCCGGTGGATGAGGACCTCGCGCCAGCGGGCCGTGAACGTCGACGGTGCGCTGCCGAGGAACCAGGCGCGCGGCGTGGCCGGCAGCGCGTGCATGACGACGAACGGGTCCATCCAGCCGCGGTGGGCCGCGGCGACGACGAGGTAGCCGCCTGCGGCCGGCACGTGCTCGGCCCCGCTCGTCTCGATCCGGAAGCGGAAGACGCCGAACAGGAGCGCACGCACCACGAGGCGCAGGAACCGGTAGAGGAGGCTCGCGCGCGCCTCGGGCTCGCGGCCCAGCCAGGCGAGCCCTTCCGCGGCACCGCCACGCGCACGGGCGAGCGCCTCCGGCGCGACGCGCGCCGGCAGCCGGCGCGGGCGGGTGTCGCTCATGTCGGGCAGTGCCGCCCGCGGCTCAGGGCGTGCCGGCGGCGGGGGCAGCGGGCGGGACCGAGCGGTGCCGCCAGAGGAGCGTCGCGCCCGCGACCACGATGACGATGATCGACACGAGCATCGCGACGGGAACGCCGAAGAACGTCCAGTTGCCGGTTCGGAACGTCTCGAGGAGGAGGCGCACGGTCGCATACCAGATGAAGAAGACGAGCGTGAGGTCGCCCGGCCGCAGCCGGTCACCGTAGCGACGCCCGAGCCACAGGAGCGTTGCGGCACCGAGGACGCCGGACAGCGACTCGTACAGGAACAGCGGGTGGAAGAACGTGGTGTCGAGCGGATGCGTCGCGCAGTCCCACGGTGCGACCCGGTACTCGCACTCGATCGCGATCCCCCACGGCAGGTCCGTCGGCGGGCCGTAGAGCTCCTGGTTGAAGAAGTTCCCCCATCGGCCGATCGCCTGCATCACGAACAGCCCGGGTGCCACGACGTCGGCCCAGCGCCAGAACGGCTGCCCGTGGCGGCGGGTGTACCAGATGACCGCAAGGAGCCCGGTGAGGATCCCGCCGTACACGCCGAGACCGGTGTACGGGGGCAGGATGATCCGGAGCGGATCGCCGGCATAGAGCTGCCACTGGTCCACGACGTGGTAGAGGCGGTCGCCGATGAGCGCCGCGACGGCGACGACGATGATCCCGTTGTCGACCAGCCGCGCATCGAGGCCCGCGCGCCGGGCCCCGCGGGTCACGACGACGTACGTCGCCGCGAGCCCCACCGCGTAGCAGATCCCGTACCAGTAGACGGGAACGGACCCGACCTGGATGAGGATCGGCTCGGGGGTGACGGCGATGCCCGCCAGGACGGGGATGAGCAGGAGCGGAAGGCCAGCGAGCGCGGTCATGTCCGCGGGAGTGTAGCCGCGGCCCGGCCCTGCTCCCCGCTATCCTCCCGGCCGGATGGATGCCGAGTTCAACTGGTGGCTGCTCATCGTGGGGGTGGTCGCGGGAGCCGCCCTCACGTGGCTCGTGCTCGCCGACTCCGCGCGTCGGGACCACGAGCTCGCGAGCGACGAGGTTCCGGCGGAGGCGGGCTGGATCGCGAACACCCTTGCGACGCAGGGTCGCACCGTCGATCGCGAGGTCGTCGAGCAGGTGCTCTGGGCACATCGCCGGTACCTCGGGCTGCCGCCGCCGGACGTGCTCGTGCCGGTCGAGGAGCTCGATCCGGACGCGGCCGGCGCTGACGCAGCTCAGAGCTCGCCGACGAGCACCTCCTCGGTTCCCGGGCCGTCCGACGCGAGCGGGACGAGCGAGACGCCGAACCTCGTGCCGTCGTCCACCGCCGACAGACCGTCGACCGGCCCGACCCAGTAGGCGATCCCGCCGCCGAAGAACATCCTGCCCATCCGCCGGCGCCCGTCCTCCGTCTCGACCCAGCAGCGGTACTCGGATCCGGCGGGGGGCTCGGCGAGATCCGGTGCCACGACGATGAGCTCCCCGGTGGACGGCGAGAACAGGAGCGTGCCCGCCGTCGCCGATCCGCCGGTCCCCACGAGCTCGACCCTCCGCGCGTCGGGCAGGGCCTCGAGGCGCAGGGTTGCCGTCGCGACCTCGGCCAGGGCCGCCTCGGTGCGCGAGCCGGTGTCGGCGGGCTGCAGGACCGCCGCCGTGAGTGCGACGGCGAGGACGGCCGTCGCCGCCACGGATGCCGCCCAGCCGGCCGGCGTCCGCAGGATCCGTCGGAGCGGGAGCTTGCGCACCGGAGCCGTGGGCACCGTTCCGCTCGCGGCGGAGATCGGCGGTGCCTGTGGGGCTCGGGGGCGCCCGACCGCACGGACGTATGCGAGGGTGCGCGCACGAAGCTCCGGATCGGGACCGGATGCGACAGCCTCGCGCGCGAGCTCGCTCGTCCGGCGGATGCGGAGGAGCTCGCTCGCGCACGTCGAGCACGCGGCGAGATGACCGGCCAGCCGCGCCGCCTCCGGCGTGTCGCCGGCCATGAGCCGGTCGAGCCCGCCGGGCTCCGTCGCCGCCGTCTCGATCGTGTCGATCGCTTCCGCGTGGTCCATCGGTCTCCGCGTCTCAGCTGTCCGCGTCACGGGCGGCGACCCGCTCGCGCTGGAGCCCGAACCCGTCCGGTCCGGGCGTCTCGAGTACCTCCCGGAGCCGCGCGAGCGCCCGCCGGGTCCGGGTCTTCACCGTTCCGATCGGCCAGCCCAGCCGCCCCGCGATCTCCGACTGGCTGAGCCCTTCGCGATAGGCCAGGACGATGACCTGCCGCTCCGGTTCCGGCATCGACGCGACCGCAGCGGAGACGAGCGCCCGGAGCTCGCTCGCCTGGGCCGCCGCTTCGGGGCCGGGTGCGGGCTGCGCGCCGCCGAGCACCGTCCCGGCGGCTGCGAGCCGATCGAACGCGAGCGCGTCGGGCTCGCCGTCGTCCCCGCGCGGGAACGACACGAGCGCCGGCCGCCGGCCGCCCGCGCGAAGGCGGTCCACCGTCCGGTTCCGCGCGATCGTGTGGAGCCATGCCGCGAGCGAGCCCACGGCAGGATCGAACAGCTCCGCCCGGTTCCACAGCGCGAGAAACGTCTCCTGCACGACCTCCTCGGCGATCGTCCGATCCTGCGTCGCGCGGTACGCAGCGGCGTGGATCCCGTCGGCATAGCGGTCGTACAGCGCGCCGAGGGCATCCTCGGACCCGCCCGCCACCGCCCGCACGAGCTCCACGTCCGAGACCCGCGCGACGTCTGACATGCGCTACGTGCCGTCGCGCCCGGCGGTTTCCGCGTCCGTGTCGGCGTCGCGGCCGAGCGGAAGCGGACGGCGCTCGAACCCGGTGGAGAACACGACGTCGGTCTGGGTCGAGAAGACGTGCCGGACCGCCTGGACCTTCCGGAGGACGCGCTCCATGTGGCGGGTGTCGCGGGCGCGGATCTTCAGGAGGTAGTCCGCCTCGCCCGAGATGTGGTGGCACTCCTCGACCTCGGGGATCGTGGCGAAGTCGTCGGTCAGGTCGGTGGCCACCGTCCCCGGCGCCTGGGTGATCCAGCAGAACGCGGTGATCCCGAGCCCGACGGCCGTCGGGTCGACGTTCGCCGAGTAGCCCGTGATCATCCCGCGCGCCTCGAGCTTCTTCACGCGCTCATGTGCGCTCGGGCCCGACATGCCGAGGTCGGCGCCGAGATCCGCGTAGGACCGGCGCCCATCCGCCTGGAGGATCGCGAGGATCCTGGCGTCCACCTCGCCCAGACCGTCACCACGTGCCACGGTAGTACCAAAGCATAAGGCGATTTCTCTTGCTTGCCTATGATTATTAGGCTAGAATGCCATTCAGTACCCCGCCTCTCAGGCGGGACAAGCCACATGAGGTGAACGAACGATGGCCCTCGCGACCGGGTTCGGCCTCCTGGCGCTCTTCTCGCTGATCAGCATCCTGCTCGGCACCGAGGACCGCCGGCGGCCGGCCGACCCTCGGGATGATGTGCTCGTCTGGATGAACATCGCCCGTCATTGAC
>DASSPX010000098.1:0-13815 GCA_035699445.1 Candidatus Limnocylindrales bacterium | reverse complement strand
GGCGCAGGCGCGCGAGCCCGCGGTGGAGATGGGTCTTCACGGTTCCTAGCGGGCGGCCCGTGACGTCGGCGATCTCGGCCAGCGACCGGTCGCCGAAGAATCGCAGCGCGACGACCTCGCGGTACGGGTCCTCGAGCGCGCCGACGGCCCGCCGAAGCACCGCGTCGCGTTCGGTGTGCATGGCGAGCACAGCGGGATCCGAGCCGGCCGACGGTCGTGCGAACGGCGATGCGTCCTCGGCAGCTGCGCCCGGCCGCGGATCGATCCAGGCGACGACCTTTCGGCCGGCCGCCCGCCGGAGCGCGATCCGCACGGCGATCCGCACGAGCCACCCGCCGAGCGGACCCTCTCCCCGCCAGGTGGCGAGGGAGCGGTACGCAATCACGAATGCCTCCTGAGCCGCGTCCTCCGCCTCGGCACGATCACCGAGGATCCGCGCGCAGGCGGCGATCATCGTGCCGGCCTCGCGTTCGACGATGGCGCGGAAGGCGTCCCGATCGCCGCCCAGGACGGCATCGACGACACGCTGGTCCTCGTCGAGGCGCTCGAGCCTGACGGCCGCGACACCCTCATGCTCCACGGTGAGGTTGCTCCCCGGTGGCAGCGCGGCACCCGGCCCGGAGCCCGGACCGGGTGTGGCTGCCCACATGATCGGGCGTTCATCGCCGGGCAGGCCCGGGACGGAGCGCACGTCGTCGTGTGACGATCGGACCACCGACCTTCAGTCGTCGGAGCCGCTCCCGCTGTCGTCGCTGCCGTGACCGCTGTCGTCGGAGCCGCTCCCGCTGTCGTCGTCGTCCGGGCCCGAGTCACTGTCGTCGTCGGCGTCATCGGTCGCCTCGGGTCCCTCGTCGTCATCGTCGTCGTCCGCGCTGGCCGTGGCCGTCGCACCCGGGGCGTCATCGTCATCCGACTCGTCCTCGTCGTCCGGGCTCGAGGTCGGCGTGGCAGCCGCGGCCGCCCCCGTTGCACGCGCGGTCGCCGTCGCGGTGGGGCTCGGCGAGGCGCTCTTGTCCTCGTCCTCGCCCTGGTCGTCGTCCGAGGTGGCCGTCGGCGCGGCGGTGGCGGTCGACGTCGCCGTTGCCGCGGCACTCGCGGCCGGCAGCGCGCGATCGTCGTCGTCGGACGCGATCGCGCCCGCGCCAAGGACGATGCCGGCGAGGAGGAACAGCGCGGCAGCGCTGGTGGCGATCGGTCGAAGAAGCCGGGGTGCGTTCATCCGGTGGTGTCTCCAGGGTGTCGCGCCGTCGCCGTCGACGACGCCTTCATCCTCCCGAGACAGCAGCCGCCGCAAAGGTTTCAGGGCGCAGGTCGCGCACGGCCGGAAAGCGCAGGGCGACGAACAGCACCGCCGCGAGCGTGGCGATGCCCCCACCCGCAAGGGCGACCGGTGCCCCGAAGCGTTCGGCGACCACGCCCGCCGCCAGGTTGCCGAGCGGGATCATGCCCCACGAGGTCAGGATGTAGAGCGACATCACTCGCCCCCGGAGCCGCCCGGGCACGAGCACCTGGATGAGCGTGTTCGTCGTGGCGTAGTACGCGACCTGGCAGCCGCCGAGGATCGCGAGCGCGGCCACCGAGACCGGCACGGTGGGCGAGACGGCGAACACGACGAGCGCCACCGAGGCGACCGCCAGGCCGCCGAACATCAGCCGCCCGCTGCCGCCGGCCGGGCGCAGCAGCGCCAGGGACACCGCCCCGGCGAGCGCCCCGATCCCGATCGCGGCGGACAGCACTCCGAGCCCCGGCGCCCCGATCCGGAGGATGTCCCGGGCGTACACGGGCAGCAATACGAGGTAGTTGAGGAGGAACAGCGCGGGAGCCGTCGCGAGCAGCACGAGCACGGCGACGTCCACCTGTCGCCGCACGTAGCGCAGGCCGTCCATGAGGTTCGACCACAGCGATGCCTCCACCCGCACGAGCTCGGGCTGCCGGGCGATCGGCAGCGTCGCGAGCACGAGCGCGATGAACGCGAAGGTGATCGCGTTCGCCCAGAACGCGAGAGCGATGCCGCCCGCGGCGATCACGGCCCCCGCCAGCGACGGCCCGAGCACCCGCGACAGGTTGAACTGCGCGGAGTTGAGCGCGATCGCGCTCCCGATCGCCTCGCGGGGCACGAGCGTGGACACGATCGCCTGGTAGGCTGGCGTCGCGAGGCTGCCCGCGGTGCCGGCAAGGAAGGCGAGCACGAGCACGTGCCAGTAGGCGACCGCGCCGGTCGTGGTGAGGGTCGCGAGCACCGCGGCGAGCGCACCCCCCGCGATCTGGGTGGCGACGATCAGCCGGCGGCGATCGACCCGGTCGGCGAGGACCCCGGCGAACAGCGAGAAGAACAGCGTGGGCGCGGTCTGGACCGCCGACACGAGGCCCAGCAGGCCGGGTGAGTTCGTCAGGCCGAGCACGAGCCACCCCTGGGCCGTGCCCTGCATCCAGTTGCCGATGTTGCCCACCACCGCGCCCACGAGGAAGCGGCGATAGACGGGCGAGGCGAGCGCCGGGACGCGGGCCTCGAGCCCGGATCGCGACGGACCGGCCGCGGCGTCGTCAGCCGTGAGCGACGTCCCCCATGCCGCCGTCGTCCCGCCCCCCGATGGCGGCGTCCGCCGAACCGTCGCCGCCCTCCGGACCTCCGGGCATGTCCAGGCTGTCCTCGATGACCTCGACCGGCGCGATGCTCGCCGCATGGAGCGCGTCGCCGAACGCGTCGTGATCGCCCACGAGCACGACGGCGGCCTCCTCGGGGCGGATGTGCTCGCGCGCGACACGGAGGACGTCAGCGGCGGTCACGGTCTCGATCGCGGTGCGGTACCGGCTGAGCTCGTCGTCGGGCAGCTCGTGGATGTGGACACCGGCCAGCGCCCCGGCGACCGGCCCGGGCGTCTCGAACCGCAGCGGGAACACCCCGATCAGGTAGTCGCGCGCGGCACGGAGCTCCGCGTCCGAGACCTCGCCGTCACGGATCCGCTCGAGCTCGGCGAGCGTGTCCTGGATCGCGGGCACGGTGGCCTCGGTGTTCACGGCGGCGCGGGCGACGAACGGGCCGGCGCCGCGACGCATGTCGAACCCGGTGCTCGCACCGTACGTGTAGCCCTTCTCCTCGCGCAGCTTCATGTTCAGGCGCGAGTTGAACAGGCCGCCGAGGATCGAGCTCATCACCGACAGCGCATGGAAGTCCGGGTGCCGGCGGGGAACGCCGGGATGCCCGATCCGGATCTCGGTCTGGACGGATCCGGGGCGGTGATGCACCCGGACACGCCGGTCCCGCCGGAGCGGCCGGTCGTCGATCGCCGGTCCGGACCCGGCGGTGCCGGCATGGGCGGCGGACGGCATCACCGCGGGCCGGCGGATGTCGCCGAACAGGGACCCGGCGAGCACGGGCACGTCGAGGCCCGCGAGGTCGCCGGCGATGACGAGCGCCGACGCGCCGGGATCGACCATCCCGGAGTACACGGACGCGACCGCCTCGCGGTCGAGCCGCTCGACGGTCTCCCGAAGCCCGGCGGCCGGCCGCCGATAGGGCGAGGAGACCGCGTACACGGCCGCGATCAGGGCCTCCTCGGCACGCCGCCGCGGGTCCGCGCGCGCCTGGAGGATGTCGTTGAGGCGCTCGTCCCGAAGCCGGTCCACCTCCGCCGCGGGGAACGTCGGGCGGCGCAGCACCTCGGCGAGCAGCTCGAGGGCGGGCGACAGGCGGGCGCCCGGGACGTCCACCCCCACCGTGAGCGCGTCCCACGAGGCCTCCGCGTGGATCGAGGCGCCGAGTCGCTCGGCCGCCTCGACGAGGGCGATCGCGTCGTGGAGCTCGGTGCCCTCGGTGACCGCGCGAGCGGCGAGCACCGCCGCCCCACCGAGCTCCGCGGGCTCGTCGACCGCACCCTGCCGGGTGACGAAGGTGGCCGTGACGAGGCCTCGGCCCGGCATGTGCACCCAGGCGACCGCGATCCCGTTCGCGAGCGTCGTCCGCTCCGGGGTCGGGAACTCGTACGGGCGTGGTGTGCCGGGAACCGGTCGCTCGGCGATCACGGTCGCGCGCCCGGTGGTCATGCCGCCTCCTCGATTTGCGCGGTCTCGGCCGGCAGGTACGTGAGCACGACCCGGTTGTCCGGCACGAGCACGTCGGCCGCGACCGCGCGGATCTGCTCGCCGGTCACCGCGAGGTAGCGCGGCAGCATCCGGTTGATGAGACCCGGGTCGTCGAACAGCGTCGCGTACATCGACAGCCGGTCCGCCCGCTCCTCGACGCGCGACAGCGCGCCGAGCTCGTCCGCCTCGATCAGGGCCTTCGCCCGGGACAGCTCGTCGTCCGTCGGGGGCTCCATCCCCAGGCGTTCGAGCTCCTCGGCGTACGCGCGCTCCACGCGCTCCACGTCGACGCCCGGGCGGACCGTGGCCCAGCCGGCGCTGATCGACGCCCCGCCGACGAAGCCCAGCGTGAAGAACGCGACGTCCTGCGCCAGCCGCTCGTCGCGCACGAGCCGCCGGTGGAGGCGCGACCCCTTGCCGCCCGCGAGGATCTGCCCCGCCAGGTCGAGCGCATCGAGCCGCTCGTCGCCGAACACGGGGGCGCGGAACCCGAAGTACACCCGCGGCAGCGGCACCTGGTCGTGGACGACCTCGCGCCGCTCCGCGCCGAGCGTGGGCGGCAGCGACAGGTCTCCCAGCTCCGGGATCGACGGGTTCGCCGGGATGCCGCCGAAGTACCGGTCGACCCACTCGCGCACCTGCGCCCGGTGTGCGTCGCCGACGACCGACAGCACCGCGTTGTTGGGTGCGTACCAGGTCCGGAAGAACGCCTTGACGTCATCGAGCGACGCCGCGTCGAGGTCTTCCATCGAGCCGATCGTCGAGTGGTGGTACGGGTGCTCGGGCGGGAACAGGTGGCCCTGCAGCTTCTCGTTCCAGGTCCCGTACGGCCGGTTGTCGTATGACCAGCGCTTCTCGTTCTTCACGACCTCGCGCTGGTTGTCGAGATTCTCCTGGCTGAGCGCGTCGAGCAGCGTGCCCAGCCGGTCCGCCTCGAGCCACAGCGCGAGCTCGAGCTGGTGGGAGGGCATCGTCTCGAAGTAGTTCGTGCGGTCGAGCCAGGTCGTGCCGTTCATCGTGCCGCCGGCGGCTTGCACGAGCGCGATGTGCTCCGCCTTGCCCACATGCGCGCTGCCCTGGAACATCACGTGCTCGAACAGGTGCGCGAAGCCGGTGCGGCCGGGCTGCTCGTGTTTCGAGCCGACGTCGTACCAGATGTTCACCGCCACCACCGGCGCGAGATGGTCCTCGGCGACGATCAGGCGAAGCCCGTTGGGCAGGCGCTCGTCGCTGAACTCGACGGTGGGAACGGACATGCAGGTACCTCGGGCCGGGCGTCGGGTGCCGTCGCAGGAGGCGAGCGAGGGCGGGGCGCCGATTGTAGGACGGCTCGGGTCGGTGGTCCGGCAGGGGTGCGATGCGACGCGCGATGGCCGCCTGGGCCGCGCCCCCGCGGCTCGCGATGCTCGCGGAGCATCAGGCCGGCGTCGAGCAAGCGTGGATCGATGCCCGGACCGTCGCGTTCGGGCCCCATGCTCGCACGCTGATCCGCCGGGCGAGTCCGGCCGAGCATCACCGGCTGCGAGACCGGTCTCGCCCCCTAGCAAGCCCCCACCCCGGGGAATCCCGCCTGGAGGGACAGGCCACGCCGCAGGACCGGCGCCCCACGCCGCCCGGTCAGTCAGGCCGCGACGTGCGGGCTCGCCTCCGATGCCCCGAGGTCGATCCGCACCGCGCGCACGCCCCGCAGTGCACGGGCGAGGCGCACGTCCGGAACGCGGAACGGCGAGAAGCCGTAGCAGTACCCCACGAACCCGCAGTGGCACAGCACCGCCCGCCCCGCGGCCAGCCACTCGGCGGGGTCCGTCACCTCCAGCGCCACACCGCGCACGACCCGGCGACCCATCTGCACCTCGACGTTCGGATCAGCCCGGACGTTCGCCAGCCAGTGCGTTCGGTCGCCGAGCCCGGCCAGGACGTAGATCCCGCCGGGGGCCGGCGCGTAGTCCAGCGGCACCTCCCGGATCCGGCCTGTACGCCTGCCACGGGTCCGCAGCACGCACAGGGACCCACCCCAGCGCGTGGCGCGAGGGCCGCCGATCACGCGGAACCACGGCAGCATGTACCACCGGCTGATCGCCTTCAGGATCGTCCGGCTCACCTCGACGCGGTGCATCCAGTGGATGCTCGCCGCACCCGCGGCCGGTGGCCACGTCCGAGCCGCCCCAAGCAGCGGGCCGAACAGCCGGACCGTCGCTGCCCCGCCGGGCGGCACCCCCGTCGAGGTCGACGAAGTGGCTCCGCCGGATCAGGCGGACGCGCGGGAGCGCGATCGACGACCCCGGACGCCCTCGATCGCCACCGGCAGCAGCTCCGCGTCGACCTCCGGCGCGATCCCGCCGTACAGCCGGGTGAACAGCTCCACCAGCTCGGGATCGAACTGGGTCGCGGCGTGACGCTGCAGCTCGGCGATCGCCTGGTCGTGACCCACGGCGGCCTTGTACGGCCGGTCCGAGGTCATCGCGTCGTACGCGTCGGCGATTGCGACGATCCGCGACCCGAGCGGGATCTCCCGGCCGCGAAGGCCATGCGGGTAGCCGTGCCCGGAGAAGCGCTCGTGGTGGTGGAGGATGATCTTGCCCGCTTCGCGGAGCCCGCCCGTCTCGTCGAGGATCAGCTGCCCGATCCGTGGGTGCTGCTTCACGTACCGCCAGTCGAGGTCCGAGAGCGACGTCGGCTTCTCGAGGATCTCCTGGGGCAGCGCCACCTTGCCGATGTCATGCAGGAGCGACGCGATCCGGATCCGCTCGATCTCCTGCGGCGGGAGCTCGAGCGCGCGCGCGAGGGCGAGCGAGATCGTGGCGATGAGGTGCGACGGCTTGCCCCGGTAGTGCGGCAGCGGGTCGATCACCGCCGTGAGGGCTTCCTCGGCTGCCCGCTTCGCGATCCCGGCCACGGCGAGCGCCCGCTCCCGACCGGCCGCGAACACCGGAGCCGACGGCACGCGAGCGTCGTCGTCGACCTCCTCGAAGACGTAGGTCTGGTTCCGTCCGAGCGATTTGGCGGAGTACATCGCCGCATCGGCGTCGCGCAGGATCGCCTCGGGGCGCAGAGCCGCGCCACGGCCGCCCGCGATCCCGACCGAGATCGTCACCCGCAGCTCGGGGATGCCCTCGCCGCCGAACACCTGGCGCTGGACGAGGTCGCGGATCTTCTCGGCGACCTCGGTCGCTCCCTCGGGACTCGTCTCGGGCAGGACCACCATGAACTCCTCGCCGCCGTACCGGCCGACGAGATCCGTGCTCCGCAGGTTGTCGCGCAGGATGCCGGCGACCCCCCGGAGCACGACGTCGCCGACGGGGTGGCCGTGCGTGTCGTTGATCGCCTTGAAGTGGTCGAGATCCACGAATGCGACCGAGAGCATCCGATCGTGGCGCGCCGCCCGCTCCACCTCGGCAAACAGGCGCGACAGGACCGTCGCCCGGTTCGCCACGCCGGTGAGCCGATCGGTCGTCGCGGCCTCGTGGGTCGCAAGGAGCGTGAGCGACAGGCGGTTGAACGCGTCCTCGATGCCGGCCACGAAATCCCCGCCGCGGACGGGAACCGTCGCACCGAACTCGCCGTTCGCCACCCGACCGGCGGTCTCCCGCACCCCGTCGAGCCGCCTCCGGGCGCCGACCACCACCGCGACCCCGGCCGCCAGCCACCCGACGGCGGCGATCGACGCGACGAGGAGATGCGGCCCTCCGGCAATGGCCGCCGGCACGAGGAGCGCGCCGAGGACGAGCGCCGTGCTCGCGACGTACGACAGATCGGCGGCTCGCTCGCGTCCCACGGTCAATCCCCCAGCGCGACGGGCTCGGCCCGGCACCGCCGGCCGGGCTCGCCGGCGGCAGTCCAGGTGGATGGACGGCGTGACGGCCGGCGTCCCTCGAGTCCCATGACGTCGCACGGTAGGTTTCGGCCAACACCTGCGAAATGGGACGGTGGTAGGCCCTCGGCGCGCCCCGCGGTAGCCCGGTGCGCCTACGCGCCGGTGCGCACACGCACATCCCGGGGGGCGGGTAAACGAAGGTCCCGTCCACTGCGCAGTCCGGAGTCGCAGGGTGCCGTTCGGGTGGGCAGGATCGAGGATGGAACCTTGACGGCCTTCAAGCCCGGTGTTAGCGTTTCATCTAACACAAGTTCGATGAGTTGAAACACGTGACGACCGCACCACCGACCCTGGCCGCCGCCCCGACCGCATCGCCCGGCACCCGCGCCCTCATGCGCGACGTGACCGGCGGCGCGGGCACCGGCGTCAGCGTCACGTATGACGCCCGTTCGGCGTACGACTTCGTCTTCAGCCTCGAGGACGAGGCCGGATCGACCGACGACCTGCCCGCGGCGGACCGGCGCTGGCTCCAGGCGGCGAAGGCGAAGCTTCCGCAGCGGCTGGTCGGGTTGCCGCACGGTGCGGGGGCGATCTATGCCGCCGCCTTCCTCGTCGACCAGCCCCAGCTGACCGACGCCGCGGCACTCCTGCGCCACCTCGACACGCTGCCGCGCGACGCCCTCACGCGCGCCGTCCTCGCCGACGACCTGCGCAAGCCGGAGTGCCAGCCGCTCATGGAGCGCGCGCTGGCCCGCGAGGACGGAGCGATCGATGAGCTGGTCGCGACCTGGCCCGAGGCGAAGCGGCCGTTCCTCGCGCGGATCCTGCGCGAGCCGGCCGCCGCGATGGCCGACCTGACCACCCTCCTTGCCGCCTGGCTGCCGCTCTACCAGGAGATCGAGGCACGGGTGGCCGCGATCATCGCCCACGACGTCGCGCTCCGGGCACGGGATCGCGCGACCCTCGGCCCGATCGAGCTGATCGAGCGGACCACGAACGGCATCCGCTGGCTGTCTGAGCCCGGCGTGCGGCGCGTGATCCTCGCGCCGTCCTACTTCGGGCGCCCGTACAACTTCGTATTCGCTGCCGACGACTGGCGGATGTTCGGCTATCCGGTCGCCGACGAGGCGCTCGACGTCGACGACCCGCTCAGCCCGCCGCAGGCCGTCGTCCGCCTGCACCGGGCGCTGGGCGACGAGACGCGCCTGAGGATCCTGCGCCTCCTTCGCGATCGGGATTGGTACCTGACGGAGATCGCGGAGCGGCTCGAGCTCAGCAAGCCCACGATCAAGCACCACCTCGCCCAGCTTCGCGCCGCCGGTCTGGTGACGCTGACCGAGGAGGGCGGCCTCAGCTACTACAGCCTCCGGCGCGACCGCCTCGACGACGCGTCGGGCGACCTCAAGCGGTACCTCCTGCCCTAGCTTCCGAACCCGGGTCGAGCGCCGGGGCGGCCTCCCCCGCCCCCGGCCCGCCCGGACCGGCCCCGATCGACACGGCGATCGGGGCGCCCAGGCCGCCATGTTAGACAACGATCTAACGAGAGGGAGAGAACGATGGAAAGGATGCCGATCTTCCGACCGATCAACGGACACCTGCCGCCTGGCGGCACGACGACGGAGACACCGGGGATGTTCGAGCGAGACGACCTCCTGACCGCCGAGCGGCTGCGCGACCTGCGCGCGGCCGCGGACCAGGTGCGGGCCGCTGACCAGGTCCGGGCCGCCGACCGGGTCCGGGCGGCCGACCCGGCGGGACCTCGGCTGATCGACCGCGCGCGCCAATCGCTCGGCGGTGGGCTCATCGCGATCGGGAACGCCATCGCGGGTGCCCGGAGCGCGACCGCCGGCGCCGCCGGCGCCGCCTGCAGCGCTCCGTGCGACGACTGCGAGCTGGGCGCCGCGGCCTGACCGGCCGGGTGCGCCGCGTGAGCCGCCCTACGCGGCGGCGAGACGGGCGTTCACGGCGTCGCGCCAGCGGAGCCAGGCAACGCCGTGTTCCACGGTCCACGCGGGCCCATTGAACCCGAGCGTGAACTGGGTGAACCCCATGTCGAGATACGTCTTGACATCCTGCGCGAGGAAGCGGTCGAGGTCGTCGGGCTCGACACCCAGCCCCCACTCGATCTCCGCGAGGTCGCGTCCGACCCGCTCGCCCCACGCCCGGAGGGCCTCGACCTTGGGCTCGAGCTCGCCGGGATGCGACGGGAATGCGGCATGCCAGCCGTCCGCGTACTGCGCCACCAGCCGCAACGTCCGACGCTCCCCCACCCCGGCGATGAGCAGCGGCAGGGGCCGGACCGGCGGCGGGTTGAGGCGCGCGAGGCGGGCCTGGATGCGCGGGATCGCCGCCTCCAGCGCCGCGAGGCGTGACCCGCGGGTGCCAAACTCAAATCCGTACTCGTCGTAGTCCCGCCGGAACCAGCCGGCGCCGATGCCGAGGACCGTCCGCCCGCCGCTGACGTGATCGACGGTGCGAGCGATGTCCGCCAGCAGCTCCGGATTGCGGTACGAGTTGCACGCCACGAGCGGGCCGATCTCGATCCGCGACGTGGCCTCGGCGATCGCGGCGAGCAGCGACCAGCACTCGAAATGGGGGCCGTCGGGGTTCCCGTACAGCGGAAAGAAATGGTCCCAGACGTAGACGATGTCGTACCCGAGCGCCTCGGCCTCGAGCGCGGCTGCGCGGAGGCGTCGCCAGTCACCGTGCTGGGGATGGAGCTGTGCGGCGACGCGGACACGGTGCATGCGGCTGGCCTCCTGGTCGAGCGGTCCGTCGGGCAGCCATCCTGAACCTTCCCTCGAAGGGAAGGTCAAGTGCTAGCCTCGGACGGTGTTCACGGTCGGCACGTTCGCCCGGGCCGCGGGCGTCTCGGCGAAGCTCCTGCGCGCGTACGACGAAGCAGGCCTGTTCCGGCCGGCCTGGGTGGACCCCGCGTCCCGCTACCGCTACTACTCACCCGCCCAGCTCCCGGCGCTGCGCCGGATCCTCGCCCTGCGCGACCTGGGCATCGGGCTCGACGAGATCCGGGACCTCGTCGCCGGCGGCCGCGATCTCCGGGACGCGCTCGAGCGACGACGGCGGGAGTTGGAGGACGCCCGCACCGAGGTGGACCGCCGGCTCGCCGCCCTCGAGATCCGGGTCGAGCTTGCCGACAGTGCCGACGACCAGCCGGACGTGGTCGTGCGCACGGTCGCGCCGCAGCTCGTGGCGACGTTCGACCTCCGCCTTCGCGACGATGGCGACGTCGGGCGCGCGTTCTACGAGCTCGAGGCGTACGTGCGGGACGCAGGCGGCCGTGCCCACCTGCCGCCGGGCGCGATCCCGGAGGAGCGCCTGATCTTCGTCCCGCTCCGCCGGCAGGTCGCCCCGACCGAGCGGATCGGTGTGCGCCGCCTGACGGGCTGCCGGGTGGTCACGGCACTCCATCGCGGCGACTACGACGGCCTGCCGGCGACCCGCCGCGGTCTCGGCACGTGGGTGCACGCAGGCGGCCTGCAGGTGACGGGCCCGCTCCGGGTGCTGTACCTCCAGTTCGGCGCCGAGGCCGAGCTGGACCTCCCGCGCGGCTGGGTCGTGGACCGCGCGAGCGACTTCCTGACCGAGCTCCAGCTGCCGATCGGCCCGGCGCCGACGGGCCATCGGTCACGCGGAGCCGGCGCCGAGGCCCGGTAGACTCGCCGCCCGTGAGCTTCCTCCCACGCCCCGCGCGCCGTGTCGCGGCCGCGACGGGCGCGTTCGTCCTGCTGCTCCTCGGCGCGCCGTCCGCCGCGCTGGCCCACGCGGAGCTCGTCGCCTCAGAGCCCGCAGCCGGCGCCACCGTCGATGTCGCGCCGGACGAGGTCGTCCTGACGTTCAACGGTCCGCTCGTCCCCGATCGGAGCAGCTTCGTCCTGGCGGGTCCGGGCGGGGAGATGGGCCGTGGCAGTGTGGCGCCCGGCGCGCCCGACACGATGGTCCTCACCGTGCCCGGGCTGTCACCCGGGAGCTACGAGGTGCGCTGGACCGCCGTCGCCGAGGACGGCCACAACGAGATCCGGCGCGACACGTTCGCGTTCTCGATCGCCGAGCCGACACCCGCACCAGCGACCCCCACGCCCACCCCGGCGGCCTCGCCCTCGGCGACGGCCGCCCCGACCGCGGCCGCGAGCGTCACGCCAGCGCCATCGCCGACCGCATCGCCCGAGGGTCAGGCGGGGGCGGGCGGTTCGGGTGCTGACGTCCTCCTCCCGATCATCGTCGCGCTCGCCGTGCTCGGCGGCATCGGAGCGTGGCTGCTCCGGCGGAGCCGTCCGGCATGAGGGACCGTGCCGTGCGCACCCTGGCCGTCTCGCCGGCGGTCGCCGCCGCCGCGCTCGCCGCGCCCGCCGCGGTGCTGGCCCACGGCCTCGTCCCGCAGTACCAGAGCCCGCTCCCGCTCGCCGTGTACCTCACCGGAGCGGCGATCACCGTCGGGCTGTCGTTCCTGTTCGTGCTCCTGCGCGACGTCCGGGCGCTGCCGGTAGCCGAGGGGGGCCTCGTCCAGGTTCCCGCGTGGCTGCGCCTGGGGCTGCGCGGCCTCGGTCTCCTCGCGCTCCTGTGGATCTTCGTCCAGGGCGTGCTCGGCGGCTCCTCGGACGCCCAGGTCGCCGACCTGTTCGTGTGGGTCTACGGCTGGGTGGGCGTGGCGGCGGTCAGCGCGCTCGTCGCCCCGATCTGGGAGTGGCTCGACCCGTGGGCCACGCTGTACGACCTCGCAGCCGCGGTGCTCCGCCGCCTCGGCGTGCGGGGCTGGGCCCCGGCCGGGATCCCCCGCTGGCTTCGCGGCTGGCCGGCGGTCGTCGGGCTGGCGATGGCCGTGTGGCTCGAGCTGGTCGAGGGCGGCGGGCCGCAGACGCTGTTCGTCGTCCTCGCCGGCTACACGGCGTTCACGCTCGCGATGATGGCCCAGTTCGGCAGGGACGAGTGGCGCGCCCACGGTGAGACGTTCACGGTCTGGTTCCGGCTCCTGAACCGGCTCGCCCCGTTCGGCATCGTGCAGGCCGCGGCGACCGATCACGCCGCCGACCCGGCCGATCCGGACGACGACGACGCGCCCGGGCCGGATGCGATCGACGACCGCGTCCTCCGCCGGCGGCCGTTCGCGTCCGGCCTGCTCGAGGCGCGCTGGACGACCGCCGACGTCGCCCTCGTCGCGATCGGAACCGCCTCGATCCTCTACGACGGGCTCTCCCAGACGGTGCCCTGGGCGTCGCTGTTCGGCGCGCCGCAGATCGGCCCCGAGACGGTGCTCCTGCTCGCGTTCGTCGGCGTGATCATCGGCGCGGCGCTCGTCGTCGCGCGCCTGGTGAGCGTCAACGCGATCGGTGCGGGGCTCCTGCCGATCGCCGTGGGCTACCTCGTCGCCCACTACCTGACGTACCTGCTCGTCGACGGCCAGCGGATCGTGGTCGCGCTCTCGGACCCGCTCCAGCAGGGCGCCGACCTGTTCGGAACGGCGTTCCACGAGCCGAACGGCGACTTCCTGCCGCCGGGCCTCTTGTGGACCGTCCAGCTCGCGGCGGTGGTCGGCGGCCACATGCTCGGCGCATGGGCTGGGCACGTCGCGGCGGCGCGGGACGCCGCCGTGACAAGCGACGACCGGCAGCCACACGCGACGGACCCGAGGCTGCGGGAGGTGCCGCTGGCGCTCGTGATGGTCGGGCTGACGACGCTCACGCTGTGGTCGCTCGGCCAGGCGATCGTCATCACCGAGGAGGCGGCAAGGCGGCTGCTACCCGCCTGAGGGGTCCCGCATTTCTGGCCAGACCAGCACGACCGTGAGTGTTCGCCGGGGCGGTCGCGAGGCCGTGAGCGTGGATTCCTGGCCAGAACCGGCTGTCGGCGAGTACAGGGCCAGGTCCAAGGGCCTCAACCGCGGTCAGCACTCACCACGAAAC
>DASSPX010000097.1:0-6785 GCA_035699445.1 Candidatus Limnocylindrales bacterium | reverse complement strand
CGCCGCCGGGCGTCGACGGGACGGGCATGAGTAGCCCGCTCGCCCGGTCCGCCTCTCCCTTGCGGTTGAGCCACCCGGCGTTCCACCTGACTCCGGAGCGGCTTCAGCGGCGTCCCGAGAGGCCCGATCGGGCGAGTTCCGGCCGCTGGCTGGCACGCCCCCCGGCTCACCTGACCTGCCAGTCGTCAGGTGCGCCGCCAGCCGTGCAACGAGCGATGCGTCCCGGGCACCCGGGCGGCCCGCCGCTTCAGGACCCGGGCGGGGACCGCGGATCGCGAGGTGGCCAGACCGAGGCGTCAAGCAGCGCCCGGCCCTCGAGGGGTTCGTCGAGCCCGATATCCGTCGCGAGCACCTCGGGTTCGGAGCAGTACTCAGCCGTCGGTTCGGGCCGACGCGCCATCAGGGCGACGAGCACGTCGGTCTCGCGGTACACGATGCGGGGTGGCTGGAGCCGCCCGGCCAGCGGCCCTGCCTCGCACAGGGTGGCGGCGAGGATCGGGACGTGCAGGGAGTCGGGCCCCAGGCTGTCCGCATCGGCCAGCCACCACGTGACCGGCATGTCCTCGCCCGACACGAGCCATCCGGCGCAGTCGCCCCACCCCGTGAGCGTCCACGCTCCAGCCTTCTGCTCGAGGCGCGCATACCAGACCGGCCGGTCGCCACGCAGGTACAGCGCCTCGACGTCGGTCCGTGCCGCAAGGCGCCACGGTGGCTGCAGCTCGCTCGTCTCGTAGAAAGGCGGCAGGTCACGGATCGCCGCGGCCGACGGGTGATCCTCGAGCTCCGCGCCGATCGGCCCGTCGAATGCGGCGGCGTCGAAGGGCAGTCCCGCTCCGCACGTGTACGTGAGCCCGAGCGGCTCCGGAAGCGTCGGCGTCGCCGCAGGGGCGGGCGACACCACGAGGGAAGGTTCGGGCTCGGCCGACAGGGCTGCAGTCGCTTCGGCTGACCCCGGTGCCGGGTTCGTCGCTGGACCCGCGCCTGCCGCTACGCATGCTGTGAGCAGGAACGCGGAACAGAGCAAGGCGGCGGTGTGTCGGCGCATGTGATCCCCCAAGCCTGGCCGCTGGCTGGCCGCGCCGGGAGCATGCCACGAAGCGATGGAGGCCGACTGTCGGACCCTGCTCCCCCGGGGGCGGGCCGCGCGCGCCTTCCTCGCTAGCCGGCGGCCGGCACGACGAGCACGATCTTGCCCACATGGCGCTTGGCCTCGAATGCCGCCTGCGCCTCCGCGATCCGCTCGAGGGGGAACGTGGCCGCCACGGTCGGCACGATCTCCCGGCGTTCGAGGTAGCCGACCAGGTTCTCGAACACGCCGTCCGCCCAGCTCGTGCAGCCCAGGAGCGTCAGGTCGTTCAGGTAGAGCGTCCGAAGGTCGAGCTCGACGCGGGGTCCACCGATCGCCCCGGAGGCGGCGTAGCGCCCACCCCGCCGCAGCACCCGCAGCAGATCCGGCCATCGTGGCCCCCCGACGAGATCGATGACGACGTCGATCGAACGCTGGCCGAGCTCCTCGACGAGGTCGGCGTTGCGGTCGAGGACCTCGGCCGCACCGAGTGCCCGGACCTCCGGTGCCTTGTCGCTCGCGGCGACGGCGACCACCCGCGCGTCCCGCCGACGGGCGAGCTGGACCGCCGCCCCACCGACGCCCCCGGATGCGCCGGTGACGAGCACTCGCTCGTCGGCGATGACACGGGCCCGTTCGAGGAGGTTCTCGGCGGTGCCGTACGAGCATGGCGCCGCGGCCAGCTCCACGTCCGACAGCTCGGACTCGACCCGGAAGGCCTCCGCGGCCGGCACGCAGACGAACTGCGCGAACGCCCCGTCGATCTCGGAGCCCAGCCATGGGTCGACGCCGTCCTTCCGCAGGGACCGCAGGCAGCTTCGGACGACCACCCGCTCGCCGATTCGCCCCTCGGACACGCCGCGTCCGACCTCGACGATCGCCCCGCACGCGTCCGCCCCCTGGATGCGCGGGAACGCCACGGGCGAGCCGGTCCATGCGGCACCGTCCGGAGCGTCGGTCGACGCGTACCAGCCCACGCGGGTGTTGATGTCGGTGTTGTTGACGCCCGCGGCGCGAACCGCGATCAGCACCTCGCCGACCCCGGGTCGAGGCACCGGGACGTCGTGCCGGTACTCGAGCCTGTCAGGTCCGCCGTGTCCGGTCAGGACGACGGCCTGCATGTGGTCAGCCACCACGTATCGGCCTCCGAGCGACGGGGTTGCGAATCGGTCGTCCGGCGTGCGTGGCACGAGCACGGACGTGCCGCCCCGACCTGCCCGGCAGCGACGATACCTCGCGGGCCGCCGCGGGACGCCGGGAACCCGTTCCCGGTGAGCGGTGTAGATGGTGCGTCAGGCACTTTCCGGAGGACCCCACCATGGGCCGTCGTCTGCTCACACTGCTGCTGCTCGGGCTCCTGGCCGGTGTGGCCGCGTTCCCCGGGGTCGCGCTGGCCGGGGATCCGTGCTTCCACGATCTGTCGCGACCGCCCGCCACGACCGGCGCCACCACCGCGGTTGCGATCGGGGAATGCACGTTCGGACCAACCGTCACGAGGGTCGACGTGGGGGACTTGGTGACCTGGACGAACACCTCGGCGCAGCCGCACGAGATCGTCGGCGCAAACCTCGCGTGGGGTGTGCACGACAGGCTCGTCCAGCCCGGCGGCACGGCGACCTGGACGTTCGAAACCGTCGGCGTCTACCCGTACACGTGCATGATCCATCCGGGCATGACCGGCGCCATTGTCGTGGGGGACCCGTTGGCCGCCGGGCAGGCGAGCACGGAGCGTGCGGAAGCCGCACCTGCTGCGGCTGCGCCCGAGCCTGTCTCACCCACTGTCCTTGTCGTGGTCGGCATCGGCGTGCTCCTCCTCACGGGCGCCACGCTGGGGACCCTCACGGTGGCACGACGCCGCGGGCGCGTGGCGGGGTAGGGTCAGTCGTCCGCCGGGATGGCGGCGGCGAGCTCCATCGTTGCCGCCTTTCCGAGCGCGGACTCGAGTCGATACGTTCGGTCGCCACGTTCCCAGATCAGCACGTCGCCGACCATGCGGCGCGTCTCCTCGACCGACCGGCCGTCACGGTTGCGGTACACGAGGGCGTGTGGCGCCCCGGAGATCCAGAAGCCTGGAGCACCGCGCACGATCACGGGCTCGATGCGCGCCATCCCGGCGTGGACGAGCTTCTCGTAGTACCCCTCGTCCACATCGCCGTCGATCTGCGTGAGTACCAGGCCGACGTCGGTGCCCTCGATCGCCGGCAGGTCGGCGTCGGGCAGCCAGACGAGCGAGACACGGCCGTCGTCGACGTACACGGCATCAGGTCCGCGAAGGGTCGCGGGGATGACGACGGGGAAGTCGACCGTGTTCGCGAGCGTTTCGAGCTCCACCCGCGTGCCGAGCCGTGCGCCCAGCGCCGAGTGCCCACGAGCCGTGGCGGACGGGATCGCACCGCCCGGCACGAGCTCGATGCGCACCCGCGTGAGACCGAGGCCGACGGCCGCCGCAACGGCGGCCAGGACGAGCAACAGGATCACGGCCACGACCAGTGACGTCCGAACCTCGCGAAGCCGCCATGGCGCGGTGCGACGACTGTCCCCGGCCTGGATCGCGGTCGAGACCCTCGTCGCGAGTCGCGGATCTGCCTGCGGGTAGGCGAGCGCGCGCCCCAGCTCCGCGAGGCCGGCCTCGATCCGGTCGTCGGGTCGAGGCGTCATCGGTCGTCCGCTCCACGTCGGTCCAGATCGGACCGCAGACGACCGAGCGCCCGCGACAGGCGCGACTTGACCGTCCCTGCCGGGAGGCCCAGAACGTGCGCTGTCTCGGCCTCCGACAGTCCGAGGAAGTAGCGCGCTGCCACGACTTCACGATCGTCGTCCCGAAGCGAGCGGACGGCGTCCAGCAGGCGCTCCCGCGACTCGCTGTCGAGGTACCGGAGCTCGGGCGACGCCGCGCCCGCCGGCGACCCAGCCATCGATTCCGCCCGGAGCCGCAGTCCTGCGCGGCGCGCGGCGGATCGACGCCGGTTCCGTGCCTCGTTGATGACGATTCGCAGGAGCCACGGCCGGAACGGCGCGTCCGGACGGAAGCGTGGCAGCGCCTGCCATGCCTTCACGAACGCCTCCTGGCACGCGTCGTCCGCATCGCCATCGGGCGCGATGACGTAGGCGGTGCGGATCGCGACATCCTGGTATCGGCGCACGAGATGCTCGTAGGCGCCGATGTCGCCTGCCCGGGCGCGCGTCATGAGCACCGTGTCATCCGGCGGCGGGCTTTCCACGTCACCGATGTCTACACCGGATCGACGCGATCGGTTCCGTACTAGAACTCGTCGCCCATCGCGTCCAGGTCGCCCACGCTCACGATCGAGCGGTACACGAGGCTCCTCGGGTCGTCGCTCGCCTCGAGCCCGAAGTACATCAGCCCCACGTTCTTGCCGACCATCCGGCGCAGCCGGGTCTCCACCCGGGCGGGATCGGGTTCACCCAGCTCCATGGCGAACGTCGAGACGACCGCCCAGCGCAGGTCGTCGGATCGGAGGCCGAAGGCCCACGCCCAATCGGGCCGCCCCTGGATGTACAGGTGGCGGTCGGTGATCGCAATGACGACGGCGCCGCGATCGACCGCGCGGTCCGGATAGGCGTTGGGCAGCGACTGCAGCACGGCCTCCGCGATGAGCTGTCCACGGGCCTCGTCCCACGCGTAGCCGGGCGTGGCGGTCGCAGGCAGGGTCCGGGCGTCGATCCCGTAGCGTCGCGCGAGGTACGCGGCGAGACGGTCGACGCGATCCGTGGGCGTCCCGTCGAGCGGAGCGAGGTACAGGGTCCGGCCCGGCGGGATCGGCGGGCGGACGGCCGCGGTGCCGACGGGCTCCGGTGCCGTCCTGCCGGCGCCGCCGACCTGCAGCACGACGGCGCCGGCCACCGTGGCCAGCACGAACACGAGCACCGCCACGAGCGGCCAGAGTCGCCGGGGACCACCGCCTTCGGGGGGCGGCTGCCAGTCGAGGAGCGGCTCGCGGCCCGGCATGCCGGGCTCGGTCGGGGTCATGCGGTCGGACATCGGGACTGCATCGCGGAACCCATCCCCCTTCGCCCGAACCGCCCGACCGTCGGGATCCTGGCAGGCAGGGTGCCATGCGCGTCAAGCCCGACCCGGCATGCCCTGCCGGACGCGCCGGGTTCCGACCGTTGCTACCTCGCCGGGATCTCGACGGACTCCAGGATCGGTGTCGCCGCCTCGATCACCTGCTCGAAGCGCTCCACTGGCGCCACGATCGCGATGGCAAGGACATCGATCGAGGATCCCTCCGGGACATCGATCACGTACAGGCGCATCCTGCTCCCCTCCCGAAGGGCGAGCCCGGCATGGTCGGCGCCGCCGTCCGGCTGCAGGACCATCGGGGCCGGGTATGCCTCGCACACGCTCGCGCCCGGGACGGCGGTCACGTCCACCGCTAGCGCCTCGATCCCCCCGACGCGGACCGGAACAGGTGCCGTCGCCTCGAAGTCGGGATCGGATCTGATCGCCGTGGCCAGCGCTCGTGCGTCGGCCGGGGCAGATCCGGGTTCGCATCCCGACCCGACGGGCAGCGGCGCGCCGATCAGGTTGAACCGCTCGTTCCAGTCCCCGGCGAGGGCCAGGCCCATCGCAAAGTCGGTGTACTCGGCCCACGGGAAGGCGGCCCGCACGCTCACCGCGCCGTCGAACCAGGTGTATCGCACGGGTACCGGTTGCCCGTTCTCGGTGGCCGAGATCGGCTGGTAGCCGAGCTCAATGTTCCCGCCGTCCACGCCAACCCGAATGAGCTCCTCGACCACGGTCGCCCCGCCGTCGGCGAACAGCCGGACGGTGAACTGCATGCTGCCGAACGGCCAGCCCGGGCCGTCCACGAGCTCGACCTCGAAGCGCTCGTAGGGCGCGCCGGACGTCGCGGCGTACAACAGCGGCGGCTCGTGGCTGGTGTGCCAGCCCTGGCGGACCGCGCCGTACCCCTCCGCACCCTCGCCGCGGATGCGTGCCTCGAGGAAGTCCTCCAGGCGCGCCGTCGCCAGCTCGGTGACGACCCTGGGATCCGCCTGCGCGAACGGCGCGCCCGGCTCCCACCGGCTCACCACCCAGATCCCGGACGGCCCTCGGCGGTCGGGCTGGGCGAGGTCGAGGCTCACGGTTTCATAGCGCAGCTCGTCGATCGTGGGTGCGCACTCATGCCCGCCGGACGCGCTCTCCTGCGAGGGGATCGGATACAGCGGGTTCGTCTCGCCCGGCCCGCACCGCAGGTACACCAGACCGCGGATCACCCCGTCAGCGGGGCCGTTGTCGTCTCCGCCCGGGGCATAGTCCTGCCAGTACGGGTGGAGCAGCGCGTGGTCCCAGCCGAGCTCCTCGCGCAGGAACCGCTCGGCGATCCCGGTGTTCGGCTGCAGGACGTAGTCCCACCAGTCCTGCCCGGTCAGCCGCCGATCGATCTGCCACGCGGCGTCGGGATCACCGACATCGGCCCGCGCCTGGGCCGCACGGACCTCCTGGAGGCTCGACTGCGGCCAGCTGCCTTCCGAGATCGTCGATCCGGGCCTGGCGGCAGCGCCCAGCTCGCGGGTCCAGACCGACTCGGGCCCGACGGTCAGGGCACCGGTTTCGGCGTCGTACGCGTACGTGAGGTTGCGGAGCAGGTCGTCCAGCGGCTCCCCGCTCAGGGACTGGGGCTCGCTGCCGTCGTCGCACGTGTAGACCGGTGCGGGGATGACCAGCCGGGTGCCGCCCTGGAGCCGTCCGGTG
>DASSPX010000096.1:0-19670 GCA_035699445.1 Candidatus Limnocylindrales bacterium | reverse complement strand
ATGTTCGACTTCTACGACGGCGGCGGGCTCGACATCGCGAGCCTGTCGTTCGCCGAGGTGGACGCGGAGGGCAACGTCAACGTCCACGCGTTCGAGGGGCGCGTCCGCGGTCCCGGCGGCTTCCCGAACATCAGCGCCCGGACGCCGCGGATCAACTTCGTCGGCACGCTCACCGCACAGGGGCTGCGGATCGGGATCGACGACGGCATCCGGATCGAGCAGGAGGGCTCGCTGCCGAAGTTCGTCCCGCAGGTGCGCGAGATCTCGTTCAGCGCGCGGATCGCGCGCGAGCGGGGACAGCAGGTCCGGTACATCACCGAGCGCGCGGTGTTCGCGCTTGCCGAGGACGGGCTGGTGCTGACGGAGGTCGCGCCGGGCGTGGACGTCCGGGCGGACGTGCTCGACCGGATGGGGTTCCAGCCTCGCGTCGCCGATCCCCCGGGCACGATGGACCGGCGCCTCTACCGGCCGGGGCCGATGGGCCTCGCCACCGACTTCGGGGTCCGGTGATGGCCGATCTCGTCGTCCTCGAGCCGGGTCACGTCGCCCGGCTGGAGCTCGTGAACCCGCCTCTCAACCTCGTGACCCGCGCGCTCCTCGAGGAGCTGGACGCGGCGCTCGCGACGCTCGAGGCGGCGGCACCCGGCGACGTCCGGGCGGTTGTCGTGACCGGGCGCGGCGAGCGGGCGTTCTCGGCGGGCTCGCACGTCGGCGAGTTCGAGGAGCAGCGCGGACCCGGCGGGCGCGACCGGCTGGCGTACGAATCCGGCGTCGCCAACAGGCTCGCCCGGCTGCCGATGCCGACGATCGCCGCGATCGAGGGCAACGCCCTGGGCGGCGGTCTCGAGCTGGCGCTCGCGTGCGACCTGCGGGTGGCCTCGGCGCGCGCCCGGCTCGGGCTGCCGGAGGTGCGGCTGGCGGTGATCCCCGGTGCCGGCGGCTCGCAGCGGCTGCCCCGCGTCATCGGACTCGCGCGGGCCAAGGAGCTGGTCCTCACGGGGCGGGTCGTGGACGCCGAGGAGGCGCTGCGGATCGGGCTCGTCCACGAGGTCGTGCCCGCTGGCGAGGCGGCTGCGCGGGCCGTGGCGATCGGAGCGGAGATCGCGGAGCGCGGCCCGCTCGCCGTGCGCGAGGCGAAGGCGCTGCTCGACGCGGCGCTCGACCGGCCGATCGCGGACGGGCTGGCGGCCGAGACCGAGGCATCGGTCCGGATCTTCGCCAGCGACGACATGCTCGAGGGCGCCACCGCGTTCCTCGCCAAGCGCGAGCCGCGCTACCACGGCCGGTGACGGACGATGACGGCCGATGGCGGCCATGACCAGTCACGCGAGGAGAGGACTGAACGGATGAGCGAGGTCGGCCGGTTCGGAGTGTTCCTGCCCTCCTATGTCTGGGCGGGGGACGGCCCCGAGCGCGCCCGCGGGATCAAGCACTTCGCGCGCGTCGTCGAGGACCTCGGCTTCGATTCGCTGTTCATCACCGATCACCTGCTCGCCGCGAAGCGGTTCTACTCCGTGCACTGGCTCGAGCCGCTCATGGCGCTCGGGGTCGCCGCCGGCGTCACCGAGCGGGTCCGCCTCGGCACGTCGATCCTGATCATGCCCCTGCGCAACCCGGTGCTCCTCGCAAAGGAGCTGGCGACGCTCCAGTTCCTCTCGGACAACCGGGTGATCCTGGGCGCGGGCGTGGGCTGGAACGACGCCGAGTACGAGGCGGTCGGCGTGCACAAGTCGGAGCGCGGCCGGCGGACGGACGAGATGCTCGACATCATGCTGCCGCTGTTCGAGGGCGCGACCGTGACCTACCACGGCCGCTACTACTCGGTTGACGACGTGTTCATCGAGCCGCGCACCGGCGTGCGCCCCGCGCTCTGGGTGGGCGGGGGCTCCCAGCTCGCCGACCCGAAGTCCCCCGACGTCCCGCGGTTCGTCGAATCCGTCAAGGCGCGCACGCTGCGCGCCGACGGCTGGATCCCCCGGCCGACGAGCCCGCCCGCGGACATCGCGCGGGACTGGCAGGAGCTCCGGACGTTCTTCCGCGAGCACGGCCAGGATCCAGGCGAGCTGTCGGTGGCGCACGAGAACTTCCTCCACCTCGTGCTCACCAACGATCCCGTGAAGGCCCGCGAGGAGCAGCACCGCGCGTTCCTGAAGGTGATGAGCGGCGAGCGCGGGCCGCAGTACCTCGAGTCGGTGTACCTGTTCGGAACGCCGGACGAGATCGTCGCCTCGCTCCAGGCGCGGGTGGACGCTGGGGTGGACCAGTTCATCCTGCACACGATGACCCCCGATCCGGCGCAGCTCCGGCACTGGGTCGACGAGATCATCCCGAACGTGACGTTCCCGCCTACCGCGGGCCCGGTTCGGCGGCCCAACCGCATGGCGGTCGCGGTCGCCTCGTGACCCGCCGCGTTGCGCTCCTCGGACGGCCGTTGCGGAGGCGTCACTCGCAGGTGATGCACGATGCGGCGTTCGCGGCCGCGGGCATCGACGCGCGGTACGAGCTCCTCGAACTCGACCCGGACGACGTGGCGGCGGCGGTCGACGAGGCGCGCGGCCCGGACTGGCTGGGGCTGGGCGTGACCTCGCCGTACAAGCGGATGGTGGCGGCTCTCGTGGACGAGGTCGAGCCGGATGCCCGCGCGATCGGCGCCGTGAACAACGCCGTCCGGACCCCCGACGGCCGGCTGATCGGCTTCAACTCGGACGCGCCCGGCTTCCGCGCCGGTGTCGAGATCGCGATGGGGCGCGCGCTTGACGGGGTGGAGGTCGTCGTCATCGGGGCCGGCGGAGCCGCCCACGCCGTCGTGCACGCGTGTCTCACCGCCGGCGTGCGTCGGCTGACGATCGCCAACCGGACGATCGGCGCCGCCGCTGCGCTCGCGGATCGGTTCGCCGACCTGGCCGGGGGGCCGATCGGGGTGGCCGGGCTCGGCGACGAGCGGCTTGCCGGCGCGCTCCGGACGGCGGACCTCGCGGTCAACGCGACGACGGTGGGCATGGTCGATCCCGGGATCACGATCCCGGTCGACCGGCTCCCGGACCACGCCACGGTGTTCGACCTCGTCTACGTGCCGCCCGAGACGCCGCTCCTGCGCGCGGCTCGCGGGCGGGGCCTGCGGGCGGCCAACGGGGGCGAGATGCTCGTCCAGCAGGCCGCGATCGCGTTCGAGCGCTGGACCGGCGTGCCCGGCATGGCCGGCGTCATGCGCGCGGCGGTCGCGCCGCTGCTCGCGGACGCCGCCGGTCGGGCCTGAGGGGTCGTGACGGTGCAGCTTCCCGTGCGCGGCGGGCGCCTGGCCCCGGTCGGGATCGGCGCGATCTATACGATCGGGCGCAACTACCGCGATCCCGCCGATCCCGCGGCTGCAGGTCCGGAGCGCCCGCTCGTGTACGGCAAGGCGTCGTCGTCGCTCACGGCGGACGGCGCGGAGATCCGCTGGGACCGGACGCTGACCGGGCATGTCCACGGGGAGTGCGAGCTGGGCCTCGTCGTGGGCGAGGGCGCCGCCCCGCTCGGCTGGACGATCGTCAACGACGTCACGTCCCAGGACCCGTGGCTCGACGGCGACCAGTGGCTGCTGGGCAAGTCGTTCCCGGGTTTCTGCCCGGTGGGCCCGGTGATCGTCCCCGCGGACGAGCTCGACGTTTGCGACCTGGGCATCGGGTTCCGCCTGAACGGCGTCGTCGTGCAGGACGGGCGGACGGCCGACATGCGCTTCCCGGTGGAGCGGATCCTCGATTACCTCGGCCGGCACGTCGCGCTGCGGCCGGGCGACCTGATCGCCACCGGCACGCCGGCAAGGATCGGGCCCGACGCGGACCGCCACCTCCGGCCGGGTGACGTCATGACGTGCTGGATCGAGGGCATCGGCGAGCTGACCAACACGATCGGCTGAGGAGGACTGGACATGAAGCCGCCGACGGTGTTCCTGGGCGAGATGACCGACCCCGAGGTGCGCGCGTTCCTCGCGCAGCACCAGACGGTGATCGTGCCCGTCGGCTCGACCGAGCAGCACGGCCCCCACGGCCCGCTCGCGACCGACGCGCTCGTCCCGACCGAGGTGGGCCGCCGGATCGCGCCCCGCGTCGGCGCGGTCGTCGCGCCCGCGATCAGCTACGCGCTCTCGTACCCCCACGTCGGGTTCACGGGGGTCGTCCACATCCGGGTGGCGACGTTCATGGCGCTCATCGAGGACGTCGCCGTGTCGCTCGCGGCGGTGGGCTTCCGGCGGATCGTGTTCCTCAACGGGCACTACGACAACACGTATGCCATCGCGCATGCCTGCGCGAACGCATCCGAGCGCCTGCCCGGCGGGGTGCGCGCGTACCCGGTGAACTACTGGGACGGGATCACGCCCGACGAGGCGGCCGAGTTCTTCGGCCCGACGAACGGGCTGCACGCGAACCGCGGGGAGACGTCCGCCGTGCTCGCGATCAACCCCGCGCTCGTGGACATGGACAACGCGAACGCCGAGTTCCCGCCATTCCCGGAGGTCGGCAGCCCGGCCGCCGTCCACACCGCGTTCTTCTTCTCGAACCCGGGGTCGGTCCATCGCGCGACGCACTCCGGCACGTGGGGCGACGCGCGCGAGGCGAGCGTCGGGTTCGGGGAGCGCTACCTGTCGGCGGTGGTGGAGGGCACGGTCCGGCTGCTCGACGACATCGAGCGGACGTTCGAGGCGATGCCCGCGCGCTGACGGGACGCCCGTTGCGACCTGCTGCCGCGCAAGCATCGGTGGCATCCAGGGCGAGGCAGGGGTGGGGGCGCGACGGCAGCTGTGCGTGGACGGTCCATCGCCCTCGCCGCTCATGCCCCGTGTCCATGCCTGTCAGGGACGGCGGCGCGGCGCCCGACGACCAAGCCACCGATGCCTGGATGACGGAAACGCTACCCCCCGTCCGAGACGCCTACGACTCGCTCGTCACCCGGGTGTACGCCGCCGCGACGAGCACGATGATCGCCCCGAACAGGATCTGCCGGACCGCCTCGGGATAGCCGAGCGACGTCAGCAGCGACGTCACGACCGTCAGGATCAGCGCGCCGACGATCGTGCCGCCGTACCCGCCGCGGCCGCCCATGATCGACGTCCCGCCGATGACTGCGGCTGCGACCGACGGCAGCACCGAGGTGTCCGCGAGCGACACGCTGGCGACGTTCGTCAGGCCCGACAGCAGGAAGCCTGCGATCGCCGCGAGCACGGCCGAGATCACGTACAGCACGACGAGGACCTGCCATGCGCGTGCGCCGGACAGTCGCGCAGCGACCGGGTTGTCGCCGATCGCGTAGAGCATCCGGCCGTACCCGGTCCGGCGCAGCCCGAGCAGGATCGCGAGCGCGAGCGGTGCGAACACGATCAGGCTGTGTGGCACGACCGTGAACGAGAGCCCGGTGCCGACCGATCGGAGCTCGGGCGGCACGCCCGCCCCGGTCTGGACCATCGTGATCTGCCACACGTTGGCGAGGCCGAGCACGACCAGGCTCATGCCCAGGGTCATGATCAGCGGGTGGACGCGGAACACGCCGACGCCGATCCCGTTCACCAGCCCGGCGAGCGCCGCCGCCACCAGCGCCACGACGACGGCGACCACGAGCCCCTGGTCGCCCACGAGCGTGGCCACGAGGAACCCGGACATCGAGGCCACCGCCCCGACGGACAGATCGATGCCGCCGGTAAGCATCGCGAGCGTCTGGCACCCGGCGAGGATCGTGAGCGGCACGGCGGCACGCAGGATCACCCCCACCCACTCGGGGGTGACGATCCCGGGCCGCGCGAGCTGCGACAGCACGACCAGCAGCCCGAGCAGGGCGATGAGCGGCAGGATCGGCTGGTCGCGGAACAGCCGCCGCCAGGTCGCGGGTGCGAGCCAGCCGGCCCGCGTGTCCGTCGTGCCCAGCGCGCTCATCCGCGTGCCCGCCGGAGCTGGATGAAGCTGCCGAGCATGACGACCCCGATGAGGATCACGCCCTGGAGGACCACGGCGAGGTTCGTATTCACGTTGAGGAACGTCATGTCGGTGCGGATGAGCTGCAGGATCACGACCGCAACGATCGGCCCGAACAATCCGCCGCGCCCGCCGGCCAGGCTTACGCCGCCCAGCACGACCGCCGCGACGCTGAGCAGCGTGTACGGCCCGGGAACGGGCGTCCCGATGCCGGTGCTCGCGGTCAGGCTCAGCCCCGCGATCGCCGAGAACAGCCCGGTGAACACGTAGGCGAGGATCTTCGTCCGCCCCACCGACACGCCGCTCCGGAACGCCGCGAGCGGATTGCTGCCGATCGCGTAGATCGACAGCCCGAGTCTGGAGCGCGCGAGCGGGATCCAGATGACCGCGACGAGCACGACCAGCACGACGGCCGCCTTCGGGATCCACTCGTTGCCGACGGAGCCCAGCACGAGGTCGCGCAGCCACTGCGCCGAGCCGCCGCCCGGGGTCTTGAGGACGAGCAGTGCGCAGCCGGCCCACACGTACGACATCGCGAGCGTCACCACGATGTCCGGGACCCGGGTGAGCACGACAAGGGCGCCGTTCACGGCGCCCAGCACGAGCCCCAGGGCGAGCACGAGGAGCACGACAGCCACCCCGAACTCGTCGGTCTGCTCGTCCATGAGCGCGGCCGAGACGACGCTCGTAAGCGCCATCATCGAGCCGATCGAGAGGTCGATCCCGCCGCCGATGACGACGACCGCCTGCGCCGCCGCGGCGAGCGCGAGCGGCAGGACCGAGATCGCGAGCCCCTGGACCCCGGTTACCCCGTACGTCGGCTGGATGATCCGGGTGAACACGAGCAGCACGACCAGCAGCCCGAGCAGGCCGAGCACCCACGCGTTCCGCCGCGTCCACGAGCCGAACGCTTCCGCCACGTCGGGGCGTGCCGTCTCCGTGGGTGCGGTAGGTGCGGTCGCCGCGCTCATCGCTCGGACGCCGGCGGAGCCGTCGATGCGGGCTCCGGCTGCCCGCCCTCGATCGTGATCGCCGCCGCCTCCTCGGGGATCACCTCGCCTGACTTCAGGTTGTATGCGGCCCGCAGGAGCGTCGGCTCGTCGGCATCGGCCGGCAGCTCCGCGACCACGCGGCCACCGAAGATGACGATCGCGCGATCGCACGCGAGGGCGATCTCCTTGAGCTCGGACGTGTAGAGGAGGACGGCCGCGCCGTTGGCCGCGAGCTCCCGGAGCAGGACGTAGATCTGGTGCTTCGTCCGGATGTCGATGCCGCGCGTGGGGTCGAAGCAGAGCATCGTGCGGACGCCGCCCGCGACCCAGCGGGCGATCGTGACCTTCTGCTGGTTGCCGCCCGACAGCCGGCGCACCTCGTTGCCGGCACGGGCGTCGATCTGGAGGCGCTCGACGGCGACGTCGACGGTGCGCTTCTCGCTCCGCAGGTCGATCGGACCCCAGCGCGGGATCCGCGCCCGGAACGGCAGGGCGATGTTCTCGCGCACGGAGCGCTGCATGAGGAGCGCCTCGGCGCGGTCCGCGGCGACGTACACGACACCGGCCCGGATCGCGTCGGCCGGATGGCGGAAGGAGACCGGCGTGCCGTCGACGAACAGCTCACCGCCGCTTGGGCGCTCCGAGCCGGCGAGGATCTCGAACAGCTCGTCCTGACCCTGCCCCTCGAGCGCCACGACCCCCAGCACCTCGCCGGCATGCAGCTCGAACGTGGCGTCCTGGAGCTTGGCGCCGTCGGTCAGGCCACGCGCGGCGAGCCGCGGCACGGCGTCGGGAGCACGCGTCGCGGCCGCGCGACCGGCCGTCGCCGGGATGTCCTCGACGATCTCGCCGAGCATGAGCTCCACGATCCGGTCCTCGGAGCCGACGGTGACGTCGACGACGCCCACCGTCTGCCCTTCGCGCAGGACCGTCGCGCGGTCACAGACCGCGGCGATCTCGATCATCCGGTGCGAGATGAAGATCACGGACCGGTCGCCGCCCTTCAGCCGGCCGATCGTCTCGAGCACCCGCTCGGTGAGGTTCGCCGGCAGCGCCGCGGTCATCTCGTCGAGCATGAGGACGTCCGGCTCGATCGCGAGCGCGCGCGCGAGGTCGATGATCCGCTGCGATGCGAGCGGGACGCGGCGTGCCAGCTCGGACAGGTCGAGACCGTGGAGCCCGAGTTCGCGGACCCAGTGCCGGAAAGGCTCGACCGGGGTCTCGGTCAGGCGCAGGTTCGCGCGGATGTCCAGATCGGGGATGAGCGCCGGCTCCTGGTATACCGACACGACGCCGCCACGCCGCGCCTCGGCGGGCGAGTGGACCACACGCTCCCGTCCGCGGACGGCGATCCGGCCGCCGTCGGGGCGGACCACGCCGGTGAGGATCTTGACGAGCGTGCTCTTGCCGGCGCCGTTCGCGCCCATGAGCGCGTGCACCTCGCCGGGGCGCACCGCGAGCGACGCGTCGCGCAGCGCCACCACGGCGCCGTAGCGCTTCGACACGCCCGACGCATGGAGCAGCAGGTCCGTGGACGCGACCGTCATGCCTCCCCGCTGTGGCAGGTGGGATGCGAAAGCGGGGGGATGCCGTGGTTGGCATCCCCCCGCGGGGTGTCCGCTGACCGGGGAGGTTACTCGCCCGGACCCTTGCAGGCGATCGCCTGCTCGGGGGTGTACGTGGTCCAGCCCTCGATCTGGAGGCCGAGCGGCCACAGCGGATCGAGGCCGTCGACCTGCCACGACTGGAGCGTGGCCTTGCCTTCCTCGGTCGTGTTGTCGGCAACGACCGGGACGAGGAGGACCGTGTTCGGCTGCGGTGCATCCGCCGCGGTCTCGACGGTCTCACCGTTGAGGAGCTTGAGCGCGAGGTTCACGCCCGCGCCGCCGACGGCGGCCGTGTTCGTGACCGCGGCACCCTCGAGGCCCTCCTCGGTGAGGAGCTGGTTCACGAACGCGCCGAGGTCCGCGCCGACGATCGGCACGAAGGGCTTGTTCGCGGCCTTGATGGCGTCGACCACCTGGGAGTCCATGCCGGACGTCCAGATGCCCTGGATCGTGTCGTACTGCCCGCTCGAGATGAAGTCGTTCGCGAGCTGGGTGGCCGTAGCCGGATCCCAACCCGTGTGGACGCCCTCTTCGTTCGGGACGACCTCGATGCCGGGGAACTCCCCGAGCGCCCGCTGGAACCCAGTGTGCCGATCGGTGTCGGCCGGGTGCCCGGCAATGCCGCGGGTGTACCAGACCTTGCCCTGGCCGCCGAGCTTCTCGAACAGCCACTTGGCGCCAAGGTACGCGTATTCGACCTGGTTGTTATAGAGGTTGTACGTGCCCTCGTGGGTCACGTACGCGTCGACGGACACGGTCGGGATGCCGGCCGCGGCGGCCTCCTCGAGTGCCGGGTTGAGCGCCTCGGCGTCGTTCGGGTTGAACACGATCGCGTCGACGTCCGCCGCGATCAGGTCGCGAAGGTCGGATAGCTGGCCCGCCGCGTCCGTGTTCCGATGGATCGTCCGAAGCTGGTCCACCTGGCCCGACGCGAGCGCCTCGGCCTTCGCCGTGCAGACCTGCTCCTCGCGGAAGCCGTTGCCGACGCCGCCACCGTTCGAGTAGCCGATCGTGTAGCTCGCCGGAGCTTCGCTCGCCGGAGCTTCGCTGGCCGGCGCTTCGCTCGCCGGCGCTTCGCTCGCCGGCGCTTCGCTGGCCGGGGCCTGCGTGGCACCGCCGCTGCTGCACGCGCCGACCGCGAACAGGGCCGTCAGGGCGCCCGCAAGCAGCCGCTTGCTGGTGATCTTCATGAGCCTCCTCCGAATGCCTCCGGCGCCCGGATCCCGAACGCCGCCGTCCGCCCGCTCCCTGGCAGGCTGGGGAACTGTAGCCCGTCCTTCGTGTGGCACCTCCTTCGTCACTGGTCGATGACCCGGGCGATTCGGCGCCCGTGCTCTCGGTAGGCGTGGTCGAACAGGGCCCGGGATCGCTCGGCGCCCACGACGCTCGCGCGCGTGAGGACCGGCGGCATCGCGCCACGCTCCACGAGGAGCTGGGCCACCCGAACCTTGAGTGCGTTGACGATCGCGACCGCCGCGATCGTGGAGCCGGGGCCGACAGGCGTGTCCAGCCCGTCGACCGTCATGAGCGCGTCGGCGTGCGGCGTGCAGAGGTCGATGACGAGGTCGGCCTCGTCGAGCAGCCGCCGGCCGCCGGTCGCCGCCTCGGGATCGACCGCAAGCGAGCCCTCGACGGAGGTGACCGCGATCACCTTCAGGCCGCGCGCACGGGCGCCGTGGGCCATCTCGACCGGGACCGCGGTGCCGCCACCCGCCGAGAACACGATCATCACGTCCGCCGGGCCGAACCGGAAGTTCGACAGGATGACCTCGGCGAGGCCGGGCGTCCGCTCGATGAACATCGCCTGGCGCTGGCCGTTCGCACCCACGACCTGCGTGTGGAACGTCATCGACAGCTCGACGATCGGGTTGAACCCGGGGTACGAGCCGTAGCGCGGGAACATCTCCTCGACCGGGATCCGGGAGTGCCCGGTCCCGAACAGGTGGACGAGCCCGTCGGCCGCGATCGCGTCCGCACACCACTGGCTGGCCTGCTCGATCGCGTCCGCCTGGGTCGCGGCGATACGCTCGAGCACGCGCACGCCCTCGGCGACCCACGCGACGGCGGCAGGCACGGTGGTCACCACGGCTCCGGCGGTCACGCGCTACTTGATGTACGGCCGCAGGACGTCGCGGGCGAGGAGGAAGCCGCGCTTCACCAGCTCGTCGGTCCCCTCGAAGCCGCGGTCCTCGTGCTCGATGATCACGTCGCCGTCATACCCGGCCCGCCACAGCTCGGAGAAGATGACGTTCCAGGGCGCGTCGCCCAGGCCGGGGAGCCTCGGGATCTGCCAGCCCATGCCGGCGGACAGCGTGCCCCGCTCGTACAGCCCGTCGCGATCGATCATCACGTCCTTCGCCTGGACGTGGAGGATGTGCGGCCCGAACTCCCGGATGAAGCGGGCCTGGTCGATCATCAGCCAGACGAGGTGCGACGGGTCGTAGTTGAGGCCGACGGTGCCGCCCCACTGCTCGAGGATCCGGCGCCAGATGTACGGGTTGTAGGCGATGTTGTGCCCGGCCGGCCACTCGCTGCGGCTGAAGATCATCGGGCAGTTCTCGATCGTCAGCCGGACGCCGTGGTCCTGTGCATGGCGGACGATGTCCGGCCAGATCCGCAGCGCGTCCTCCCAGTTCTCGTCCTGGGTCTTCGCCTGGTCGCCGCCCATGAACGTGTTCACGAACGGGACACCCATCCGGCTCGCGGCCACGATCACGTGCTTCAGGTGGCCGATCACCTGGTCGCGGTGCGCCGGGTCCGGGTGCAGCGGGTTGGGGTAGTAGCCGAGCCCCGAGATGTGCAGCCCCGTGCCGCGGATCTCGGCGGCCAGGTCGCGGGCCTGGTCCGGCGACAGGTTGACGACGTCGATGTGCGACGTGCCGGCGTAGCGGCGGGTGGGCCCGGTGGTCCTGGGCCAGCAGGCGATCTCGATGCTCTCGAAACCGTTGGTGGCGGTCCAGTCCAGGACCTCCGCGAGCGGTGTCTCGGGGAAGGGGGCGGTGAGCAGTCCGAGCCTCATCTCCTGACCTCAACCCAGCGGCGGGTACGAGCGCTCTCGGCGATCGCGTCGTTGACCAGCATCTCGTCATGGCCGTCGGCGAACGTGGGGTAGACCGGGCGGTTCGCCGGCCCGCCGCGCGCGACGTCCGCGTACACGGCGCGATACAGGGCCTTGAATGTGTCGGCGAAACCCTCCACGTGGCCGGCCGGGAGGCTCGCGGCCGCGACGCCGGCGGGCTCCATCATCCCCGGGTTCCGGACGAGGATCTCGTTCGGGCGTTCCCGATGGCCGATCCACAGCTGATCCGGCTGCTCCGAGTCCCAGGCGACTGCCGCGCGGGATCCGTCGATCTCGTACTCGAGCGAGTTCTTCCGGCCGGGGCTCAGCTGGGAGACGGCGAGCGCCCCGCGCGCGCCGTTCGCGTAGCGGAGCAGGATCGTGGCCATGTCCTCCGTGCCGATCTCGCGTGCGATCGTGTCGCCCTGTGCGGTCGCGAACGTCTCGACAGGCCCGGCCGGCTGCCGCCGGAGCTGGATGAAGGTCGCGAGGTCCGCCATGACCTCCACGATTGGCTGGCCGGTCAGGAAGCTCGTGAGGTCCAGCCAGTGGGAGCCGATGTCGCCCACGGCACGGAGCTGCCCGCCGCGCTCCGGCTCCAGGCGCCAGTTCCAGTCCGTCTCGAGCAGCAGCCAGTCCTGGAAGTAGTGGCCGGTGGCGAGCCGCACGTCGCCGATGCCGCCGGCGGCCACGAGGTCGTGCACGTGCTGGTTGAGCGGGTAGAACCGGAGGTTGAAGTTGACCGCGTGCACCCGGCCGCTGTCGCGGGCGATGCGGAGCAGATCCGCGGATTCCGCGGCGGTCATCGCAAGCGGCTTCTCGCACACGACGTGGCGGCCGGCGCGCAGGATCGCGCTTGCGTGCGCGTGGTGGAGGTTGTTCGGGGAGGTGACGTGCACGACCTCCACCCGGTCGTCGTCGAGCAACTCCTGGAGGGAGCCGTACGCGTGCCCGATCCCGAGCGCCGTCGCACGGTCCTGGCCGCGCTCGGGCGTGGAACCGAGGATCCCGTGGATCCGGACGCCCAGGCGCCGGAGGGCCTCGATGTGGACCGTCCCGATGAAGCCGCTGCCGATGACGGCCGCGCCGATCTCGCTGACGGCTCTCACCTGGCCCTCGATCCGCAGGCGGCGTGACGGACGGAACTACCCACGGCGGTTCCTCCTGCGATACGCCACGGTCGGGAATGTCTAGACAAGTCAGCGTATTGTAGGCCCGAACTGGCAGTCAAGCGGAGCGATGGCGACGACGCTCACCCCTCGGTACCTCGAGATCGCGGAGGCGCTGCGGCGCCAGATCGCGGACGCGCGACCAGGTGACCGGCTGCCGTCCGACGCCGAGCTGTGCGAGCGATTCGGGGTGAGCCGGATGACTGCCCGCCACGCGGTCCAGCTGCTCGCGAACGAGCGGCTCCTCGTCAGGCGGCGGGGCGAAGGCACGTTCGTCGCGCCGCGTGCGGTCCAGCGGCTGCTCGGGTCACCGCTCTCGTTCACGGAGAACATGCGGCGGCGGGGGCTCCGGGCGAGCTCGCGAATGCTCCAGTCCGGCTGGATCGACCCGTCGCCCGAGGAGCGGGCCGCCCTCCGGCTCGGCCCGACCGACCGGGCGATCCTCATCGAGCGGCTCCGGCTGGCCGACGAGCGGCCGATGGCGATCGAGCGCGTCGTGCTCACGCCGTCGCTCGAGTCGGTGCTCGGGTTCGACCTCGAGCGGACCTCGCTCCACAGCGCCTTCGAGCGACTGGGTCGGCGGCCGACATGGGCCCAGTCGCGGGTCTCGGCCCGGCGGGTCACGGCGCGCGAGCGGCGGCTGCTCGAGATCGGGCCGGGGGGTGTCGTGCTCAGCGAGCGGCGGACGATCGTCGACCAGGACGGCGTGCCGCTCGAGCACACCGAAACGCTCTATGCCGCCGAGCGCTACGAGTTCGAGGCGATCATGCATCGGGACGATCGGGCGGAGGTCGGCTGACCGGATGCGGGTTCTCGGGCTCGACCTGGGCGGGACGAACATCAAGTGGGCCGTGCTCGATGGCGATGGCGGCGTCGACGACGCGCCCCGGCCACTCGGCTACGGGAGCCTGCCGACCGGCGCGGAGGGCGGTCCGGACGCGGTGGCGGAGCGGATGCTCGAGGCCGGCCGGCGGGCGATCGGGGTGCACGGGGACGTGGCGGCCGTGGGTGTGGGGGTGCCCGGCCTGTTCAACCGGGACAGCGGCGCGATCGAGCTGTTCCCGAACCTCCCGGGACCCTGGCCGGGGTATCCGCTCCGGGCGCGCCTGGAGGCGGGGTTCGGGCGGCCGGTCACGCTCATCAACGACGCCCGGGCATTCACCCTCGCCGAGGGAACGCTGGGGGCCGGGCGCGGCTGCCGGACGCTCGTGTGCATCACGCTGGGGACGGGGGTGGGCGGCGGCGTGCTCATCGACGGGCGGGTCCATCTGGGGGCGAACGGGCGGGCGGGCGAGATCGGCCACCAGGTCGTCGTCGAGGACGGGCCGCCGTGCGGCTGCGGGAACCGCGGCTGCGTGGAGCCGCTGGCGTGGGCCGCGACACTCACCCGCCTCGCCGGCCGCGACACCGCCGCCGAGGTGTACGCCGGGGCCGCCGAGGGCGACGAGCAGTGCCGCGCGGCGATCGCGGAAGTGGCGCGCTACCTGGGCCTCGGGCTGGCGAACGTGACCACCGTGCTGGTCCCGGACCGGATCGTGATCGGGGGCGGGATCTCGGCGGCCGGCGAGCTGCTGCTGGAGCCGCTGCGGGCGGTCGTCCGCGCGCGGGCGCCGCTCGTGGACCCGGACCGGATCGACATCGTGGCCGCGGCGCTCGGTCCGGAGGCGGGCGCGGTCGGTGCGGCGCTGGCGGCGTTGGACGGGTCTGATGTGGCGACTGCCGGATAGCCGTTGGCACGGCTGGCGGCTCACCTGACGACTGCCCCGTCGTTTGCGCCGCTGGTCGTGCCATCCGATGACGGAGGCACTCCGCGAGGACGCTCCCAGGCCCGCCGCGAGCCGTTCCGTCGTCAGGTGGAACGCCCGGCGTCGCACCGGCGGCGGAGACAGACCCAGGGCCGCCAGACGCGGCCGACGGCTCAGTACCCCGCGCCGACCTCGCCGCTTGCGGCAGCCGTCGGCGCAGCCCCGCCGACCCGCGCCCGGTAGTCGTCCAGCATCTCGGCCGTCCGCGTGGCGCCCACCCGCTCCACGCCCACGCTCATCACCTCGAGCAGCGCATCGAGCGTCCGCACCCCGCCCGCCGCCTTCACCCGCACCCGGGGCGACACGGATTCGCGCATCAGCCGCAGGTCCTCGATCGTCGCGCCACCCGGCGCAAACCCCGTGGACGTCTTCACGAAGTCGGCCCCCGCCGCCTCGACGATCTTCGACCCGCGCACGATCTCGTCCCTCGTGAGGTACGCGTTCTCGAGGATCACCTTCACGAGCGCCCGCCCCCCGGCGGCCTCCACGACCGCCGCGACGTCGTCCCGGACCCGGGCGTCCTCCCCGGATCGCAGCCAGCCGATATTGATCACCATGTCCAGCTCGACGGCACCCTGCTCGAGCGCCTGCTGCGCCTCGAACACCTTGGTCGCGGTCAGGTGGGCGCCGTGCGGGAACCCGATCACGGTGCCGACCGCCACCCGGGTGCCCGCCAGCAGGTCTGCGGCCAGCGTCACGTCCGCCGGCCGGACGCACACGGACGCGACGTCGTAGCGCGCGGCAAGCTGGCAGCCCTCCCGGATCTCGGCGAGCGTGAGCTCCGGCCGGAGCAGCGAATGGTCGATGGTCTTGGCGACGCGCTCGTAGGTGACGTCGCGCACGGTCAGCGTGGTCATGCGCGCGATCATCGCACCGGGCGCACAGGTTGTCTAGACAACTTGGCTCCCGACGCTCCGGCGAACGGCGCCTTCCCACGGTCACTCCGCACGCGGCACACTGGCGCAGCCATGGACCGCACCACTGCCCGCGATCGACCGCCCGAAGAGGCATCGATCGACACCTCGTTCGCACGCGGCCTGCGGCTGCTGCTCGCGATCGCCGACCGGGGCGAGGCGCGTGCCGACGAGCTCGCGGCGGCACTCGAGATGCCCGTGTCGACCGTGTACCGCTACCTCCGGACGCTCGCGGAGTTCGGGTTCGTCGACCGCCGCGACGGGCGGTACCTGCTCGGTCCGCGGCTGCTCATCGGCAGCGGCTCGGTGGTCACGAGCGAGCGGCTCCGCCGCCATGCGGGCCCGATCCTCGAGGATCTCGTCGCGCGGACCGGGGAGACGGCGCTCGTCGCGCGCCGGGTGGGGTTGGCCGCCGTCGTGCTCGCGCAGGCGCAGCCGGACAAGCCGCTGCGCGCGGCATTCGAGCTCGAGTCCCAGCTGCCGCTCGACCGGGGAGCGGCAGGCACGGTGCTCCTCGCCCACGCCCCGCCCGCGCTCATCGAGGAGGTCACGGAAGGCCTCGATCCGGACGTGGCGGCAGAGTTGCGTCGGTCGCTCCGCGTCGCGGTCAGTGAGGGAAGCGCGGTCAGCAGTGAGCCCGACGAGATCACGCTCGTCGCCGCACCGATCCTCGTCCCGTCCGGGATCGTGGGTGCGCTGGCCGTCGCCGGGCCGACCAGCCGCTGCGACGCAACCTGGGCCCGCCGGGCACGTCGGGCGCTGCCGAAGGCCGCGCAGCGGCTGGCGAAGGCGATCGAGACCGACGCCGGGAGCGACGCCGCGCCGTAGGGAGCAGCGGACCACACCTCTCGCTCTGCGAGAATGACCATTCTTACCACTTGACACCGGACGGGTGCGCGCACAGACTCGCCGGCGATGGCGGACCCGGCGTCTCCCGCACCCAGGTTCGAGCGACTGCGACCGGTCGCGGACGATTACGCGTCGCGCCCGATCGCGGCCGCGTTCAACTGGTCGGACGTTGCGGACCCGGGGACGTCCGGCGAGTGGTACCTGGTCGTATTCCGCTCGATCCGCCGTCCGGAGGCGGACGAGCGCCTGCTGACCGAGTACGACGAGCGCGCGCACCGCGAGGCGGAGTCCTCCGAGGGGTTCGTCCACTACTTCAAGGGGCCGCTCTCGCCCGATCGGTCCTGTCTCTCGTTCTGCCTCTGGAGCTCGCGCGTCGCGGCGCGGGCGGCGGCCGGGAGGACCGCCCATCGCGAGGCCGTGACGCTCGTCGCGGAGATGTACGAGCGGTACACGCTCGAGTTCTACCGGGTCGCGAAGCGCCGCGGCGCGGCCGCCTTCCGCATCGAGCCCTACGACACCCCCGCGGTCGCGGCCTGAGGACGACACCGGGCGATTGCGCATGGGAGGGGGGAGCGCGATCCTGTCGGCTGTCGATGTGCACGCATCCCGCGGACGCCTGGGAGGGCTGAACGGCCATGAGTGGTTCGGGAACGAAGGACGACCCGTGGGTGCTCAGGACGCCGCCGGGAACTGCCGAGTACCTGATGTACCGCGACGAAGCCGCGGATCCGCCGGCGCTCGTCTGCCAGGTCGGCTCGACGCGCCTCGCCTACCACCTGCGCTGCATCGAGGACCTGCACGCGATGCTCAAGGCCCACGGCGACTGGATGCCGCTGGGTGCCGCGGACGAGCAGAAGGAGGCGCCGCCCGGGACGGTCGAGGCGTGGGGCCGGTCCCCGGACAACCCCGTGGGCGGCTGGTACGGCCTGCGCAAGGGGTACCGAGGGCGGTTCGGGATGTACGTGCCGCCGCTGCTCGAGGCACTCGGGCTGGCCGAGCTTACGCACGAGCCCCGGAACAATCGCATGCGAGCGGTCCCGTAGGACTCGATCGGGCGCTGGTCCGAATCGCCCACGAGCTCGGGCCGTTCAGGTGGTTGCCTCATCACGGCCCCGGGTGACGATGCCTCCAATGGCACATCCTCCCGAGCCGCCCCGCCCCGCCGCTACCGTCGGGCCATCGCTGACGGAGGACGGAGCGCGCTTCGATGACCTCGTGCGGACGCTCAACGCCGTCGTCTGGGAAGCGGACGGTGACGACTACCGGATGACATTCGTCTCGCCCCGGTGCGCCGACCTCACGGGGTACAGCCCGGATGAGTGGGCGGCAGAGCCTGCCTTCTGGGAGCGCAACCTCCATCCGGAGGATCGGGATCGGGCGATCGCTGCGACGGATGCCGCGATCCAGGAGATGCGCACCGTGTCGCTCGAGTACCGATTCCGGACCGCGTCGGGTGCCTACCGCTGGTTCTCCGACGTCATCGCGGTCGTTCCCAAGCGCGACGGCACAGGCCACCGGCTCGTCGGCGTGATGATCGATGTCACGGATCGGAAGCGGCTCGAGGAGGAGCTGGCGTTCCGGGCGAGCCACGATCCGCTCACCGGGCTCCTGAACCGGGAGCAGCTCGACGTCGAGCTCGCCCGGACCCAGTACCGCGATGGGCGGGCACTCCTGTTCTTCGACCTCGACGCGTTCAAGGACATCAACGACGGGATGGGTCACCGCGTGGGCGACGAGCTCCTGCGGATCGTGGCCTCGCGGCTGCGCGCCGGCGTGCGAGACGGCGACATCGTGGCGCGCTTCGGCGGCGACGAGTTCGCGGTCATCGTGCACGCGGCATCGGAGGGGGAGGCCCGGCGGCTGGCGATCCGGCTCACGAAGCGCATCTCCGCGCCGGCCGATCTGGACGGCCGGGTCGTGGCCATCCGGGCGAGCGCGGGAATCGCGATGGCCGGCCGCGGGATCACTGCCGAGGATCTCCTTCGCCAGGCAGACATCGCGATGTACGAGGCAAAGCTCCACCCCGACCATGTGGCCGTGTTCCATCCGGAGATGCGCCGCAACGCCCTGCGCCGCCTGGCGCGGCATGCGAGCGCCGGGGAGCCGCTCGAGGCCACGGATGTCGGACGTCCGGGCCCGCCCGCGGTCGATCGCCGCCGCGCCGGCTGACCGGCTGACCGCGCGATCGCCCGCGCGAGCGACGGTGTGACCGGTCAGGTGCTCCGTGCGAAGGCGCGGAACACCGTATCGGCCACCCGCCGTGCGAAGTCGTCCGAGAGCTCGCCGCCGAACACGAGCCGGAAGTAGACCGGGCCCACCAGGAGCTCCGTCGCGATGTCCGTGTCGGCGTCGGGGCTGAGGTCGCCACGCGCAATACCGCGGGCGATCACGCGCCCGATCTCGTCACGACGGGCACGCACGATCGTCGCCCGGAACGGGTCGCCCAGCGTCGGGTTGCCGGCGATCTGCGACATGAGCGCTCGGATCACGGGCCCGAACTGGGTATCCCGGATCGCCTCCAGCGGGTGCTGGACGCACAGGCGGAGCTCCGCACGCGTGTCCCCCAGGTCCTCGACGCCGATGTGCGGCGAGGCGAGCTCGGTCAGCAGCTCGCCGGCGAGCGCCTCCTTCGACGCCCAGCGGCGATAGATCGTCGCCTTGCCCACGCCGGCGCGTTCGGCCACGTGCTCGAGGCGGAGGCGCGTGAACCCGTGCTCGACGAGCTCCGCGCGGGCGGCGTCCAGGATCGCGCGGTGGGCGGCGTCGCTGCGCGGCCGGCCGACGCGCCGCGGTTGCGGCTTCGTCGCGCTTCGGTTCCGAGACGGAACGTCTTGTTTTCCGGCTCCCATCGGCTTATGATACGGAACGGGCCGTATCAAGCACAACGGGCCCGGAACAGGACATCACGATGACGTACTCCCGATCGCTCGTCGATCACATCGAGCAGACCCAGTCACGGACGCCGTACTGCGTGTGCGGGGGAACGATGGTTCCCGTCGACCACGATGGCGCGCTGTGGCTGGAATGCGTGCAGCACGACGCCCCGCGGCAGGGCGTCCTGTCGCGGATCTGGTCCCTCATCGGCCACGACCGCCAGCTGATCCTGACCGCCGAGGAGCTGCCCGCGTAGGCACGCCCCCAGCGGCCGCACGGCCCCCGCTTCGTGTCGTACAACACGTCACGCGGCGGGGGCCGTTCGAGTCCGCCGTCACGTCTGATGGAGTGGTCGATGCGCAATTCCGTCACACCTGTCGTCGTCCTCGTCCTGCTTGCCGCGCTCGCGGTGACCGGTTGCACGGCCGGGTCGGGCGCGTCGCCGTCGTCGGCACCG
>DASSPX010000095.1:0-14260 GCA_035699445.1 Candidatus Limnocylindrales bacterium | reverse complement strand
GCTACCAGCGTTGCACGGGAGGAACCGGGCGGCCGCGCGGTACCGGCTGCGTCACCTGATGACACCCGCGCGACGGTAGCATCGGCGCCGAGATGACCGACCGGATCGACGTCCCCGAGGACGCCCGCGACCTGCCCGGGCCGTTCCGTCACCGCGCCGCCGTCGAGGTCCGGTTCCGGGACACGGACGCGATGGGCCACGTGAACAACGCCGTGTACCACACGTACGTCGAGCTCGGCCGCACGAGCTACCTCGACGACGTGCTCGAGCGCCCGCTCCGACTCGGGACGCACGGCGAGACGAGCTTCATCCTCGCCGAGAGCCGGATGGTCCACCGCAGCCCGGTGTTCTTCGGCGAGACCGTTACCGTCGAGACCCGCGTGACGGAGATGGGCCGCACGAGCGTCACGATGGAGCACCGGCTCACGGTCCCGGATTCGCCGTACGGCCCCCGCCGGCTGGTCGCGGTCTGCCATAGCGTGCTCGTCCATTACGACTACGGCGCCTCGCGTCCAGCTCCGGTCCCGGACGATGCCCGCGCGAAGGTGTCCGCGTGGGAGCGGCTCCCGGGCTGAGCGATCAGGGCCGGCGGGGCGACCGCATCGCCTCGAGAGCGCCCACGTCCACGAACCCCATCCGACGGTAGAGCGGGGCGCCCATCGGCGATGCCACCAGCACGGACCGGCGGGCGCCACGCTCGAGGCCTGCCCGCACGACCGCGTCGGTGACGAGACGACCCAGCCCGCGCCGCATCGCGTCGCGCACGACGCCCACCCAGCCGACGTAGCCGACCTCACCTTCGACCATGACCTGCGCGGACGCGACCGGCCGGTCGCCGTCGTACGCCACCACGGCGTGGATCGCGGGATCGAGCACCGTCGCCGGCCGGGCGAGGATCGCGCGGAAGAACTCCTCCGGGACGCCGTAGATCGCGATCGCGTCGGCGCCCACGGCGACGAGGTCCGCGTGACCGACGACATCCCGGACGACACGGATGTCGATCCCGTCCAGCACCGCCGCCGGCGCTGTGGGCTCGCCGTCGAGCAGCTGCACCGGGTCACCCTCCGCGGACGCGAAGCCCCGCGCCAGTGCCGCCGATCGGAGATCCTCGTCGGCGCCTGCGACGCACATCAGCTCGTAGCGGCGCCGACGCCGCCCGAAGAACCGGTCGGCGTGTGCGATGACCTCCTCCGCGGGCACGCGCTCGTCGAGCCGCCAGGCGGTGTTGACGATCAGCGGGCGCTCGTGTGGCCCGGCGAGGAGCAGGATGCCGTCGCGCTCCTCGTGCGACCCGCCACCGGATCGCGTCAGGTGCCGAAGGTAGCGGCGATGTGCCTCGAGAGCGAGCGCGAGCCGGGAGTCGGGCGCGCCCTCGACCACGGCAGCAGCCGGGCTCAGCCCGCCCTGGCGACGATGTTCACGAGCCGGCCGCCCGGCGCGTGCACGATCCGCGCGTGCTCCTGCTCGCCGAGGATCGCCCGGACCCGGTCGCGCGCGAGCACGATCTGCTCCAGCTCGATGTCCGACACGCCGCTCGGGACCATCACGCGGTCGCGCACCTTGCCGTTGACCTGGACGATCACCTCGCGGGTCTCCTCGACGAGCGCCGTCTCGTCGACGGTCGGCCAGCGCTGCGTGTGGATGGAGGCCCACGGCTCGCCGGCCGCCTCGAGCCGGCGCGACCACAGCTCCTCGGTGATGTGCGGCGCCGCGGGCGCGAGCATGAGCAGCAGCAGGCGGACCGCCTCGTCCCAGTCCGGCAGCCCGGCCACGTCCGTGCCGCGATAGCGGAACAGCAGGTTCGTCAGCTCCATGAGCTTCGCGACCATCGTGTTCCAGCGGAAGCCCTCGTAATCCTCATTCACGTCGCGCAGCGTTCGATGCGCCGCCGCGCGGATCGCGGCGCGTGCGGCGTCCTCGTCCTGGCCCTCGGGAAGCACCCCGGATTCGCGGTCGCCAGGCTCCCGGCCGTGCGGATCGGTGGCCACGGTCCAGACGCGGTGGAGGAACCGGTTCACGCCGCCGATCCCGCGGTCATTCCACGGACCGCCCTGGTCCCAGGGGCCCATGAACATCAGGAACAGCCGGACGGTGTCAGCGCCGTAGCGCCTGACGAGCTCGTCGGGGTCCTGGACGTTGCCGCGCGACTTCGACATCCGCTCGCCGTCGGCGCCCAGGATCTGGCCCTGGTTGAACAGCCGCCTGAAGGGCTCGCCGTGGCGGACGAGGCCGATGTCGCGCATCGCCTTCGTGAAGAAGCGCGCGTACAGCAGGTGCATGACGGCGTGCTCCGCCCCACCCGTGTACTGGTCGACGGGCGTCCAGCGCGTGACGCGGTCCTGCTCGAGCGGTGCCGTCTCGTCGTCCGGTGACAGGTACCGGAACCAGTACCACGAGGAATCCATGAACGTGTCCATGGTGTCCGTCTCGCGTCGCGCCGGCCCACCGCAGCGTGGACAGTCGACGCGCAGGAACGCCTCGTCATGGTTGAGCGGGTTCTCGCCCTTGCCCCGGTAGTCGACGGTGTCGGGCAGGAGCACCGGCAGGTCCTCGTCCGGGACCGGAACGATCCCGTCGGTGGGGCAGTGGATCACGGGAATCGGGGTACCCCAGTACCGCTGCCGGCTCACGAGCCAGTCGCGCAGCCGGTACGTCACGGACTGGCGGCCAAGCCCGCGCCGCTCGAGGTCGGACACGATCTCGTGCCAGCCGTCGGCGGCGGGGCGGCCGGTGTACGGGCCGGAGTTGATCAGCACCTCGTCCGCGGAGTGCGCGACGAACGCCTCGGTGAGGGCGGCGTCGGGGTCCGCGTCGGCGGGCATGACGACGCGGCGGATCGGCAGCCCGTACGTCCGTGCGAACGCGAAGTCCCGTTCGTCGTGCGCGGGGACGGCCATGATCGCGCCCGTCCCGTAGGTGGCCAGCACGTAGTCCGCGATGAAGATCGGAATCCGCTCGCCGTTGACCGGGTTGATCGCATCGGCGCCGATCGGAACCCCGGTCTTCTCGCGATCCGCGGACAGGCGGTCGATCTCCGTGCGCTCCGCGGCCTGCGCGACGTACGCCTCGACCTCCGCCCGACGATCCGGAGCGGTCAGCGCGGCGACGAGCGGGTGCTCCGGCGCGAGGACCATGAACGTCGCGCCGAACAGCGTGTCCGGGCGCGTCGTGAACACGCGCAGCTCCTCGCCGCCCGGGTGATGGTCGGACGCCGCCGTCGTAAACACGATCTCGGCACCCGACGATCGCCCGATCCAGTTCGTCTGCTGGACCCGGATGGGTTCCGGCCAGTCGATCCCCTCGAACGACAGGAGCTCGTCCGCGTACGCCGTCGTGCGCAGGAACCACTGGTCCAGGTCGCGCTTCTCGACCCGCGCACCGCACCGCCAGCAGCGCCGATCGACGCCCTCGACCTGCTCCCGGGCGAGCGTCCCGTCGTTCGGGCACCAGTCGACGGTCGAGCGCTGCCGGTAGGCGAGCCCGGCGTCCAGGAAGCGCAGGAAGAACCACTGGTTCCACTTGTAGTAGGACGGGTCGCACGTCACGACCTCGGCATTCCACGCGAACGTCGCGCCCATCGTCCGCAGCTGGCGGCGCATGTTCTCGATGTTCCGCATCGTCCACTCGCGGGGGTGGAAGCCGCCCTTGATCGCGGCGTTCTCCGCGGGCAGGCCGAAGGCATCGAAGCCGATGGGCAGGAACACGTTGTCGCCGTGCATCCGGCGATAGCGGGCGATCGCGTCGGTGGGTGTCTTGATGTACCAGTGGCCGATGTGGAGATCGCCCGACGGATAGGGGTACATCGTCAGCAGGTAGAACTTGCGCCGCGACGTGTCGTCCAGATCCGTCTCGTACAGCCCGAGCTCGGCCCACCGCTGCTGCCAGCGGGGCTCGATCGCGGACGCGTCGTAGCGCTCCGCGCGACGGTCTCGCGGCGCGGTCGTCGCCTGGGTCGCGGTGCCTGGTTCGCCCGTCGTGGTCACGTGCTGGTCCCTGGGATGACGAACCCCCCGCCGGTCCCGGCGAGGGGCTCACGCGTCTGCGACCGCCCTGTCCGCCCGTCTAGCGCCCGAGGTCCAAGGCGGAGCCCACGAGGGAAGCGAGTCGCAGCGCCATTGGCCCGAGGATTGGTGGAGCTAAGGGGATTCGAACCCCTGACCTTCTGAATGCCATTCAGACGCTCTCCCAGCTGAGCTATAGCCCCACGCCGCTGGTGCGGCCGAGATGATACCGCACGCCCGGCGGGCGCCCCTCCCGATCGAATCCGGGTTCCGCACGGGACCGCACGACAGTCCACCGGACCGCCCGCGCGGTCGTCCCGAGGCACCAGAACCAGCGTATTGAAGGCTCCGGTGGTGCGTTTGCGCACAGCCCTTCCGGTCATCCGGGAGTACTGTGCGCGTGCCGCCCAGGGCCCGGCGGTCGGATACGCGACCTCGAGGGGGCCCCGCGGCGGTGCCACGCGTCCTCGCAAGGTCTCGGGAGATGTCCGATGTCGCTGATGCAGCGGGTCGAGCGAGTCAGACAGGGAGCGGATGCGGGCGCGACCGCGACGCTCGTTCCCGTGGTGCCCCCGCCCCCCCAGCGGGGCGGTGCCCGCGACTCGATGCTCCGGGACATCCGGGCCCACCTCCAGGACGAGGTCATCGGCGCCTTCTCGACGATCGTCGACGCGCCGCTTGCCGAGGTCGAGCTCCGGATCGAGGCGATCGTCGACCGGGTGGTCGCACAGCACGGGTATGCCGTCACGCGTGACGAGCGGCTCCGCCTGATCCAGTCGATGGTCGACGACGTGACCGGATTCGGGCCGATCGAGCCGTTCCTCAAGGACGAGTCGATCACCGAGGTGATGGTCAACGGTCCGAACCAGATCTACATCGAGCGGGGCGGCAAGATCCAGCGCGTCGAGAGCCACTTCCTCAACGACGAGCATGTCCTGCGGGTCATCGACCGGATCATCAGCCCGATGGGGCGCCGGATCGACGATTCGAGCCCCCGCGTGGATGCGCGCCTGCCCGACGGGTCGCGGGTGAACGCGATCATCGAGCCGCTGTCGCTCATCGGCCCCGTGATCACGGTCCGCAAGTTCGCGGCCCGGCCGTTCACGGTCGACGACCTCATCCGGTTCGGCACGGCCACCCCGGACATGTTCGAGTTCCTCCGGGCGTGCATCGAGGCGAAGCTGAACATCTTCGTCTCGGGCGGCACGGGTTCGGGCAAGACCACGACCCTGAACGTCCTGTCGTCGTTCATCCCCAACACCGAGCGGATCGTCACGATCGAGGACGCGGCGGAGCTCCAGCTGCGGCAGGAGCACGTGGTCACGCTCGAGTCGCGGCCGCCCAACCTCGAGGGCGAGGGCGAGATCACCATCCGCCAGCTGCTTCGCAACGCGATGCACATGCGCCCAGACCGGATCATTGTCGGCGAGTGCCGTTCGGGCGAGGCGCTGGACATGCTCCAGGCGATGACGACCGGCCACGACGGCTCGCTGTCCACGGGCCACGCGAACAGCCCGAAGGACATGCTCCGCCGGCTCGAGACGATGATCCTGTTCACCGGCTACGAGCTGCCGCTGCGCGCGATCCGCGAGCAGATCGCATCCGCGATCGACCTGATCGTCCACACCGCCCGCCTGAAGGACGGCACGCGCAAGGTCGTCAACATCACCGAGGTCTACGGGATCGAGGACGACGAGATCCTGACCCAGGACATCTTCGTGTTCCAGCAGACCGGCGTGCGCGACGGCAGGATCGAGGGCGAGCTGCGACCGACCGGCGTGCGCCCGACGTTCATGAGCGCGTTCGCCCGCCAGGGCGTGCCGCTGCCGCCGGGCGAGTTCGGCATCCCGCCCGAGGACCCGGAGCGCCCCGTTCGCCCGAAGAAGACCCGCTGGGGCGCGTCCGAGACCGCGCCGGTGGCCGACGCCGAGATCGTCCGCGTGGGGTTGGGACGTGCGGTCCGCGCCGGCGGGATGATCTACGTGTCGGCCGTCGGGCCGGTCGATCCGGACACGCGGCAGGTCGTCGGAGGCGGCATCCGCGAGCAGACCCGGCAGTGCCTGCGCAACCTCCAGGCGAAGCTCGAGGCGGAGGGCGGCTCGCTCGACCGCGTCGTGTGGTTGAACTGGTCGCTCAAGGATCCCACGGAGTACGACAGCTTCAGCGAGGAGCTCGCGCGCTGGTTCCCGGGCGACACCCCGGTTGGTCAGGGAACGCTCCTGCCGCCCCTCCACCGGCGTGCCGGGTTCCGCGTCTCGATGGGGGTCATCGCCGAGGCCTGAGCCCGGCGCCTCGCGCCGCGCCGCGCGTCGTTCGCCTGCTCCTGCTCCCTGGTCCAGCGTGTGCCTCGATGCACCTTCGACAAGGACGGAGTAGCTACCGCTTTTCGCGCTTCGGCACCTCCATGCAGCACGACCAGGCTGGTGAGGATCCGAACATTCGGTCGACAATACGCGGGGCAGTCGCGTAGCATGCGGTGCGAGCGAGCACCGGACTCGCCGCACCCGAGGGCAGCTTGGGGCCTGAGCTCGTCGCAGTCGCTCTCCTTGCCGGATCGGCGATCGCGCTGGCGGCGACGCGATTCGTCGTCCGTCGACGCCATTCGGCCATGGAGCGGGGAAGTCACCGCAACGGCGATGAACGCCCGGCACGCTCCCATCCCGCCACCTGGCCGGAGCCTCGAGCGGTTCCCCGGCACATCGCCCCGCCGGCCAGGACCTACCGGATGCACGGCGAGTCCGAGCTGTCGTGGCGGATCCGCCGTCTGGCGGTCTCGGGCGAGGTCGCGCCCGAGGAGACACCACAGCCGGCTCGCCGGACGTCGAGGCCGCTGCTCGACCGCGGGGTGGGCGCGGCCGGCCCGCGATCCGCAGGCGTCCACGGCATGCGTCCGCCGATCCCGAACGCGCCCCGTCGTGCCCATCCGCCCGGGGCGCCGGCACGGCAGCTGCACTGGCCGCTGCCACGACGGCTGACGGCCGTGCTCGCCGCCACCTGGGTGCTGTCGATCGGCGGCCTGATCGCGATCAAGCCCGCGCTCGAGGGCGAAGTGCTCGACGCGACGAGCGTGCCCCGCGGCGGCATCTCGGCCCTCTCCCGCACGCCGGTCCCGCCGACGCACGGTCCCGTGCCTGGCGGCGTCGCCACCGCGACCGATTCCGCCCCGCCCACCTCGGATCTCGCGGGAACGGGCGAACCCACCGAGCCCTCTACCGCCCCTACGCCCGAGACGCCGTCGCCCGGATCCCCCACATCCGAGCCCGCACCTCCGTCCGTCGGATCGAGCGGCGGCTCGCGTCCGGGTGGACCGACGCCCGACGGCTCGACTCCGTCGCCCGCGCGAACCGCGACGCCCCGTCCGGGAACCCCGTCGCCGGACTCGCCCGCGCCCACGGCCACCTCGACCCCCTTCCCGAGCGCCGGCTCGACCGGCGGCGGCGCGGCGACCTCCGCGCCCACGTCCCCGCCGCCCGCCCAGCCCACGGCGACGCCGCCGACTCCGCCGCCGTCGACCCTCGCGCCTACGGCGACCGCGACCCCGCCGGCCGCTCCGACACCGACCCCGACGCCCGCCGGTGGCAAGCCGCTCGTCGCGTTCGACGTCACGGTCGAGGGCCTGTCCGTCCGGTTCCACAATCGAACGCGTGGCGCGGTGTCGTGGACATGGAGCTTCGGCGACGGCACGACGTCGTCCGCGCGGAACCCGACCCATGTCTACGCCGACGCCGGTCGGTACGTCGTGAGCCTGACGGCGGTCGGCGACGATGGGACCAGCGCGACGGCGACGCAGACGGTCGTCGTCGGGGGATAGCCTGCAGGCGTGCGGCGGGCAGGATTGGCGGGCGACCGGTTCATGACGCCCGGCAGCGGCGAGCAGATCGCCCGCGCCGACCTGCCCGGAGGGCCGCTCGACTACCTCCTCCGTCGCTCGGCGCGCTGCCGCGGACTCCGGATCACGGTGCACCCCGAGCGGGGGGTCATCGTCTCGTGTCCGCCCGCCGCTCGACGCGGGTGGGCGCAGCCCGGACCGCAGATCGAGAAATTCCTGGCAGACCGGCAGGCGTGGATCCGCCGACACCTTGCCGACCAGGCGCGGCGGCGTCGAGCGCTCGCCGCCCGGCCGCCGCTGGGCGTCGGGCGCACGATCCCGTTCGGTGGGCGACCGCACACCGTGTGGGTACGGCACGTCGCCGGCGCTCCGGCATCGACCGTGCGCCACGACCCGGTCACGGACCGGCTGGAGATCACGGTCGCCGCCCGTGAGCGGCGGCCGCCCGAGGCGGTGCTGGAGGCGTGGCTGCGCGATCGCGCCCGGATGGCGGTCATCGCCGCCGTGGCGCGCCACGCCGCGGCCCTCGGCGTCTCACCGGCGGCGGTGACCGTCCGCGACGCGCGCACGCGATGGGGGAGCTGCTCCCGGGCCGGCCGGCTCTCGCTGTCCTGGCGCCTGATCCTCGCGCCACCGGAGGCGCTCGAAGCCGTGGTCGTCCACGAGCTGTGCCATCTTCGGGTGTTCGGCCACGGCCCGAGGTTCCGGGCGTTGCTCGAGGCGCGCGTCCCCGATCATGTCCGCTGGCGCCGCTGGCTGCACGACCACGCACCCGAGCTGCACGCGGCCCTCGATTCCTCGGAGGGCGGCCAGGCCGCCGCATAGCGGCATGCCCCGCCCGCCTGCCTGGCAAGGAGATCCTGACAAGCCGTGCGTGGGCGCATCTGTGGCCGGAGCACCCGCCGGAAGGCGGTGGGATCCGATTCCGCAAGAGAAATCCCCGTTGACGACCCCGCGCGTTGGTGATTACATCCGCTAACGCGTGTTACTGACGCGCGTTATCGCGGCCCGTTGTGATCGCGTCCCAATCCCCGGCCGAGGGCCTGCGGGCCCTGCCCTGCACAGGAGGCTTGCGTCGCACGTGGCTCGGCGTCGCCCGACGAGCGCGGATGTCGCCCGACTTGCCGGTGTGTCCCGGACGACCGTCTCGTTCGTCCTGAACGAGCGTGAGGACGCGCGCATCAGCTCCGAGACGCGCCAGCGCGTGCTCGATGCCGCGGAGCAGCTCGGGTACCACGTGCATGCCCCGGCCCGTCAGCTCGCCGAGGGGGCGAGCCGAACGGTCGGGCTGGTACTCCGCCAGTCACCCGAGCACGTGGCCGCGGACGCCCTGCTGCCCGAGACTCTGCGCGGGCTCGTCTCGGCCGCGCGCAGCGATCGCTACCGGGTGCTCGTCGAGCCACTGCCCCCCGGCGGCGGCACGTACGCGGATCTCGTCCGCTCCCACCAGACGGACGGCCTCGTGATCAGCGGCCCGCGCTCGGACGACGACGAGCTCCGCCAGCTCGCCGACGACGGGTTCCCGATCGTCCTCCAGGGCGCCCTCGACGGCGTCGACCTGCCCAGCGTCGACGTCGACAACCGCGCCGCCGCGGCGCGTGCGGTCGGGCACCTCACCGCGCTCGGCCATCGCCGGATCGCGTGCATCACGAACGCGCCGCTCGCGTATACGGCCGCCGCCGATCGACTGCAGGGCTACCGCGACGCGGTCACCGCCGCCGGGCTCGCGGTGGACGAGGAGCTGATCGCCGAGGGCGACTTCGACTCCACCAGCGGCGAGCGGGCGATGCGCCCGCTGCTCGAGCTCGAGGAGCCCCCGACCGCGGTGTTCGCCGCGAGCGACGTCGTCGCGTTCGGCGTGCTGAGCACCCTCCGCGAGGCCGGGCTGCGCGTCCCGGCGGACATCTCCCTCGTGGGCTTCGACGACATCGCGCTTGCGGCCTATGCCGACCCGCCGATGACGACGATCCACACCCCCGCGTTCGAGCTGGGGGAAACCGCGGGAAGGATCGTCCTCGACCTCGTCGGCGGCCGCACGGTCCGCACCCGGACGGTGCTGCCCACCGAGCTCGTCGTTCGCCAGTCGACCGGGCCCCCGCCGCCGAGGCGGGCGCACTCACCCGTGCAGGGTGCGTGGAACGGCGCCGGCGGCCCATGACACGTGCCTGAGACAGCCACCACCGTCCACTTCGGGCGGCTGGAGATCCCGTGGAGGAGGCTGCCCCGAACAGCGGAGCAGCGTGGAGAAAGGAGACTCGGATGATGGAGTCATGGCACCCGGCGCGACGCCTCGCGACCCTGCTGGTCGTGGGTTCGCTCGTGCTCGCGGCCTGCTCGGGTGGGGACGGTGGTGCGAGCCCCGGCGCGACCACCGACGGCGGGGCCGCATCGCCGCCCGCCGGCGAGTCGCCGGCGGCGTCGCCGTCGGGTGACGGCGGCGGCACCGGCTTCCAGTGCGAGAACATCGGCGGCGAGGTCAGCGTCGTCGGCTCGTGGAGCGGCGCCGAGCAGGATTCGTTCCTCGCGATGGTCGCTCCGTGGGAGGAGTGCAGCGGCGCGACGGTCAACTACACCGGATCGCGTGACCTCCAGACCCAGCTCACGACGGGCATCGCGGGCGGCAACCTGCCGGATCTCGCGGGCCTGCCGGGTCCGGGCCTGATGAAGGAGTGGTACGACCAGGGCGCCCTGAAGCCGCTCGACTTCGTCGACTTCGAGGCGTACTCGTCGTCCACGCCGGCCGGCTTCGCGGAGCTCGGCACGGCCGAGGACGGCACCCTGATCGGCATCTTCACGAAGGCCGCCGTCAAGGGGCTGATCTGGTTCAACCCCAAGCACTGGACGGCTGGCGAGCCGGCGAGCTGGGACGAGTTGCAGCAGTCGGCCCAGAGCGCGGCACAGGAGCTTGGTGGCGATGCCGCGGCCTGGTGCGTGGGCGTCGAGTCCGGCGGTGCGTCCGGCTGGCCGGGCACTGACTGGCTCGAGGACATCGTGCTCCGCCAGTCCGGCCCTGACGTCTACGACGCCTGGGTCCGCGGCGAGCAGAAGTGGACCTCACCCGAGATCCGCCAGGCGTGGGAGACCTTCGGCGAGGTGCTGTCGGCGTCCCATGGCGGCCCGAACTACATCGTCAACACGAACTTCGGCACGGCCGCGAACCCGATGTTCTCGGATCCGCCGGGCTGCCTCCTCCATCACCAGGCGTCGTTCATCACCGACTTCTTCAAGAACGAGGCCGGCGCCGCGGAGGGCGACTACGACTTCTTCGTCATGCCGGACATCAACGAGCAGTTCGCGGGCTCGATCACGGGCGCGGGCGACCTGTTCGGGATGTTCAACGACACCGAGCAGGCCCGGTCGCTCGTCCAGTACCTCCTGACGCCCGAGGCGCAGCAGATCTGGGTCGAGCGGGGCGGCTTCATCTCGGGCAACCGGAACGTGCCGCTCGATGCCTACCCGGACGAGACCTCGCGCCGCTCGGCGCAGATCCTCCAGGAGGCCCAGACCTTCCGGTTCGACGGCTCCGACCAGTTCCCGGGTGCGATGAACGAGGCGTTCTTCAGTGCCGTCGTTCGGTTCGCGACCGACCAGAGCCAGCTCGATGCGATTCTGAGCGAGCTCGACACGGTGCAGGCCGACGCCTACGGCGGCTAGCGCTTCGACGTGAGCCAGATGGCGGCGGAGCTTCCCTCCGCCGCCATCGCGACCGGAGGACCGGGCCATGCTTGATGACCTCCTGGGCAACCGGCTGCTCTCCGCGGCGCTCGTCGTCGTCGGTGTCCCGGTCGTCCTGGTCGGCTACATCCTCCTCGTCGAGGCCGTCCTGCGCCGCCTCCCGCGGCGCTGGTCGCCCCGCGCGCGCCCCTGGCTGTGGCTCGCGCCGGCACTCGTGTTCCTCGGCGTCTTCCTCGTCTACCCGGCGATCTCGACGATCCTGCGCAGCTTCTACAACCGCCGCAACGACGAGTTCATCGGCCTCGAGAACTACGCGTGGTTCTTCAACGCGCCGGACACGCTGATCGCGCTCCGCAACAACGCCCTGTGGGTCGTGTTCCTCACGGGCCTCGTCGTGGGCGTGGGGCTGCTGGTGGCGATCCTCGTGGACCGCGTCCGCTACGAGGGCGTCGTCAAGAGCGTCGTGTTCCTGCCGATGGCGATCAGCTGGGTCGCCGCCGGCGTCATCTGGCGCCTGATGTACGACTTCAACCCGAACATCGGCACGCTCAACGCCGCGGTCACGGCCACCGGCGGCGATCCGATCGCGTGGATCAGCACCGAGCCGATCAACAACTTCATGCTGATCATCGTGGGCGTCTGGATGCTCACCGGGTTCGCGATGGTCATCCTGTCCGCCGGCCTCAAGGGGATCAGCGCCGAGCTGCTCGAGGCCGCGAGGGTGGACGGCGCGAACGAGGTCCAGGTGTTCCGGCAGATCGTCCTGCCGCTGCTGGCGCCCACGATCGCGGTCGTCGCGACGACGATCGTGATCTACGCCCTGAAGACCTTCGACGTCGTGTACGTCATGACGAGCGGTGAGTTCGGGACCGAGGTCATCGCGAACCGGATGATCCGCGAGCTGTTCATCAGCGGCCAGCAGGGTCGCGCCGCCGCGATCGCCGTCGTCCTGTTCATCGCGATCGTGCCGATGATGATCCTCAACATCCGCCGGTTCCGGCAGCAGGAGGCGATCCGATGACGCAGGCGCAGGCTCCCGTCCTGGTCGGCGCGCGGACCGAGCAGCGCCGCGGGGCGCGCGGCGGGGGACGCGCCGTCCTCCACCTCGTGCTCGTGGCACTCATGGTCCTGTGGGCGATCCCTGCCATCGGCCTGCTCGTCGCCTCGTTCCGGACGGCGGCTGCGACGAACCGCAGCGGCTGGTGGACGGCGCTCGCGCCGCCCTACGAGTTCACGTTCCAGAACTACGACTACGTCCTGAACCGGGCCGGATTCTGGGAGTCGTTCCTCAACAGCTTCGTGATCACGGTCCCGGCGACGGTGCTCGTCGTGCTCATCGCCGCGTTCGCCGCGTACGCGTTCTCGTGGATGAGCTTCCCGGGCCGGAACATCCTGTTCGTCGTGATGGTGGGGCTGCTCGTCGTGCCGCTCCAGGTCACGCTCATCCCGGTGCTTACGCTGTTCCGGGACATCGAGATCCTCGGGAACAAGATCAACGGCACGATCCTCGCCGTGTGGCTCGCCCACACCGGCTACGGCCTGCCGTTCGCGGTCTACCTGCTCCGCAACTACATCGGCGGCCTGCCGAAGGAGGTGTTGGAGTCCGCGTCGATCGACGGCGCCGGCCCGGCCACCGCGTTCTTCCGGCTGGCGGTGCCGATGAGCGTGCCGGCGCTCGCATCGCTGGTGATCTTCCAGTTTCTGTGGGTCTGGAACGACCTCCTCGTCGCGCTCGTCTACCTCGGGCCGGTGCCGGAGAACCACCCGCTGTCCGTCACGCTGGCCAACCTGACGACGAACTTCGGCGGCGGCTGGCAGTTCCTGACTGCCGCGGCCTTCGTTTCGATGGTCATCCCGATCGTCGTGTTCCTGAGCCTCCAGCGGTACTTCGTCCGCGGCATCACGGGCGGCGCCGTCAAGGGCTGAACCCCATCGCCCTCCTCCTCCGGGCCCGGCCGCGACCGCCTCGCGGCCGGGCCACTTCGTGCCTGCCGATGGCGCGCGAATGCGACGGATGTCGCTGGTATCGCGAGCCCGGATGCGGAACCATTGGGGCACCATCGATCGTCATCGCGGGGTCGTCCCGTCCCCGGTCCCGAGGTATCGCTTGGCTCTCCGAATCGCGGCCGTCGCCCTCCTTGCCAGCGTCCTGATCGGCGCCTGTTCGGCGGCGCCCGCGCCCTCAGCGCCGACGAGCCAGCCGGACGACCAGGGGAACGTGGACGGGCGGTTTCCCGAGCTGACGGTCGAGCGGAACACCGACGGCTCGCTGCACGTGGCCGTCACCGATCCCCAGGCCAGGGCGTGGCGGATCGTCGTGCGGGGCATCGCGGACCGGGCGGATGATGCGCTCGAGCTCGTGGCCGAGGTCGGGGACGTGGCGCTCGCGGTGACCGTCCGCGAGATCGACGGCGCCGCGGTGGTCGACGAGCTCGATCTCACGGGACTCGGCGGGGACGGGACCGCGGCGAGCGGCGGCTGCCACCGGGCGCTCCCGGTGTGCTTCGGCTCGAACGGGATCGTGCTCCCGGCGGAGGGCGCGGCGACGTTCGGCGTCGATCTCGCGCTGCTTGATCCCCGGACGCCGCTCGCGATCAGCGGGGCGACCTCGACGTGGCCCGGTGAGCCGTTCGTGCTCGGGCCGTGGCGCGAGACGCGGCCGTTCGTGACCAGCGAGGCCTGAGGGCTGGCACGACGACGCCCCCTCGGCCCGACGGGGCGTCCTTCACGAACCGGGGATGCTGGTGGGCCGGGG
>DASSPX010000094.1:0-5484 GCA_035699445.1 Candidatus Limnocylindrales bacterium | reverse complement strand
GCCAACGGCCGCCGACATCGAGCGCTTCCTCTCGCTCGTGCCTGCCGATTCCCGTGTGACGGTGAAGCCGATGTTCGGCAACCTCGGCGCGTTCGTGAACGGGAACATGTTCATGGGCCTCTTCGGGAGCGATATCGGGATCAAGCTGGATCCGGTCGGTCTGGACGAGCTGCGCGCGCTGGAGGGCGCCGGCCCGTTCGGACCGAGCGAGCGCCCGATGGGCGGCTACGTGACCCTGCCGCCCTCGCTCGTGGGGACGCCGGACGGAGCGCGCTGGGTCGCGCGCTCGCTCGACCACGTCGGCGCGCTTCCGCCGAAGTCGGAGCGCTGACTCAGCCGCCCTCCGCCGGCAGCCGCTCGCCGGCCTCGATCCGGATCGGCAGCCGGTTCTCCGCGGGCGTCAACGGGCACGAGTACTGCGGGTCGTACACGCATGACGGGTGGTAGGCGAGGTTGAAGTCCAGCGTCCAGGAGCCGTCCTCGTCGGGCTCCAGGTCCAGGTACCGGCCGGCGCCGTACGTCTCCCGGCCGCTCGTCGCGTCGAGGAACGGCACGAACAGCGACGCATCCTCGGCGCTCCCCACCACGCGATAGGCGGTCAGCGTGAGCGGCGTTCCGTCGAGGGCGAACCGGAACACGCCCGCACGCTCGGCGGGCAGGAGCCGCCCGTCGGAGGTGGGGATGTCGAACCGGACAGGCTCCGCGCCCTGGTATGGCTCGAGGGTCAACCCCTCGACCACCATGCCCGAGTCGACGTCGTAGTACGGCAGTCCGGTGAACGATGCCCGCGCCGCGTGCGGGATCGGGCTGTCGGGCAGGGACCGGAACGCGGCATCCTTGTCCTCGCGGTACTGCCGGACGGCTTCCTCGTACGAGATATGGTGTCGATGCTCGTGTTCGTGCGGATGCTCGGTCATCGAAGCGCTTCCATGCCATCCATGATGCGGGCTGGCTCGTGCTGACGCTCGCGCGTCACTGGAGCGCCTGGCTGCCGATGGTCGTGTCCGCGGCGGCGTTCGCGCTCGTGGCCGGCTGGTTCGTCGTGGTCGGTCCCGAACGTACGGCGGACGAGGGCATGCCCGCGCGGTTGTTCGGCGTGCTCGTGCTCGTCAACGCCTTCGCCATCGGCTACTTCGGCTCGCGCTGGTTGCCGGTCGCCCGTCGGCCCGCCGCGGTGATCCTCCTCGCCCAGCTCGTCCTGGCCGCCATCCCGATCGGCCTGATCGTGCTCCTCGAGGCCTCGATCCCCGCATAAGGTGCTGTACGCTCGGGCGTCCAGCCACAAGGAGCGCGGGTGATCTGTTCGAGCTGCGGGACGCCAAACGAGCCGGGACGGAAGTTCTGCGGCGAGTGCGGATCGCGCCTCTCGTCGGTCTGTGCCGGCTGCGGCAGCGCAAACCCGCCCAGCGCGAAGTTCTGCGGCGAGTGCGCAGCGCCGCTCGCCGCTCCCGCGGCGTCGACTGCACAACCGGCTGCGCCAGCCATCACGCCCGGCCCAGGGGTCGCCACGCCCACCCCCGTCGCCGAGCGTCGCGTCGTCTCGGTCCTGTTCGCGGATCTCGTCGGCTTCACGACGCTCGCCGAAGGGCGAGACGCCGAGGAGACCCGCCAGCTCCTGACCGCCTACTTCGAGCTCACCGCCGACGTCATCCAGCGCTACGGCGGCACGGTGGAGAAGTTCATCGGCGACGCCGTGATGGCTGTCTGGGGCGCGCCCATCGCCCGCGAGGACGATGCTGAACGCGCCGTTCGCGCAGGACTCGACCTGGTCGATGCCGTCGGTGCCCTCGGGCCGGGGATCGAGGCGCGGGTGGGCATCCTCACCGGCGAGGCCGCCGTCACGATCGGCGCCGCGAACCAGGGCATGGTCGCGGGAGACCTCGTGAACACGGCGAGCCGGCTTCAGTCGGTTGCCCCCGCCGGGACGGTTCTCGTGGGCGAGGCGACGCAGCGGGCGGCTTCCCAGGCGGTCAGCTTCGAGGAGGCGGGCGACCAGCTGCTGAAGGGCAAGGCAAGCCCGGTTCGGTCATGGCGGGCGGTGCGTGTCGTCGCCCAGGTCGGCGGCCGCAATCGCGAGGCGCGGGAGGCTCCCTTTGTCGGGCGCGAGACCGAGCTCCGGCTGCTCAAGGACCTGTTCCACGCGACGGGCCGCGAGCAGCGGGCCCGCCTCGTCTCGGTCATCGGACCGGCGGGCATCGGGAAGAGCCGCCTGGCGTGGGAGTTCCTCAAGTACATCGACGGCCTGCTCGAGCGCGTCTGGTGGCACGACGGGAGATCCCCGGCCTATGGCGACGGGATCACGTTCTGGGCCCTCGGCGAGATGGTGCGCGTCCGATGCGGTCTGCTCGAGACCGATGACGAGGCCACCACGCGCGCGAAGGTCTCGACAACCGTCGCGGAGCACGTGCCCGACGTGGATGAGCGGAGGTGGGTCGAACAGGCGCTCCTGGTCCTGCTCGGGATGGAGACGGCCGCGCCGAGCTCGGAACAGCTGTTTGCTGCCTGGCGGACCTTCTTCGAGCGGCTGGCGGCGACGTCGACCGTCGTTCTCGTATTCGAGGACTTCCACTTCGCCGACGCCGGCCTGCTCGACTTCGTCGACCACCTGCTCGACTGGAGCCGAAACCTCCCGATCTTCGTGCTGGTGCTCTCGCGTCCCGAGCTGCTGGAACGCCGTCCGGACTGGGGCGCCAGCAAGCGCAGCTTCACGTCGCAGTACCTCGACCCGCTGCCGCCGGACGCGATGCGAGCGCTGCTCGACGGCCTCGTGCCGGGCCTCCCCGATGCCGCCGTCGCGACGATCGTTGGGCGCGCCGACGGCATCCCGCTGTACGCGGTCGAGATGGTCCGGATGCTCCTGGCGGAAGGCAAGCTCGCGCTCGAGGGCGATCGGTACGTGCCGGTCGGTGACCTCAGCCGGATCGCCGTCCCGGAGACGCTCGCGGCGCTCATCGCGAGCCGGCTCGACGCGCTCGGTGCCGCGGATCGTGGCCTGATCTCCGACGCTGCCGTGCTCGGCCAGAGCTTCACGCTCGCAGGGCTGGCAGCCGTGAGCGGCACTCCCGAGGGCGAGCTCGAGCCTCGCCTTCGCGCGCTCGTCCGCCGCGAGCTGCTCACGCTCGACATGGACCCCCGGTCGCCGGAGCGCGGCCAGTATGCGTTCGTCCAGGCGCTCATCCGCGAGGTCGCCTACAACACCCTCGCGAAGGCCGACCGGAAGGTCAGGCACATCGCCGCCGCCCGGTTCTTCGAGAGCCTCGAGACGGAGGAGATTGCCGGAGCGCTCGCCGGGCACTATCTCGCCGCGCACGCGAACGCGGCGAGCGGCCCGGAGGCGGATGCCCTCGCCGCCCAGGCACGGATCGCGCTCCGTGCCGCCGCAGAGCGCGCGATCAGCCTCGGATCGCTGACTCAGGCAGTCGGACTGCTCGACCAGGCGCGTGCCGTGACGGCCGATCAGGCCGAAGTGGCCGAACTGCTCGAGCGGGCCGGCTGGGCGGCGGCCCACGGGGGCCTCGGCGACGAAGCCATCGAACGGCTCCAGGAGGCCGTCGCGCTCCGGCGTGCCCTGGGCGACGCCGACGCCACCGCCGGCACGATCGCGAAGCTCGGCGAGGTCACGGTGAGCTCGCTGCGACGCGACGTGGGCCTGGCCCTGCTGGAGTCCGCGACCGAGGAGCTCATCGGCGCGGGCGGGACGGCAACCGGACCCGGGACTGCGGCACTCCTGGGCCAGCTGGCCCGCGCACACTTCCTGCGCGAGCAGCATGTCCAGGCGGTGGCGGCGGCGGATCGCGCCCTCGAGGCGGCGGAGCGGCTCGATCTGGTCGATGTCGTGAGCGACGTGCTCATCACGCGGGGCACGGCCTTGAGCAACCTCGGGCGCCGATACGAGGGGAGCGGCGCGATCCGGACCGGCATCGAGCTTGCCGAGTCGCGCGGGCTGGTCACGACCGCGCTGCGCGGACGGCTCAACCTCGGCGTCACCGCTCCCACGCCGGCCGACGCCTACGCCGCCGCGGACGAGGCGATGGAAATCGCCCGAAGGTTCGGCCTGCGCGGCTTCGTGCAGACCCTCACCGGCAACCTCTCAACGGCGGCGCTTGAGCTCGGCCACTGGGAACGCGCCATGCGCGAGACGGCCACGATGCGGGAGGAGAGCCCGGACGAGTTCGGGGCGAACCTGGCGTCCTGGTTCCGGCTCTCGTACGAGATCGCCCGCGGCGAGGACGTCAGGGGCGAGATGGAGCGCCTGATCGCGTGGGGACTGTCGTTCGAGGACGCGTCAGCGAGCGCCAACGTGTCCGCGCTGCGGGCGGAGGCCGACTTCGCACAGGGCAGGTTCGCGGAGGCCGCCGACCGCTGGATGGACGTCGCCCCGGGCGACACGCTGAACGGACCGTCGGCGTCCTTTCTTGCCGGTCTCGCCTCCCTGTACGGCGGCGACGCGGCACGCGCTCGCCGGGCGCTCGGCCAGCTGGAAGCGGTTCCGGGTCACCGGCGCCTAATCGCCCTCGATCGCCGGCTCATCTCGGCCGGCCTCCTCGCGCTCGAGGGTCAGACAGACGAGGCGATCCGGGAGGCGCGCGCCGTTCGCGACGAGTACGAGCGCATGGGCCTCGTGTGGCGCTCGGCGCATGTCGGGCTGCTCCTGGCATCGACGATCGGCCCCGGCCATCCGGACGTCCGGTCGGCGGGCGAGTCTGCACGCGAGACGTTCGCACGCCTCGGCGCCCGGCCATTCCTGGCCATGCTGGAGGAACGGCTGGCACGCGGTCGGCCTGACACGACCGCCGACCGGTTCCCGAGCCCCAGCGAGGAGGCAACCGCTACGAGCGGTTGACCGGGTCCCGCCGCACGCGATACCGGCTCTGCACGAAGCCGCTGCCGCCGGTGGAGACCGTGCCCTCGTGGATCAGGTGGATGTCATGGGGGAGCGGGCCGAACAGCGGCAACCCCTCGCCGATCAGGACCGGCAGCCGGGTGATCACGAGCTCGTCGATCAGCCCCTCGCGAAGGAACGCCTGGATCGTCCGGCCACCGTCGACATAGACACCGCGGGCGCCCCGTTCGTCGAGGAGCCGGACCGCGGCGTCGACGGATCGGACGATCGTGATCCGGTCGTCGTCGCTTTCGAGCGTGCTGCTGATGACGACGACGCGATGGTCGGGGAACGGCCATCCCCCGAACGTGAGCACCTTCTCGTACGTGCCCCGTCCCATGACGAGATGGTCGACGGACGCCATGTGGGCCGCGTAGCCGTGGTCATCGGGCAGGTCCGGATCGCCCGGGGCGTGATCGCCGGTCATGGAGGCGCCCTCCAGCCAGTCGATGTCCCCGTCCGGGCGCGCGATGAAGCCGTCGAGGCTGATGCCGATGAAGACACGACCGGTCCAGGTGCGCATGGGTCGCGATTCTAGGCACGCGACGCTTGACGGACCTCAGAGGTGCGGCGCCACCTCCTCCGCCAGCTCCTGCATGAGC
>DASSPX010000093.1:0-11661 GCA_035699445.1 Candidatus Limnocylindrales bacterium | reverse complement strand
ACGAGCGCCCGCTCGCCGCGCTCGACGCGCTTGCGGACCTCCTCGAGGAGATCGTCGATCTGCCCCTCGGTCGGGCGGACGGTGATCGGCGGGTCGACGATGCCGGTCGGCCGGATGAGCTGCTCCACGACCTGCTCGCTTCGCTCGAGCTCGTAGGGGCCGGGTGTCGCCGAGACGTAGACGACCTGGTTCAGGTGGCCCTCGAACTCCTCGAACGTCAGCGGCCGGTTGTCGAGCGCCGACGGCAGCCGGAATCCGAAGTCGACGAGGATCTCCTTGCGCGTGCGGTCGTTCTTGTACATGCCGACGACCTGCGGGATCGTCATGTGGGACTCGTCGACGACGAGCAGCCAGTCGGGCGGGAAGTAGTCGAGGAGCGTCCACGGACGGCTGCCCGGCTCGCGCTGCGAGAGGTGGCGCGAGTAGTTCTCGATGCCGGTGCAGTAGCCCAGCTCGCGCATCATCTCGAGGTCGAACGTCGTGCGCTGGCGCAGGCGAGCGGCCTCGAGGGCACGTCCCTCGGCCTCCAGCTCCCCGACGCGCTCCTCCATCTCGAGCTCGATGTCGCGGATGGCGAGCTTCAGCTTGTCGGCGGGCGTGACGTAGTGCGTCGCGGGGTAGACGTTGAGCTCCTTGCGCTCCGCGAGAATCTCGCCCGTGAGCGGATCGAGCTCCGTGATCCGCTCGACCTCGTCGCCGAAGAACTCGACCCGGACGATCTCCTCCGAGCTCGCGGGCCCGATCTCGAGGGTGTCGCCGCGGACCCGGAACCGGGCGCGGGTGAGCGCCGTGTCGTTGCGCTGGTACTGGAGATCGACGAGGTGGCGCAGCACGCCGTCGCGCCGGTACTGGCCGCCGACCCGGAGCTTGAGCACCGTCGCGCCGTAGTCGACCGGCGCGCCCAGGCCGTAGATGCAGGACACGCTGGCGACGATGACCACGTCGCGGCGCTCGAACAGCGCGTGGGTGGCGGCGTGGCGGAGCCGGTCGATCTCCTCGTTCCGCGAGCTGTCCTTCTCGATGTACGTGTCGCTGCGCGGCAGGTACGCCTCGGGCTGGTAGTAGTCGAAGTAACTGACGAAGTATTCGACCGCGTTGTCCGGGAAGAACTCCCGGAACTCCGCGTACAGCTGGGCCGCGAGCGTCTTGTTGTGCGCGAGCACGAGCGTCGGGCGGTTATGGCGGGCGATGACGTTGGCCATCGTCCACGTCTTGCCCGACCCCGTGACGCCGAGCAGCGTCTGGTGGCGGAGACCACGCCCGAGGCCGTCGGTGAGCTTCTCGATCGCCTGGGGCTGGTCGCCCGTGGGCTGGAACGGGGCGACGAGCTGGAAGTCGGGCACGTGCCGATCGTAGCACCGACCGGGCCCGAACCGAACGAGCGTTCGATCCGGTCCAGCGGGTCGCAAGGCCTTGGAGCGGGGCGGTCGAGGGCCGCCTCCGGTGCGTGACGTCCCCGCCCCACGTACGGGTGGTGACGCCCCCGAGGGACGGATGGGTCATGGCTCCGGGCAGCCGCCCTTCGGACACTCCGGGCCGATGGCACCCCGACTCCGGCGTTCCATGCCCGCGATCCGACCAGCGCGCCGCCGCCACACCGCACGCGGCCAGAGCCTGGTCGAGTTCAGCCTGATCGTCGGGCCGCTCCTGCTGCTCCTCCTCGGGGTCATCCAGTTCGGGTTCATCTTCAACACGTACATCACCCTCACGAACGCGGTGCGCGAGGCCGCCCGCGAGGGATCGATCTACGTCTACGACCGGGCGACGGTCCGCTCGGTCAACGACCTGAACCGAAACGAGCGGATCCGCACGACCCTCACCGGGGCCATGAACGCGCTGTCGAAGACGGCGCCGCAGTTCACGAACTCGAGCACCTGGACGTCGACGACGAGCGGTACGACCGTGACCTACGTCACCGGTGACCTCACGGTGACGTACACGCTGCCCGCGGGCGTGACCGACAACGATCCGCGGCAGGGCTACCGGGTCACCGTCCGGGCGGTCTACCACCAGGACATCCTCATCCCGCTGATCGCGAACCTGCTGCCCAGGGACGCCGGGGGACGACTCGCGCTCACGGGCGAGACGACGATGGTGATCAACTGATGGTCGCGGCCTCCGCCGGGCGCGCGGCGCGCCAACCCTCGGGGCCACACGGCCAGGTCCTCGTCATCTTCGCCCTCGCGCTCGTCGCGCTGTTCGCGGCGGCGGGGCTCGCGATCGACATCGGCCGCTTCTACATGGAGAAGCGCTACCTGCAGAACGCCGCTGATGCGGGCGCGCTGGCGGTTGCGAACGCGATGATCCGCGGTGCAAGCGACGCCGACGCCCGGGCCGAGGGCATGGCCGTCATCGCGCGGAACTTCCAGGCTCCGCCCAACGGGATCACCCCGTATCTCCCGCCCGGAGCCGGAAGCGAGGTGTACGCCTCGGGCCACGCGGGCGAGCCTGCCTGGCTGCTCGAAGGGATCCTCATCTCCGGGGGGGAGGTCCGGGTAGCCGTCCACAACCACATCCCGTACACGTTCGGCCGGATCGTCGGACTCCAGGAGAACGTGATCTACGGCCAGGCTCGCGTCCAGCTCCGCGGCAACCTGCTGCCCATCGCTGTCCGGCGCTTCGTCAATGCCCCGGGCCCGAGCAACGGCTCCTATCCCTGCAACGACAACCAGAACCAGTTCATGGACTTCTTCGCGACCGCGGACACGGCCTGTCTGGGCACGGAGACCGACAGTGCGCTGCGGGTGAGCCCGAACGCCGGCGCCGCGTTCGATCCCGGCTCGCCCGACAACGACCGCGCGAACCACGGACCGATCGTCGAGATCCTCGGCTCGGGTGCCGATCCCGACAACGGCGCCGACTTCCGGGGCTTCATCAATCTCGACATCCGCAACTTCGCCAGCGACGTGTCGCAGATCTACTACAACGGCGTCACCCCGACGACGAATGCGAACACGCTCAAGGACATGGAGGCCGCCTGGTTCACCGCCGGCGGCTACCCGGGGCCGATGTTCGCCCCCGCCGTCACCCCGCCCGACCCGAACAACCAGGTTGCGACGCTCGACGGCAACTCCGCCGGCATCGCGATCGCGGCGTTCAGCAGCCGCTTCGCGCCCGGCGACGAGATCCTGGTCGCCGTCTATCCGGGGATCACGATGGAGATTCCGGACTTCTCGCTCGGGGATCCCGGCACGATCGCCCTGCCCACGAGCGGCACGACCGCAACCGCCGGATCGTTCAAGGTGTCCCGCAACCAGGCGTTCAGCGGCACGGTCGACCTGTCGACGGTCGCCGACGAATTCGCCACGAGCTCCGGACCCGCGGCGGTCTGTCCGACGACCAACCCGTTCACGTCCGTGATCTCGGGCGGCACGGATCCGGTGACGTACACCCCCGATCCCGTGACGCCCTCGCTCGGATCGGGCGAGACCGTGACGATGACGAACGTCACGACGCCGGCCGGAACGACCGCGGGGATCCACACGATCTGGATCCAGGGCCAGGCCGGCAGCCCCTATCTGACGACGAAGCTCCGCCCCGCCGCGGTTCGGTTCGGCACGGTCGGCCGTGACTTCTCGCTCTCCTCGGACGCGGCCCTCAAGACCGCGTCCAACGCCGGCGACACGGTGACGTTCACGATCAACCTCCGGCGATCCGGCTCCGCCTTCAACGGCACCGGTGTGCACCTGTTCCTCGAGCCCCTACCCGGCGGATCGCTCCCGTCGGGCATGGGCAGCGTGTCGTTCTCGGCCACGGGCGTCGCCCCGGGCGGCGGCAGCGGCACGAACGTCACCCTGTCGATCAACACGGGGACGATGGCACCCGGCGCGTACAACTTCGCGGTCCGCGCGTGTGGCGTGAACGGCGACGGGCTCCAGGTCACCCGGGTGGTCCCGATCAGCGTCAACGTCGCCACGGCGAGCTCCGCCGGCGACCAGGAGTACGTCGACATCGTCGGCTTCGCGGTCATGCGTGTCGCGGCGATGGATTCGAACGCCGTCTCGGCGTACGCGATCACCCCTGTCATCAGCGATCCCAACGACAACCGGCTGCGCCGCGGTCAGGTGGCGCGACTGGTGCCCTGGACCTAGCCGAGAGGGCACGGCACGAACCGAAGGCGGGCGGCGCAGCGCGTCGACCGCACCCGGGAGGCAACCGATGGAGATGGAATACAAGGACCCCTCGAAGCGGGGGCGATGGATCATCGTCGCGGGCGTGGTGCTGGCCCTGGCGGCCGGCGGCGCGGCGTTCTTCCTCATCAACCAGGCGCAGCAGCAGGCCGGTCAGGCCGGGCTGCAGCGCATCCCTGCCGTCGTTGCCGCGCGCGCGATCCCGCCGCGCAAGCCGATCGAGGCGGAGGACGTGCTCGTCCGCGACGTCCCGATCGACGACACGAACCGCGAGGGCGTGATCGCCGATCCGAACCTCGTCGTCGGGCGGGTCCTCGCCGTGCCGGTCCTTGCCGGCCAGCTGGTCACGACGAACCTGCTCGCGTCCACGACCGCGGGCGGGGCGTTCAGCATCCTGGGCCCCGACGAGACCGTGGCGCCCGACTCGGAGGCGTGGCGTGCCGTGTCGGTCACCGTGCCCGACGACCGTGCCGCCGGCGGCCTCATCGGCCCGAACATGACCGTGGACGTGTTCGTGACCGCCACGGTGAACGTGCCCCAGTCGGTGCTCGACGAGGGCCGGTACTACACCGACCGGTCGACGAAGATCACGTACCAGGACATGCTCGTCCTCGCGAAGCAGGGCACGTTCTACGTCCTGAAGGCGACCCTCCCGGTCGCCGAGGAGATCAGCCACCTCCAGGCGTCGGGCACCGCGTCGTTCAGCATGGCGCTGCGCCCGGAGATCGACACCCGGATCCTCGACGTGTCCGCGCTGGGCGCGACGACGAACCGCGTCATCACCCGGTACGGGCTGCCGATCCCGGAGACGTACCCGGCCGGTGACGGCCCGATCGCCAGCCCGCCGCCGATCCCCCGCCTCACCCCTCCTCCGTCACCGACCACGACGGCCGAGTCTCCCGCCTCGCCGTCCGCCAGCCCCGCTCCGTAGCCGGTCCGCCCTCCGGGCACGACGGGTGAGCCCACCCGACCGACGCCGCCTCTCCGTCGCGCGTCGCTGACCCGGCGCGCCTCCCAGCCGCCCGGTCGGCCTGCCCGACCGGGCGGCCCTTCGTTCTGCGCGCCCAGCGGTTTCCGGGAGATCCCTCCGCGCCCGGACCGGTTCCGCCACCCCTCGCGATGTGCGACCCACATCGCCGGCGACCGACCGACCCGATCTGGGGGCCGCACCCGCCGTCGCGATGAGCGACGGGCATCGGAGACACGGCTGAAGCCGCGTGCGCGGCCGTTCAGGTCGTCAACGATGATCCTGGCGCATCCCTTCGGAGGGGCCGCGTGCCGCGAGGAGCTGCTCCCACAGCTCCTCGACCAGCCGCACCGTGCGCTCCTCCGGCCCGGTCGTATCGATCACGATCGGCTCGACGGACGAGCGGACGCGCTCGACGAGCCCCGCCTGGGCGGCGATGCGGCGCCCGGCGTCATCCGGGTCCACACCCCGGGCGGCCAGCCGGGCGAGCTGGTCCTCGCGCCGACACGTCACGAGCACGACGACGTCACACACGGCGGCAAGCCCGCCTTCCACGAGCCGGATCGCCTCCACGACCACGCCCGGCGCGCGATGCTCCTCGGCCCAGCGGATGTGGGCCTCGATGGCGGGCCGTACGAGCGGATGGACGATCCCCTCGAGATCGTGCAGGGCGGCCGGGTCGACGAACACGATCCTCGCCAGCGCCGCCCGGTCGAGGACGCCCGAATCACCGGTGACGGTGCCGCCGAAGCGCTCGAGGATCGCGTCGTGGCCGGGCGTGCCGGGCGCGGTCACTTCGCGCGCGACCTGGTCGGCGTCGATCACGACCGCCCCGAGATCCTCGAGTCTGCGGGCCACGGTCGACTTGCCGCAGCCGATCGGTCCGGTGAGGCCGATCCGCACCGTGCGGACCGGGGCGCTCCTGCTGCTCATGGTCGCTGCTCCTCGAGCTCGAGCCAGGCGTCCTCGGCGGCGGCGAGGGCGGACGTCACGTCCGAGAGCTCGCTCGTGATCCGCCGCAGCTCCACGAAGTTCGCCGCCACCGCCGGGTCCGACAGCGCCAGCTCCAGGTGACTCTTGCGCCGGCTCAGCCGGGAGAGCTCCTCGTCGATCGATTCCCGCCGTCGCCGATACGCCTCCTTGGACAACCGGACCCGGCGGCGGCGCGGCGCCGCGTCCCGCGGCGCCGTCACGGTCGCGGTCCCGCCCGGAGGCAAGGCCGCAGCCTGGGCCACCGACGTCTCACGGGCGCCCGGGGTCGACGAGGCCGCGCGCGAACCACCACGTCGCTCCCGCCGAGCGGCCTCCGCCTCGACCGTCCAGCCGTCGGCAACCGCCTGACGCCACGCGCGGTAGCCGCCATCGAACGGCACGGCCAGGCCCTCGTCGACGACCCATAGCCGCTCGCAGATCGTCTCGAGCAGCCGGCGGTCGTGCGAGACGACGAGCAGCGTGGCCTGGGTTTCGAGGAGGAACGCCTCGATCGCCTCGCGGGCCGGAATGTCGAGGTGGTTCGTCGGCTCGTCGAGCAGGAGCAGGTTCGAGGGCATGATCCCGAGGAGCGCCAGCTCGAGCCGCGAACGCTCGCCGCCCGACAGCGAGCGCACCTCCTTGAACACGTCGTCGCCGCGGAACAGGAACCGCGCGAGGTAGCCGCGCGCCTCGCCCGGCGTCACCGGGATCGCCTCGAGCAGCGCGTCGAGCACCGTGGTGCCGGGGATCGCCGCATCGCGCAGCTGGGCGAGGTAGCCGGGCTGGACCTGGTGGCCGAACGCGAGCCCGCCGTCGATCGGCGGCAGCTCGCCCGCGATCGTGCGGAGCAGCGTCGTCTTGCCCGCCCCGTTCGGCCCCACGATCCCGAGCCGCTCCCCCCGCTGGGCGGCGAGAAACGGCGCCCGGGCGACGACCACCGGCGCCCTGGCCGGCGCCCCGTCCCGGTCCACCGCCCCGCGGCCCGGCAGGTAGCCCACCGCGAGATCCTCGAGCCGGATGACGAGCTCGCCGCTGCGCACGGGACCGCCCGTGAGCCCGGCCCCCGGCAGGCGGAGGGCGCGGCCCGCCTTCGGGCCCTCCATCCGCTCGGCCTGGAGCCGCTCGAGGCGCGCCTCGTGCTCGTGCATCTTCGAGAACTTGCGGTGGCTCCGGTAGCGCTGGACGAGCTCGCGCTCCCGCTCGATCTGCTGCGCCTGGGACAGCGACTCCTTCGCCGCGCGGGCGTCGCGCTCCTCGCGCTGGCGGTGGTAGGAGCGGTAGTCGCCGCGGAAGGCCGTCAGTCGCCTTTCCCGGAGCTCCCAGATCCGCGTGACGGTGGCGTCGAGGAACGCGCGGTCGTGCGACGCCACGAGGAGCGCGCCCGCCCGACGACGGAGGTGCTCCTCGAGCCACTCGAGGGCCGCGATGTCGAGGTGGTTCGTCGGCTCGTCGAGCAGGAGCAGATCCGGATTCGCGATCACGAGCCGCGCGAGCGCGGCGCGTGTCTGCTGGCCGCCCGACATCGTCTCCGGCGGCCGCGACCACTCCTCGCGCGCGAACCCGAGGCCCGAGAGCGCCTCGTCGACCCGCTGGTCGAGCGTGTAGCCGCCGAGCACGTCGAACCGGTGCTGGAGCTCGGCATAGTCGTGCTCGCCCGCGTGCCCGCCTTCCTCGAGCGCGGCGAGCCGTTCGCCCATCTCGATCAGGTGCGCGGCACCGGCGCGGACCGCGGTCCGCAGGTCCGGCGCGGCCATGAATGCCGCATCGAAGTGCGCTTCCTGCGCAAGCAGCCCCATCGTCAGGTTGCGCCGGCGGGCGACCGTTCCGCGGTCCGGCTCATCACGGCCGGCCGCGATCCGCAGCAGCGTGGTCTTTCCGGCGCCGTTCGGTCCCACGAGGCCGATCCGGTCGCCGGCGGCGATCGCGGCATCGATCCGGTCGAGGATCACGAGCGTGCCCACCTCACGGGTGACGCCCTCCAGGCGGAGGAGGCTCACCGGGCCGCCTCACGGGCCGCAGCGCGTCGCGCTGCCGCGGCGCGTCGGGTCCGCTCCGTGCGAGGCACGCCGAGCGCCCGATGCCGAGGCGTCATCGTGGCGAGGATCGCCCGCGCCCGGACCCGCTCGTCCGTGCCGAGCCGCTGGCACCACGAGCAGAAGTGCGTCGAGCGGATCCCGATCACGATCCGCCGGATCGGCCGGCCGCAGCGGCGGCACGGCTCGCCCGTGCGCTGGTAGACGTCGAGCCGCTCCTGCATCTCCCCGTCGCCGTCCGGGGCGGTGTAGTCGTCGATCGACGACCCGCGGCGCTCGACGGCCTCCGCGAGGACCGCACGAAGGTGCGCATACAGGCGCCGCTCGTCGGCCGGACGCAGGGTCGCCGCGGATCGCAGCGGATGGAGCCGGGAGCGCCACAGGGCCTCGTCTGCGTAGATGTTGCCGACGCCGGCAAGGAACGCCTGATCGACGAGCAGCGGCTTGAGCCGCGCGCGCCGGCCGCGGATCCGGGCGCGGAACGCGGCCAGCGTGAACGCCGGGTCGAGCGGCTCCGGCCCGACCTCGTCGAACGGGTCGTCGTCGGCGAGGTAGAGCCCCACCCGGCCGAACTTGCGGATGTCCCGGAAGCGGAGCTCGCGACCGTCATCGAGGGCGAGCGCGAGCCGCTCGTACGGGTCGACGGGACGGTCCGTCGGCACCACGAACAGCTGCCCCGTCATCTTCAGGTGGATCGTGAGGAAGGCGCCGTCGGAGAGGTCGAGCACGAGCTGCTTCCCGCGACGCCCGATCGCCTCCATTCGCCGCCCGCGCACGCCCTCGGCGAACGCGTCGGGCGTCACGTTGCGCAGGGTGCGCTCCCAGGACACGCGCGCGTCCGTGATTCGCGGCGGGGTGGCTCCGGGCGGCAGCAGCCGGCGGCGGAGGTCACGCGCAACGGTCTCGACCTCGGGCAACTCGGGCATCGGCCGCAACGTAGCGCAGATCGCCGGTCGGCTGGAGCGCTACGCTCCCGGCGTGATCCCGGAAGCCCACGCCGCGTTCACGCCTGCCCGTCTGCGCCGCGCCCGCATCGCCGTCGCGGCCCTGTTCCTCGTCAACGGATCGATGCTGGCGAACGTCCTGCCGCGGCTCCCGGCGATCAAGGACGCCCTCGGGCTGTCGAATGCGGAGCTCGGGGCGGCGATCGCCGCGGGGCCCGTGGGCGGCATCGTTGCGGGCGCCCTCACCGGGCTGTTCGTGGCCCGGTTCGGCAGCGCCGCGGTCGCCGTCGTGTGCGGCGTCGGCTACGCGCTCGCCCTCGTCGGCGTGGGCCTCGCCCCGTCGTGGCTGGCCCTCGCGGGGACGCTGCTGTGCCTCGGGGCCCTCGACGCGGTGATGGACGCGGCGATGAACGCCCATGGGGTGGTCGTGCAGCGTCACTACGGGCGGTCGATCCTCCACGGACTGCACGGCCTGTGGAGCGCGGGAACGCTCGTCGGCGGGGCGACCGCGGCGGTCGCGGCCGCGCTCGGCGTGCCGCTCGCCGTCCACCTCGCCGTCGTCGCCGGGGCGTACGCGATCCTCACCCTCGCGGTGTCACCCTGGCTCCTCGGCGGTCGCGAGGTCGACGAGCGCCACCAGGAGGACGCGGACGAGCGGTCGGGCGCGGCAACCGCGCTGAGCCCGCTCCGTCTCGCTCGCCGGCTCTGGCCGGTCGCGCTCGCGGGCCTGCTCGGGGTGACGCTCGAGGATGCCGCCCAGACGTGGAGCTCGGTGTACCTCGCTGAGGTGCTCGCCGCCGGACTCGGCGTCGCGGCGATCGGGTTCGTCGTGTACACGGCGATGATGACCCTCGGGCGCCTCACGAACGACCGCTGGATCGATCGCTGGGGCAACGTGGCCGTTGCCCGCGCGGGAGGGTGGATCGCGAGCGCGGGGTTGGCGGTCGTGGCGGTCGGCGGGTTCGCGGGGCTCGTGCCCGTGGTGATCGCGGGCTTCGCCCTGGTCGGGATCGGCGCCTCGCCGATCTTCCCGGCCATGGTCGACGCCGCCGCGCACCGGCCCGGCGTGCGCAGCGCGGATGCGATCGCGTCCGTGTCGTGGACGGCCCGGTTCGGCTTCTTCGTCGCGCCGCTGCTCGTCGGGATCACGGCCGATCTCGTCGGGCTGGCGACGGCCTTCGTGCTGCCGCTCGCTGCGGGGCTTGCGTGCGCGGCGCTCGCGCCCGCGTTCCGGCGGCGCGACACGCCCCCGGAGCCGGCCGGGGCGATCAGACGCTGACGGGGGGCGCCTCGTCCGCCTCGGCGAGGACCGCGTCGCGGCGGGAGACGGGCGTCATGCCCTCCCACGACCGCCCGACCTTGACGTCGATCGTGAGCGGCACCGACAGCGGCAGCGCGTTCTCCATCGTCTCGCGCAGGATGGGGATCAGCCGGTCCACCTCGTCCACGGGCGCCTCGAGGAGCAGCTCGTCGTGGACCTGGAGCAGCAGCCGCGCGCGTAGGCGCTCGTCGCGGAGCCGCCGGTCCAGCCGGATCATCGCGACCTTCACGATGTCCGCGGCCGTCCCCTGGATCGGCATGTTGATCGCCATCCGCTCGCCCGCCGCGCGAAGCGACGGGTTGCGCGCCTCGAGCTCCGGGATCCGCCGCTTCCGGCCGAGGAGCGTCGCGACCTGGCCCTCGCGCTTCGCCCGCTCCTTGATCTCCATCATGTAGTAGCTGATGCCCGAGTACGCGGCGAAGTACGAATTGATGAACTCCTGGGCTTCCTGGCGGCTGATGCCGGCACGGCTCGAGAGCCCGAAGTCGCTCATCCCGTACGCGAGGCCGAAGTTCACCATCTTCGCCATCGAGCGCTCGTCCGCGGTGACCTCCTCGGGCGGCTTGTGGAGCACGCGGGCCGCGGTCTCGCGATGGATGTCCGCCTCGCGCGCGAACGCGTCCGCGAGGTGCTGGTCGCCCGATACGTGGGCGAGGATCCGCAGCTCGATCTGCGAGTAGTCGGCCGCGACCAGCGTGGTGCCCTCAGAGCCGGCGACAAACGCCCGCCGGATGCGCCGCCCGAGCTCGGACCGGATCGGGATGTTCTGGAGGTTCGGGTCTGACGACGAGAGCCGCCCCGTCGCGGCCACGGCCTGGTGGAACGTCGTGTGCAGGCGCCCGTCCGGGCCGATGAGCGTCGGCAGCGCCTCGATGTACGTCGAGCGGAGCTTCGTGTAGATCCGCCACTCCAGCACCGGCTCGATGACCGGATGGACGGTGCGCAGCTCCTCGAGCACGGTCGCATCGGTGGAGTAGCCGGTCTTCGTCCGGCGGCCCTTCGGCAGCCGCAGCTCCTCGAACAGCACGTCGCCCAGCTGCTTCGGGCTGCCGATCGTGAACTCGTGGCCGACGGCGTCGTACACCGCCCGTTCGAGCCGGGCGATCTCCGCCTCGAACTCGGCGTCGAGCGCGGCCAGCGCCTCGCGATCGAGCGCGATGCCGCTCGCCTCCATCCGGGCGAGGATCGGGATGAGCGGCAGCTCGACGTCGGTGAACAGCCGGTCCACCTGGGCGTCCTCGAGCGCCCGCTGCAGGGACGAGCGGACGGCGAGGGCGGAGAGCGCCTCGAGGCC
>DASSPX010000092.1:0-4034 GCA_035699445.1 Candidatus Limnocylindrales bacterium | reverse complement strand
CCACCTTCCCACCTTCGCCTGGGTGATCAGGAGCCGCTGACCGCGGAGGTGCTCGAGGTCGCGAGGCAGGTCGGCGCCGGGACGCGCCTCGATGAACGCCGCGAGCTGGACGTCGACCGCGGCAGCCACGGCGGCAAGCGGGGCGAGCGCCGCGTACGGTCGGACGCCGCGCTCGATCCGGCTCACGTGCGGCTGCGTGATCCCTGCCCGCGCCGCGACGTCGATCTGACGAAGCCCGAGCGCCCGGCGGGCCTCTCGGATCGCGGTGCCGATCCGCCGCGCCAGGTATCGTGCCCGGTCCTCGCCCAGGTGCTGGGCGAGGGTCGCCCGGCGACGCGTCGGCTTCCTCGGCATACCCGAGAGGATTGCGAGGGAGGCTTGCCCGGCGATTGCCAGGCAGTTCGCGGTCAGTTGCCGCCGCTGTGCGCTGCTTCCAGACAGGGATATGCCTCAGAGGCATGCCCGTGCGGTGGGTCCCGGCCCGGTCGTCGTACTCCACCCCGGTGGGCGCCACTTCCGGCCGCGGCATACCTCACAGGCATGCGCTCGCGATCGATCAGGCCTTGGTGGGCGAGCTCCGCCCCGCCTGACGCGACTTTCCGCTGCGGCATACCTCACAGGCATGGGCGCGCCGTGGATCAGGCGGTGAGGTGACGCGGGCGCGAGGCGGGGCGGAACGAACGGCGCGCCCCGCCCGCCTCTCCCCCTCAGTACTGGAACAGCAGCTCCCGGTACTTCGGCAGCGGCCAGAGGTCGTCGGCGACGAGCGTCTCGAGCTCGTCCACCACCTCCCGCAGCGCGTTCTGGGCCGGGATCACGGAGTCCACGAAGGCACGCGCCTCCGCCTCGACGCCGATCGCCTCGTGCGCCGCGTGCTGCGCGTGCTCGAGCGCGTCGATCCGGTCCACGAGGTCGTCGGCGAGCGCCGAGACCTTCTCGCACACCGCCGCGATCCCGCGCGACGACGACACCCCGCCGATCCGCCCGAGATACGAGGCCACGGCGGGCACGATCATCGTCCGGGCGATGTCGAGCGCCGTGCTCGCCTCGATGTCCTGGACCTTGATGTACCGCTCCCAGGCGATGTCGACCCGCGCCCGGAGCTCGCGCTCCGACAGCACCCCGAACCGCGCGAACACGTCCTTCGCCTTCGGGGTCGTGAGCGCGGGCAGCGCGTCGACGGTCGTCGGGTTGTTCGGCAGGCCGCGGCGCGCCGCCTCGGCGTGCCACTCCTCCGAGTACCCGTTGCCTTCGAACAGCACCTGCTTGTTCGCGTTCACGATCCCCGACAGGATCCGGGTCAGCCCATCGAAGTCGCCGGGCTTGAGCGCCTCCAGGTCATCGGCGAGCTGCGCCAGCGAATCCGCGACCGCGGTGTTGAGCACGGTCTGCGGCCAGTAGATCGGCGCCGACGAGCCGACGGCCCGGAACTCGAACTTGTTGCCCGTGAACGCGAACGGCGACGTCCGGTTGCGGTCGGTCGCGTCCTTGGGCAGGACCGGCAGGGATGTCACGCCAAGGGCGAGATCCTCCCCGCGCTTCGAGGCCGACGCCGCGCCCTGCTCGAGCTGCGTGATGACGTCCTCGAGCTGCGATCCGAGGAAGATCGACATGATCGCCGGCGGCGCCTCATTCGCGCCCAGCCGGTGATCCTGGCCCGCGTCGGCGATCGACGCCCGCAGGATGTCGGCGTGGACGTTGACCGCCCGGATCACGCCCAGCAGGAACGCGAGGAACTGGGCGTTCGCGTGGGGATCGTGCCCGGGATCGAGGAGGTTCTCCCCCTCGTCGGTCGACATCGACCAGTTGTTGTGCTTGCCCGAGCCGTTGATACCGGCGAACGGCTTCTCGTGGATGAGCAGCATCAGCCCGTGCTGCGGCGCGAGCTTCCGCATCGTCGACATCACGAGCATGTTGTGGTCCGACCCGACCGAGGTCGGCTCGAACACCGGCGCCATCTCGAACTGGCCGGGCGCCACCTCGTTGTGGCGCGTCTTCGCGGGGATGCCGAGCCGCCACAGCTCGCGATCGAGGTCCATCATGAACGCGAGGATCCGCTCGCGGATCGGGCCGAAGTACTGATCCTCGAGCTCCTGCCCCTTGGGAGACGGCGCCCCGAACAGCGTCCGCCCGGTGAGAATGAGGTCCGGGCGCTGCTCGGCGAGGCGCCGGTCGACGAGGAAGTACTCCTGCTCCGGCCCGATCGTCGTGAACACCCGCTGCGCGGACGTGTTGCCGAACCAGCGCAGGACCCGCAGCGCCTGCTTCCCGAGCGCCTCCTGCGACCGGAGCAGCGGGATCTTGTGGTCGAGCGCCTCCCCGGTGAACGACACGTACGCGGTCGGGATCGTGAGCGTGACGCCGTTCGGCTCGACCTGGAGGAAGATCGGCGAGGTCACGTCCCACGCCGTGTAGCCCCGCGCCTCGAACGTCGCGCGGATCCCCCCCGACGGGAACGAGGACGCATCGGGCTCGCCCTGGACGAGGTTGCGGCCCGAGAACTCCGCGATCGTGCGGCCGTCACCGGTCGGCGCGAGGAACGAGTCGTGCTTCTCGGCGGTGGAGCCGGTCATCGGCACGAACCAGTGGGTGTAGTGGGTGGCGCCGTGCGCCATCGCCCACTCCTTCACACCGTGCGCGACGGCGTCGACGATCGCCGGGTCGAACGGCTCGTGGCCCTCGATCGTGCGCCGCAGCTTCTGGAAGATCGGCTTCGCGAGGTAGTGGCGCTGCGCCTCCTCGTGGAACACGTACTCGCCGAAGATGTCGGCCCCCGCCTGGGCGAGGTAGTCCTGGGTCTTCGCGACCCGATGTCCGGCGATGGCGGCGATGGCGGCGGCGCGGCTGGTCATGTGCGGTTCTCCCTCCTGCACTGGACGGTGACGGTGTGACATTCGCTAGAAGGCCTCGAGGTAGCGGTCGAGCTCCCACTGGGTGACCTGCGTCCGGTAGGCGTCCCACTCGGACCGCTTCGCATCGAGGTAGTGCGACAGGACGTGCTCGCCGAGCGCCTCCCGGATCACCGGGTCCCGCTCGAGCTCGTCGATCGCCTCGCCGAGGGTGCCCGGCAGCTCGCGGATCCCCTTCTCCGCGACGCGCTCCGGGGTCATCTCGAACAGCGATTCCTCGACCGGCTCGCCGAGGGCCAGGCCGCGCTCCACGCCGTCGAGGCCGGCCGCGATCATCGCCGCGAAGGCGAGGTACGTGTTCGACGCGGGGTCCGGGCAGCGGACCTCGATCCGCGTCCCCTCGACCGACTTGCCGGGGGACACCTTTGGCACGCGGATGAGCGCGGAGCGGTTCGTGCGCCCCCAGGTCAGGTACGTCGGCGCCTCGTACCCGGGCACGAGCCGCTTGTACGAGTTCACGAGCGGCGCGAGCACCGCGATCATCCCGCGGGCATGGGCGAGGATCCCCGCCATGTACGCGCGGGCGACGTCGGACAGGCCGTACGGGTTGCTCGCGTCCGCGAACGCGTTGCGCTCGTGCTCGATCGACCACAGCGACTGGTGCGTGTGCATCCCCGAGCCGTTGATCCCGTGGATCGGCTTGGGCATGAACGTCGCATAGAGGCCGTGCTGCTGGGCGATCGCCTTGAGCGCGAACTTGAACGTGATGGCGTTGTCGGCGGTCCGCAGGGCGTCGGAGTACTCGAAGTCGATCTCGTGTTGGCCGACGGCCACCTCGTGGTGCGCTGCCTCGACCCGGATGCCGAAGGCCTCCAGCGCATCGACCATGTCCTGGCGGATCTCCTGGGCGAGGTCCGTCGAGAAGTCGAAGTAGCCGGCCTGGTCGTGGGGCAGCGGCTCGATCGCGCCGTCGTCTCCGCGGCGGAACAGGAAGAACTCGAGCTCCGGTCCGGTATTGACGACGTAGCCCAGCTTCTGCGCCCGCTCGACCTGGCGCCGCAGGACGCGGCGCGGGTCCCCGACGAAGGGCTCGCCGTTGGGGGTGAACACGTCGCAGATGACGCGGGCCGTGCCGCGTGGCCCCGACCCTGGCTGCCAGGGGATCTCCGCGAACGTGTCCATGTC
>DASSPX010000091.1:0-9012 GCA_035699445.1 Candidatus Limnocylindrales bacterium | reverse complement strand
AAGAGCCAGGAGCAGGTCCGCAAGCTCATCGCGGGGCAGGGCGTCTACATCTGCGACGAGTGCATCAACCTCTGCCAGGAGATCATCGAGGAGGAGATGCTGGAGGCGCCCAAGACGCGCCCCGCCCAGCAGAAGCTCCCGAACCCGCGGCAGATCAAGGCCTCGCTCGACCAGTACGTGATCAGCCAGGAGCGGGCGAAGAAGGTCCTCTCCGTCGCGGTCTACAACCACTACAAGCGGGTGAATGCCGGCTCGTCGGTGGACGACGTCGAGCTCCAGAAGTCGAACGTGCTCCTCGTGGGGCCCACCGGCTCGGGCAAGACGCTGCTCGCCCAGACGCTGGCGCGGATCCTCGACGTGCCGTTCTGCATCGCCGACGCGACCTCGCTCACCGAGGCCGGCTACGTCGGGGAGGACGTCGAGAACATCCTGCTCCGGCTGATCCAGGCGGCCGACTTCGACGTCGCGCGGGCGCAGCGCGGGATCATCTACATCGACGAGATCGACAAGATCGCGCGCAAGGCGGACAACCCCTCGATCACCCGCGACGTGTCAGGCGAGGGCGTCCAGCAGGCGCTGCTGAAGATCCTCGAGGGCACGGTCGCGAACGTCCCGCCCCAGGGCGGCCGCAAGCATCCGCACCAGGACTTCATCCAGATCGACACCACGAACGTGCTGTTCGTGTGCGGCGGCGCGTTCGACGGCCTCGAGAAGATCGTCGAGGAGCGGGTGGGCAAGCGGTCGATCGGGTTCGGCTCCGGATCGGCGGTCTCGAAGGCAGAGCGGTCGAAGATCCTCGAGAAGCTCATGCCCGAGGACCTGCTGAAGTTCGGGCTCATCCCGGAGTTCATCGGCCGGCGTCCGGTAATCGTCACGCTGATGCCGCTCACCGCCGACGATCTCGTGCGCGTGCTCACCGAGCCGAAGAACGCGGTCACCCGCCAGTTCCAGAAGTTCCTGCAGCTGGACAAGGTGGAGCTCGTGTTCACCGAAGGGGCGCTGGCGGCGGCCGCCGACGTCGCCCTTCAGCGCAAGACCGGCGCGCGGGCGCTCCGCTCGATCGTCGAGGAGGCGCTGCTCGAGGTGATGTACGACATCCCCGAACGCACCGACGTCCGGAAGTGCATCATCACCGAGGAGACGATCCGCGAGGGCCGGCTGCCGCTCCTGCTCACGAAGACCGAGGTCGACAAGGGCGTCGACGAGACGAACTACGAGGAGTGGCTCGCCCAGCGCGAGAGCGCGTAGGCTCCTCCCCGGGGGCGGGCCGCTGGGTCGTTCCGCACCTCCGCCCGCGGTGCTCACGCCATGTGCACATCCGGACCTGGCGCGCCCGCAACCCAGCAATCAGGTCACCAGACGACTCGTCGCGCGCTCTCTTGTCGGTCCCGCTGCACAGGACCCGCTCAGATCCGCGAAGAAGTTGCATGAACCGGGGGCAGATCTGAGCGAGCCGCGGCTGATCCTCTCGTAATTGGCCGCGAAGTACCCAGAATGAACATGGTCCGATCATGGCGGGACGCAGGCGGACCAGGCTGGCGATTGAGGCGGAGCGCCGCAACGCGGAGCAGCTCGCGCGCATGGGCGGCCAGGTCCGGGACGGGCGTCGGCGGAAGCGGCTGACTCAGAAGCAGCTGGGCGACCGGGTCGGGCTCGGACGGATGGCAATCAGCCGGGCGGAGCGCGGTCAGGGTGGTGGGCTGACGCTCGATGCGTGGCAGCGGATCGGCGTCGCGCTCGATCGACCGCTCATCGTTCGATTCCAGCGCGATGTCACCGGGGAGACCGCCGACGCGGGCCATCTCGCGCTCCAGGAGCTCGTCCTGCGGCTGGGGAAGCCCCTCGGCTACCGGCCGTCAGCGGAGCTCCCCACCCGAGCAGCCGAGCCGTGGCGCTCCGTCGACGTGTTGCTCGCCGACGACGCCCGCCGCGTGCTGATCGTCGTCGAGTGCTGGAACACGTTCGGGGACCTGGGCGCCGCGCTGCGAGCCACAGACCGAAAGCGCGCCGACGCCGAGGCGCTCGCCGTGAGCCGGTGGGGCCTCGCAGCCTCTCGAATCGGCGTTGTCTGGGTGGTCCGGGCGAGCGCTCGCAACCGTGCGCTCGTCGCCCGCTACCCGGAGCTGTTCGCGAGCCGGTTCGTGGGCTCCAGCCCAGTGGGTCGCCGCGATGACGGTGGGCGCATCTCCGCCGGCCGAGCCGGGCCTCGTCCGGGCGGACGCGGCGGCGACTCGCCTCTACCCGTGGCGCCGTGGGTCGAATCGGAGCACCCACGCGTGACATCGCGCCCGCTCGAACGTCCATGCAGATGAAGCGCTTCTTTCTCGACGCCATGCGGTACGTCGCGGGGATCGTCCTGCTCACCGTCGCCGGCCTTGTTGCCGTCGGTTCCGGGGCGGCCGGTCTCGTTGCCCTCGACGACCGGGCGGGCCTGGCTGGCCTTGGGCAGCTGGTCGTCGCCGTCCTCCTGGCGTTCGCCGCGACACTCCTGCTGTTTGGCCTCTTACGCGCTTCCGCGCCCGGTCTCTCCCGCTGAATCCGCCTGTTACACTCCGCGCTCACGGCGACGACCGAGAGGAGTAGCGTCGAGTCGGCCCCGGAGCGAGCGCGGGACGGTGCGAGCCGCGCGGGCACGACGGCGCGAAGGTCGCTCGCGAGCCGTGCGGCCGGCGACCGATAGCACGCCACGAGGGGGCACGGACCACGCCGGCGCGGATGCGCGAGCGGCGCCGGGCCCCGAACCAGCAGGTGGTACCACGACCCCGTTCGTCCGCTGGACGAGCGGGCGTTTCTGTTCTTGGAGCCCGAGGATGACGCAGACGCACCGCGAGCCACTCGCGAAGGCCTACGACCCGTCGGCGTTCGAGGCCGCGATCTACGAGCGCTGGCTGGCCGCGGACGTCTTCCCGCCGGATGGGGCCGGCTCCACGGCCGACGACGCGCTGCCGCCGTTCGTGATCATCCAGCCGCCGCCGAACATCACCGGTTCGCTCCACCTCGGTCACGGGCAGCGGACGACCGTCGAGGACGTGATGATCCGCCACGCCCGGATGCTTGGCCGGCCGGCGCTGTTCCTGCCCGGGCTGGACCATGCGAGCATCGCGGCCCAGTTCGTGCTCGACGGGATCCTCGCCAGGGAAGGGGAGAGCCGCCAGTCCCTCGGGCGCGAGCGCTACCTGGAGCGGATGCGGGCGTTCATCAACGAGACACGCCAGGTCATCCTCACCCAGCAGCGCCGGCTCGGCGGCTCGTGCGACTGGGGCCGGCTCCGGTACACGATGGACGAGGGATCCGCGCGCGCGGTCCGCGTTGCGTTCCGCACGCTGTATGAGCGCGACCTTGCCTACCGTGCCGAGGCCCTCGTCAACTGGTGCCCGGGCTGCCGGACGAGCGTCAGCGACCTCGAGGTCATCCCCACGCCGGAGACCGGCACGCTGTGGCGGGTGCGCTACCACGTGCTCGACGAGACGTCCGGTCGACCCGATCCCGAGCGCTGGATCACGGTCGCCACCACCCGCCCGGAGACGATCCTCGGCGACACGGCGGTCGCGGTCCACCCGGGCGACACCCGATACGCCGGGCTCGTCGGCGCCCGGGCGCGGATCCCGTTCGTGGAGCGCGACGTGCCGATTATCGCGGACGAGGTCGTCAACCCGGCCTTCGGGACGGGTGCCGTGAAGATCACGCCCGCCCACGACCACGACGACCATGCCACCGGCCGCCGGCATGGGCTCCCGATGCCCACGATCCTCGACGAGGCCGCCCGCGTCGCCGACACCGGAACGCCGTACGACGGCCTCGACCGGGCCGAGGCCCGGGCGCGCATCGTCCGCGACCTCGCGGCACGGGGCGACCTCGAGGGCGAGGCGCCGCACGAGATGGTGATCGGCCGCTGCCAGCGCAGCAACGACGTCATCGAGCCGCGCCTGAAGACCCAGTGGTTCGTCCGGACGGCGCCCCTGGCGGAGAAGGCGCTCGATGCGACACGCTCCGGGACCACGCGCATCCTGCCCGCCCGCTTCGAGAAGGAGTGGGAGCACTGGATGACGAACATCCGGGACTGGAACGTGTCCCGCCAGCTGTGGTGGGGCCACCGGATCCCGGCGTGGTACTGCCCGGACGGCCACGTGACGGTGTCCGCTGACCCGGATGGCCCGAGTGCGTGCGATACCTGCGGGCGCCCGGCGGCGGAGCTGCGCCAGGACCCCGACATCTTCGACACCTGGTTCTCGAGCGGGCTGTGGCCGTTCTCCACCCTCGGCTGGCCCGACGCGACGCCGGACCTCGAGCGCTACTACCCGGGCTCCGTGATGGAGACGGGCTACGACATCCTGTTCTTCTGGGTCGCCCGGATGATGATGCTGGGCATCGAGCTGACCGGCGAGGCACCGTTCGAGACGGTCTACCTCTCCGGCCTCATCCGCGACCCGCTGGGCCAGAAGATGTCGAAGACGAAGGGCAACGTCGTCGACTTCCTGGGGCTCATCGACGATGTCGGCGCCGACGCCCTCCGGTTCGCGCTCATCCACGGTGCGGCGCCCGGCGCGGACGTCCGGTTCGGCTCGGCGAAGGTGGAGCAGGCCCGGAACTTCGCGAACAAGCTGTGGAACGCCACCCGGTTCGTGCTCGGCGCCCGTCCGTCGACGATCCCCGCGGACGGCGAGCGCCGGCTGCCCGAGGCGCGACACCTCGGCCCGGCCGAGCGGTGGCTGCTGTCCCGCGCGGCCGCAACGGTCGAGGCGGTGGACGCCGCGATGGGCGAGCATCTCTTCGGCGAGGTGACCCGTGTGCTGTACGAGTCCATCTGGGGCGAGTACTGCGACTGGGGCCTGGAGCTGGCCAAGGTGCGCCTGCAGGACGAATCGCTGCCGGCCGAGGCGAGGGAGGCGACGTGGTGGGCGCTCGTGGAGGCCCTGGACACGTACCTGCGGCTCCTCCACCCGGTGATGCCGTTCATCACCGAGCGCCTCTGGGGGGAGCTGCCGCATCGCACCGGCGACCCGGACCTGCTCATCGCGGCCCGCTGGCCCGGTCAGGTCGCCCGGGACCACGCCGCGGAGGCCGAGGTCGAGGCGCTCATCGAGCTCGTGCGCGGCATCCGCAACGCGCGCGCGGAGGCACGCATCGAGCCCGGCAGCTGGCTCCCCGTGGACGTCGCGCTGCCGGCCTCGCTCGGCCCGGCGTTCGCCACCCTCGAGCCCGTGATCGCGCGACTGGCCCGGGCGCGGCCGCTCACCCGGCACGTGTCGCGCGAGGCGCTCGCCGGCCTCGCCGCGCGCGGCGGCCTCACGGTGATTGCCGGCGAGCTCGAGGCCGTCGTCGGGCGCGACCGCGCGGATGCCATCACCGACGCGCTGGAGCGCGCACGCCTCGAGAAGGAGCTTGGGGACGCGGAGCGACTGCTCGACGCGGCGCGTGCCCGGCTTGCGAACGAGGCGTTCGTGGCCAAGGCACCGCCCGCGGTGGTGGATGGCGCCCGGGCACGGGAGGCGGAGCTCGCGGACCAGGTCGAGCGCCTCCGGGACCGCCTCGGCCGGGGCTGATCCGTCAGCCGGGTCTCCACCGAACGTACCGGTGCCGGCTCGGGCCGGCCCGCTGCTACGATGCAGCTCGCGCTCGGGGCGGTGGTCAGGCCCTCCCCGTCGCTTCGCGATGCATCGATCCATCGGAGGCCCTCGTGCCGCTCGACTTCCTGAAGCGCAAGGGTGGCGCTTCCAGCAAGGGCGCCGTCGTCGCGCCGCCGCCGACGCTGTCCGCGGTGATGCCCGAGGAGGTCGTCGCGCAGGAGTTCCAGCTCAAGCTGCACTACGCGGGGAAGAGCAGCGAGGGCGTGCGGATGAAGGCCGGCCCTCGTGCGCTCGACGAGCTGCCGTCGATGCTCGTCGGCCTCGCGAAGAGCGAGATCGAGGTCGTGGAGCCGCTGGCGATCGAGTTCAGCCAGGCGATGCCCGTCATCTCGCACCCGTCCGAGGCGATGCAGTGGCTGAACGCCCACCACGTTCACTCGCCGATCACACGGCACGCCCTCGTGGTCCTCGAGTCGCTCGATGCGATCGACCTCGCGTTCGACACGTTCGTCTGCGCCCTGCTCGACGGGGAGACGGACACGTCCGGCTACCCCGAATACAACGCGGTCGTGGGCGGCGTGGCGAGCCACTGGGACGAGGCGACCGGCGACATGGTCGTGCGGGCGGTGGTGGGCTGGGGCGGCCGGGGGGTGCGCGGCGACACCGACCGGATCGCGCAGCGGATCCTGGGCGGGCTGCTCACGAACATCCTCGCGAACCAGTACGCGCTCGGGCTGACCGCGATCGAGCGGCCGGTCCCGGCCGCGGGTCGGGGCGGTCTCGTGTGCGCCCACTGCGGCTTCGCCTCCGCCCACGAGCGCGCGTTCTACTGTCCCAAGTGCGGGATGCGGCTGCTGCGCGGCTAGGCACCCGCCCCAGCTGATTGACGACGATGCCGATCTACGAGTACGTCTGCACCGCCTGCGATCACCGCGCGGACATCCTCCACGGCTTGAACGATCCCGGCCCGAACTTCTGTCCGTCGTGCGGGAAGGAAGGCACGATGCGCAAGCAGTTCGCGCCGCCGGCAATCCACTACAAGGGGTCGGGCTGGGCGAAGAAGGACCGCTCCGTGAAGCCCTCGAAGGCCGCATCCGCGAGCGACGACGGGACAGGCAAGGCCGACGCCGGCGACAAGGCCGCCAAGGGCGGGAAGGCGGAGAGCGACACGACGTCCGCGTCCGTGACGACCACCGTCGCCGACGACTGACGTGCCCGCCGCGGCCGACTGGATCACGCTCGAGGAGGCCGCCGGCATCCTGCGTGCGGCGAACCTGCCGTTCGGCGCCGCGACGGTCGGTCGCTGGGCCCGGGCCGGGAAGCTGACGAGCATCAAGCTCGGCGGGCGCCGGTTCGTGCGTCGCGGCGAGGTCCGGGCCCTGGTCGCGGCGCCCAGACGCGTTCGCGCCGAGGACCTCCAGCCGCGGCTGTTCGAGGAGCTCTCCGGCTGACGCCGCGCCGATGAAGGAGCGGATCGGCGGTCTCATCGAGCGCGTCCGTTCCCTGCCGCCGGTCGCCGAGCTCATCGCCGTCACCGACGTCTACGGACGCGCGGCCGGCGGGCTGCTTGCCAGCGGGCTCGCGTTTGCCGCGCTGTTCGCCGCCGTGCCCACCGTGCTGCTCGTCCTCGGCCTGACCGGCCTGCTGCTGGACGATCCGGCGTTCCAGGTCCGGATCGTGGACGGCCTGACCGAGCTGTTCCCGCCGCTCGAGCCGCTGTTCGCCGATCTGCTCGCGACGGTCACCTCGCGAGCGGCCGCAACCTCGATCCTGGGCCTGATCGGACTGGTCTGGGCGGTGAGCCAGTTCTACGTCACGCTCGACACGGCGTTCGCCCGGATCTTCGTCCGCGAGCCGGAGCGCGATCCATTCCGCCGGACCGTGCGCGGCTTCCTGTGGGTCGCGGTCATTCTCGGTCTCGTGCTCGCGCTCGTCGCGACGACCGCCACGCTCCGGGTGCTGGGGACGCTCCTGCCGGCCGAGTACGGCGGCGCGACCGGCCTGAGCGATGCCTTCGCGTTCCCGCCGGTGGCGTTCGGGCTCGCCACGAGCGTGGTCGCGATCGCGTTCCGGGTGCTCCCGCCGCGGGCGCCGGCATGGCGAGCGGTCCTGCCGCCCGCGATCCTCGTCGCCGCGGCCGTGACGCTGTTGACGTTCGCGTTCGCGCGGCTTGCTCCGCTGCTCGTGGGCGCTGCTGCGGTGGCGGGATCGCTGGCCGCCGCGTTCATCGCGCTCGCCTGGCTCTCGTTCTCCTTCCAGGCCCTGCTCGTCGGCGCGTCCTGGGTGGCGGTCCGCGAGGGGCGCCCGCGGCCGCCGAAGCCGGATCGGCCGGGGACCTGAGTCAGCCCCTGGCCAGGTTCAGCCCTGGCGCGTGCCGCAGCGTCGGCAGAACCGCGCGTTCGCGGACAGTGACAGGCCGCAGTTCACGCACGGCTGGACCGACGGCGCCGGACCGGCAGGGCGGGCGAGCACCTCGCTCGAGGACGCCGCCCACAGCGCCTCGACGCTCCGATCCGGGACGAGCGGTCGTCCGGCCAGCTGCGGCACGACGGGTGCGCGGTCGCTCCGGGCGACAGGCCCGGTCGCCGGCCACTGGGGAACCGTGGGCCATTGCGGCGCGGCGGGCCACTGCGGCGCACCCTCGGCCTCGGCCGGAGGCGTGAGCGACCACGGCGACGCCGGGGCTGCCGGCGCGGCCGGGGGTTGCGCGGCGGGCGGGGCAGGCCGTGCGGGTTGTGCGGGTCGTGCGGGCGGGGGTGCGGCTGGCGGCTCGACCGGGTGGGGCCGTACGGCCGGCTGGTCGGCGAGGGCGGGCGTCGGCGCCGGGGCGGTGGGCCAGCTGGGGAGCTCGATGTCGTCGCGCGCGGGTGCGGTGGCCGCCGCCGGAGCCTCGGGCGTCGGTGCGGGCGCGTCCACCGCCTCGGGGGCTTGCGGCGCTGCGGGCGGTTCGCCGGGAGCGGTCGACGGCGTCGACGCGACGGCCTGGGCGACGTCCTCCTCCGCGCGGGCGCGGGCGAGCTCCTCCTCGTAGGCGGCCAGCGCCTCGTCCAGGCTCTGGCCCGGGCGGAACTTGGCGAGCAGCGCGCTGGTCTGGGCCGCCGCCGCCGCGGCTCGCTCGTCCGGCGTCGTTGGGGCGGCGCCGGGGCTCCGAAGTCCCGTTCGCGGCGTGATCTGGGGCTCGGGGGCCAGCCCGCGCTCGGCGAGAAGGTCGACGATCGGGCGCTCGTCGTCGGCGGCCTCGGCGGGTTCGGCTTCGGCCTCGTTGTCGGCTGCGGCTTCGGCTTCGGCTTCGCCAGCGACGTCGGCGACGGCCGCGACCGGCTCGGCATCGGCCGCGACGCCGGATTCGACCTGCGCCTCGACCGCGTCGGTTTCGGGCTCCACGATCGCCGCGACGGGTTCCGGTTCGACAACCTCGTCTTCGACGACCAGCTCCGGCTCGGCG
>DASSPX010000090.1:0-11285 GCA_035699445.1 Candidatus Limnocylindrales bacterium | reverse complement strand
CGCGGCGAGGCCCGCTAGACTCGCCGCCCGTGAGCCTCCTCCCACGCCGGGCGCGGCACGTCACAGCCGCGACGGGCGCGTTCGTCCTGCTGCTACTCGTCGTTCCGTCCGTCGTGCTGGCGCACGCGGAGCTGGTGGCCTCCGAGCCCTCCGCCGGGGCGACCGTCGGCGTCACACCGGCCGAGATCGTCCTCACGTTCAACAGTCCGCTCGTCGCCGACCGCAGCAGCTTCGTGGTCATTGGTCCGGGTGGGGAGGTGGGTCGTGGCGGCGTCGGTCCGGACGCGTCGGACACGATGGTCCTCGCGGTGTCCGGTCTGGCGCCCGGGAGCTATGAGGTGCGCTGGACCGCCGTCGCGCAGGACGGGCACAACGAGGTCCGGCGCGACACGTTCGCCTTCTCGATCGCCGAGCCGACGCCGGCGCCCGCGACACCCACGCCCACGCCGGCCGCCTCGCCGCCGGCGAGCGCCGCCGCGACGCCGGCCGCGACCGTCACGCCCACGCCACGGCCGACAGCCTCGCCCGAGGGTCAGCCGGCGGCGGGCGGCTCGGGCACGGAGATCCTCTTCCCGATCATCGTCGCGCTCGCCGTGCTCGGCGGCATCGGCGCATCGCTGCTCCGGCGGAGCCGCGCGGGATGAGGCGCCACGCCGTGCGAACCGCGGTCCTCTCGCTCGCGGTGGGCGTGTTCGCGCTTGCCGCGCCTGCCGCGGTGCTGGCGCATGGGCTCGTCCCGCAGTACCAGAGCCCGCTCCCGCTCGCGGTCTACCTCACCGGTGCGGCGATCACCGTCGGCTTGTCGTTCCTGTTCGTGCTCCTGCGCGACGTCCGCGCGCTGCCCGTGACGGAGGGACGCCTCGTCCAGGTGCCCGCCTGGCTGCGGGTCGGGCTTCGCGGCCTCGGCCTGCTCGCGCTCCTGTGGATCTTCGTGCAGGGCGTGCTCGGCGGCTCCTCCGATGCCCAGGTCGCCGACCTGTTCGTGTGGGTATACGGCTGGGTGGGCGTGGCCGCGGTGAGTGCGCTCCTCGCCCCGATCTGGGAGTGGCTCGACCCGTGGGCCACCCTGTACGACGCCGCCGCCGCGGCGTTCCGCCGGCTCGGTGTCCGGGGCTGGGCGCCGGCCGAGATCCCCCGCTGGCTGCGCGGCTGGCCGGCGGTCGTCGGGCTCGCGATGGCCGTGTGGCTCGAGCTCGTGGAGGGCGGCGGGCCGCAGACGCTGTTCGTCGTGCTCGCCGGCTACACCGCATTCACGCTCGCGATGATGGCCCAGTTCGGGCGGGACGAGTGGCGTGCCCACGGCGAGACGTTCACGGTCTGGTTCCGGCTCCTCAACCGGCTCGCCCCGTTCGGCATCGTGCCGGCCGCCGCGACCGATCCGGCCGCCGACGCCGGCGACGAGGACGTCCCCGGGCCGGATGCGATCGATGACCGCGTGCTCCGCCGCCGGCCGTTCGCATCGGGCCTGCTCGAGGCGCGCTGGACCACCGCAGACGTCGCGCTCCTCGCGATCGGGACCGCCTCGATCCTCTACGACGGGCTGTCCCAGACCGTGCCCTGGGCGTCGCTGTTCGGGGCGCCGCAGATCGGGCCCGAGACGCTCCTGCTGTTCGCGTTCGTCGGCGTGATCATCGGGGCGGCGCTTGTCGTTGCGCGCATGGTGAGCGTCAACGCGATCGGCGCCGGGCTCCTGCCGATCGCCGTGGGCTACCTCGTGGCCCATTACCTCACGTACCTGCTCGTGGACGGTCAGCGGATCGTCGTCGCGCTCTCGGACCCGCTGCAGCAGGGCGCCGACCTGTTCGGGACGGCGTTCCACGAGCCGAACGGCGACTTCCTGCCGCCGGGCCTGCTCTGGACGGTCCAGCTCGCGGCGGTGGTCGGCGGTCACATGCTCGGCGCCTGGGCGGGGCACGTCACGGCGGCTCGCGACGCCGTCGGCCCGGCTGACGCCCGGCGTCAGCGCGCGACGGACCCGAGGCTGCGGGAGGTGCCGTTGGCGCTCGTGATGGTGGGGCTGACGACGCTCACGCTGTGGTCGCTCGGCCAGGCGATTGTCATCACCGACGAGGCGGCGAGGCGGCTGCTTCCCGCCTGAACGGTCCCGCATCTGGCCGGACCAGCGCGGCGGTTCGTGTTCGGCAAGGTCGTTTCGACGCCACGAGCACGAGTACCTGGCCAGAGCGGGCTGGCGGCGAGTACCTGGCCAGGTCCGAGGGCCCCGACCGCGAGCACTCAGCGCGGAGCGGGATTGGACCGGTCCACGCCGCCTGGATCAGCCGGCTCCCGATGCCACCAGTCGTTCGCGAACTGGGCCCGGGACCCACTCGGTGAGCGAGCGGACGTCCGCGATCCGGTCACGGACGTCGGGGTCGAGGGACTCCGCCGCGGCGATCGCTGTCTCGATCGCCGTGAGGCACAGCACGCCCTCGCCGATCGCCGCGTGCCGGATCTCCGCCGCGTCACGGACGGCACCGGATCGCGGCGTCGGGGTGTTCACGACGAGCCGGATCCCGCCCCCGCCGATTGCGTCGAGGATCGCGACCTCTCCGATGTGCGCGTTCGGCGTGGCCCCCAGCTTCGCGACCGGGTCCACCGGGTAGCCCGCCTCCCGCAGCGCCGTGCGGGTCCCGGGGGTCGCGGCCAGGCGATAGCCCGCCCGCCGGAGCGCCCGGGCGAGCGGCACGAGGCCCCACTTGTCGCGGTCGGCGATCGAGAGCAGCGCGACCGGGTCGCTGCCGTCCTCGGGCCGAGGCGGCACGAGCGAGGCGCCCGTGAGCGCCTTGGCCATCGCCACCCGCGGATCCTCGGCGATCCCGATGACCTCGCCGGTGGACTGCATGTACGGGCCGAGCGAGGGGTCGACGCCCTTGAGCTTCGCGGTCGAGAACGCGGGTGCCTTCACCGACACGAACGGCGGCGGGGCCAGCAGCCCGTCTGGCCAGCCAAGCTCGGCGAGCGTCGCGCCGAGCGAGATCCGGACCGCGAGCTCGACCATCGGCACACCGGTCACCTTGGACATGAACGGCACCGTGCGGCTCGCGCGCGGGTTGACCTCGATCAGGTATACGCCGTCGTCGCGGACGATGAACTGCGCGTTCACGAGACCCCGGGCCCCGAGCGCGATGCACACCCGGTGCATCGTCTCGACGATGAGCGCCTGGTCCCCCTCGCCGACGTGCTGCGGCGGGAAGACGGCGATCGAGTCGCCGGAGTGCACGCCCGCCCGCTCCACGTGCTCGAGCAGCCCCGGGATGAGGACCCGCTCGCCGTCGGACACGGCGTCCACGTCCACCTCAAGCCCTTCGAGGAAGCGATCGATCCGCACCGGCCGGTCCGGGTCGACGATCGCGGCGGCGGCCAGGTGGCGCACGAGGTCCTCGGGCGAGTACGCGAAGTCGATCGCGAGCCCGCCGATGACGAAGCTCGGCCGGACGATCACCGGGTAGCCGATCCGATCGGCGAGCGTGAGCGCCTCCTCGATGCTCTCCGCCATGCCGCCCTCGGGCTGCGGGATGCCCAGCCGGTCGAGGAGGGCGGCGAAGCGCGTCCGCTCCTCGGCCTGGTCGATCGTCTCGAGGTCGCTGCCCAGCAGCGGCACGCCGTCGGCGGCGAGCGGCGCGGCAAGGTTGAGCGGCGTCTGGCCGCCGTAGGCGACGACTGCGGGTGGGCTTCCCTCCCCATGCGGCGTCTCCGCCTCGAGCACGCTCCGCACGCTCTCGGGGTCGAGCGGCTCGAAGTACAGCCGGGTGGAGGCGTCGAAGTCGGTCGAGACGGTCTCCGGGTTCGAGTTCACCATCACGGCGCTCCAGCCGGCGCGCCGCAGCACATCTGCGGCCTGGACGGCGCAGTAGTCGAACTCGATCCCCTGCCCGATCCGGACCGGGCCGCTGCCGATGACGAGCGCCGCCGGCCGCTGGACCGGCGGCGCCTCCGGGGGCGAGCCGGCGCTCGCGTACGTCGAGTAGAAGTACGGCGTCTCCGCGGCGAACTCCGCGGCGCACGTGTCGACCATCGCGTAGCCGGGGGCGAGCCCGAGCGCCCGGCGCGCCTCGCGGACCGCCGCCTCGGAAACGCCGGCGAGGGCGGCGAGGTCGCGGTCGCCGAAGCTCGCCCGCTTCGCCGTGGCAAGGAGCGTGGCCGCCTCGGGATCGGTGGGGTCGGCGAGCCGGGGTCCGATCGCCCGCACGTCGTGCTCGAGCCGCACGTTGCGCTCCATCTCGGCGAGGAACCACGGCGCGATCCCGGTCGCCTCCTGGATCGTCGCGCCGGGCACGCCGCGCCTGAGCAGCCCGAGGACGCGCCAGAGCCGGGAGTCGGACGGCTCGAGGAACCGCCGCAGGACGACCGGGGCGGCGCTTCGCTGGGCGAACCGGGTGGACTCGCAGGCCTCACCCTCTTCGCCCGTCCAGCGGATCGGCTGGTCCGCGTCCGGATTTCCGGCGTACACGGCCGCGAGGTAGTCGAACGTGGACTGCCATGTCGCGTCCTCGGCGAGCGGCCCGGCACCCGCCTGCTCGAGCCCGCGGAGCGCCTTGTTGAGCGCGGCGCCGAACGTGCGGTCGATCGCCATCACCTCGCCGGTCGCCTTCATCTGGCTGCCCAGTCGCCGGTCGGCGGACGGGAACTTGTCGAACGGGAAGCGCGGCAGCTTCACGACCACGTAGTCGAGCGCTGGCTCGAACGCGGCGACCGTCGTTCTCGTCACGACGTTCGGGATCTCCGCCAGCCGCCGGCCGATCGCGATCTGTGCCGCCACGCGGGCGATCGGGTAGCCGGTCGCCTTCGAGGCGAGCGCGCTCGAGCGGGAGACGCGCGGGTTGACCTCGATCACCGCGTACTCGGTCGCGTCCGGGGAGAGCGCGAACTGGACGTTGCAGCCACCCTCGACGCCCAGTGCCCGGATGATCGCGAGCGCCGCGCTTCGAAGCCGCTGGTGCACCTGGTCGGTAAGCGTCTGGACCGGCGCGACGACAATGGAGTCGCCGGTATGGACGCCGAGCGGGTCGACGTTCTCCATCGAGCACACCGCGATGCACGTGTCGTCCGCGTCGCGCATCACCTCGTACTCGATCTCCTGCCAGCCCACGAGGCAGCGCTCCACCATCACCTGCCGGATCGGGCTGGCCCGCAGGCCGGCGCGGATCCGCTCCCGGTAGTCCGCCTCGTTGGCCACGATGCCGCCGCCGGTCCCGCCGAGCGTGAACGCGGGGCGGATGATCGCCGGCAGGCCGATCTCGGCCAGCGCCCGATCCGCCGAGGCGGCGCGCTCGGCGTCGGTCGCCCCCTCGACGATGACGCTCGGCGCATACGGCTGGCCGATCCGGTCGAGGAGGTCGCGAAACGCCTCTCGGTCCTCCGCCATCCGGATCGCCTCGAGCGGGGTGCCCAGGAGCCGCACGCCGTGGCGCTCGAGCACGCCGGCATCCGCGAGCGCGGTCGCGAGGTTGAGCGCGGTCTGGCCTCCCAGCCCGGCCAGGAGCCCGTCCGGTCGCTCCCGAGCGATCACGGCCTCCACGGCGTCGACCGTCAGCGGCTCGAGGTAGACGGCGTCCGCCACCGAGGGATCGGTCATGATCGTCGCCGGGTTGGAATTGACGAGGATCGTCCGGATCCCCTCCGCCCGGATCGCGCGACACGCCTGCGTGCCGGCGTAGTCGAACTCGGCCGCCTGGCCGATGACCACCGGCCCCGAGCCGAGGATGAGGACGGATTCCGGCCGGCCCGCCGGCGGCTGGTCCGACGCCGGCCGGCCCGGCCGCGTCGCGGTCACCCCCGGCACGCCGCCACGAACCGGTCGAAGACCGCGAGCGCGTCGAGCGGACCCGGCGCGCCCTCGGGGTGGTACTGGACGCTCTCGATCGGCTTCGTCCGGTGGCGCAGACCCTCGACCGACCGGTCGTTGAGGTTGACCTGGGACACGCGGAACGGCGAGTCGGTCGCCAGCGAGTCCCCGAGCACCTGCACCTCGTGGTTCTGGGCCGTGACCTGGACGTAGCCGGTGTCCACGTCCTGGACCGGGTGATTCGCCCCGTGATGCCCGAACCGCAGCCGGGCGGTCTCGGCGCCCGCAGCCCGTCCGAGGATCTGGTGGCCGAGGCAGATCCCGAGCAGCGGCCGGCCGTCGTCGACGATCGCCCGGGCGAGTGCCACCGGCCCGGCCAGCCGCGCCGGATCGCCGGGCCCGGGCGAGAGCACGACACCCGCGACATCGTCCGCGAGCAGCTCCTCGGCCGTGACCGTGTGCGGCAGCACCCGGACGCGGGCTCCCCGCCGGCGGAGCGCCCGGACGATGTTCTGCTTCAGGCCGAAGTCCACGATGCCGATGAGCGGACCGCCCTCCGACGCGTCGCCGATCTCGCGCACCACAGCGGGCGACACCTGGGCCACGAAGTCCTGGTCCTCCCAGCGCGGGACCGCGCGGGCGGCGGCGATCGCCGCGTCGACGTCCGTCTCGCCGGGCGGAGTGATCACCCCGCGCAGCGAGCCGTTCGCGCGGAGGTGGCGCGCAAGGGCCCGCGTGTCGACGCCCGCGATCGCGGGGATCCCGTCGACGCGGAGAAGCGTGGCGAGCTGTCGGGCGTCATCGAGCACCGCGGCGGTTGCGTTCGCGACCACGAGCCCGCGGAGCCAGGGACGCTCCGACTGGTCGTCGTCGGTGAGCCGCCCGTAGTTGCCGATCAGCGGATAGGTCATCACGACGACCTGGCCGGCATACGACGGGTCCGTGCAGACCTCCTGGTATCCGGTCTGCGAGGTATTGACGACGAGGTCGCCACCGGACGCCACGGGGGCGCCGAAGGCGATGCCGGGGAAGACGGCTCCGTCCTCGAGCGCCAGGAGCGCCTGGCCCACCGCACCGATCCGCGGATCGACGATCGCGTCGGCGCGCGGCAGCGGCGGAGCGGGACGCGGTGGCGCGATCACGCGATGACGCCTCGCAGGGCCCGCGGGGAAACGAAACCCACCGGCCGTCCGGCGCGGTGGGTCGGGCATGAGTGCATGCGGTGGCGCCTCCTTCCCGGCCTCACAGGACCGGTTACACCGGCCTCACGGGACCGGCCGCAAAGGAACGTCGCGAGGGTACCACCGACGGGTCAGGCGTTGCCGCGCTCGGCGACGGACTCGCTCCCGGGTGGCGGCGGCGCGTCGCGCCCCAGGCCGATGCGATGCGCGATGGCGGCGGCCTCCCCGCGGGAGGTCACGCCGAGCTTGCCCAGGATGTTGGACACGTGGACGGAGGCGGTTTTCCGCGAGATGTACAGCGCGTCGGCGATCTGCTGGTTGGACCATCCCCCGGCGACGAGCCGAAGGACCTCGTGCTCCCGCTCCGTGAACCCGATGCCGCCGGCCGCCGTCCGATCGGCTCCCGCTTCGGCCGCGGGTGAGACGCCGAGATCGATCCGGGCATACCTCGCGAGTGTCTCGATCTCGAGTTCGAGCGGTCGCGCGCGAAGTCGACGCACGACAGCGTGTGCCTCGCGCAACGGCCCTTCCGCAGTCTCCCGAACGACCCGCGGATCGCCGCCGGCGAGGACGGCCTCCGCCTCGCGATAGCGCGCGTATGCGGCTGGAAACGGCACTCCGATCGCCGACCACGCCTCCGCGGTCGCGGCCCACGCCTCCGGGCGATTCCCGGCCCGTGCTCGCCCCGCCTCCGCGCGCACGAGCGCGGCCAGCGCCGCCCGGCGACCCTGGAACGGCCGGACCGGCCCGAGGATGCGGTCGACGCGGGCGAACCGGCCCAGGATCGCCGCGACGCGAGCGAGCGCCTCGTCCAGCCCATCGCGATCGCGCCGGATTCGCGCCCGCGAGGCTGCGTCGGCCACCGCCCGCAGCGCCACGGCCCCGAGCCACAGCACGGCCGGATCGGGCGCCGCATCCTCGGCGAGCGGTCGCCATGCGTCCTCCCAGGTCAAGTGAACCGCCTCGAGCTGTCCTCGTGCCAGCGCAAGCTCTCCGGTCGCCGCAAGCAGCTTGGGTCCGAACTCTGCGCCCAGCAGGCCCCGCTGCAGCTCGCGGGCGCGGTCGAGATCCGCCGAGGCGGCAACGGCGTCACCCCGGGCCGTGTTCAGCCGGGCACGGTTGACGAGCAGCCACAGCCCGGACCGCCCCGACGGATCCAGTGCGAGCGCGGGCATGAGCACGGCCTCGGCCTCGTCCCAGCGGCCGAGCTCGAACAGCGCGTTCGCGACGTGGCCGGCCATGACCCCACCGTACGTGCGCTCGAGTCCGAGCCGTCGTGTGATCGCTAGCCCTTCCTCGCTCGCCTCGAGCGCCCGGTCGGCGAGGCCAGTCGCGTCGAGCAGACGAGCGAGCTCCGCGTATCCGAGCGCGATGCCCTCGACACCGCGCAGCTCGAGCGCGATCGAGAGGCCCTCCCGGTAGCGGGCGATGCCCTCCTCCACGTGGCCCGTCATCGCGCGCGCCCACCCGAGGACACCGAGAGCGAGCGCTTCCTCGCTGCGGCCGCTGGCTGCCCTTGCCGTCGCGACGGCGACGCGCGCACCCTCGACGGCCTGGGCGTACCGCCCGGCGTGGAGATCGATGGCAGCCAGCTGCGCGAGCGCGCGCGCCCGCGTCGGCGTGGGCGGATCGGCCGGAACCATCGAGACCGATCGCCGCACGGCGTCGCTCGCCGCAGCGCGATCCCCGGCCTCCCACAGGAACCAGCGGAGCCGATCATGGAGGTGTCCCGCCCGCAGGAGGTCGCGTGCGCCGGGCTCCTGCTGATCGATCAGCTCGATCGCTGCCCGCGCGAGCTCGATCGCCCGCTCCGGTGCCCCGAGCAGCAGCTGCATCTCCGCGGCTCGTTGCAGCACGGCCACGTGATCGAGTCCCGCGACCTCGTCGGCCCGCCCCACGCGACCCCAGAGCTGCAGGGCCCGGTCATACCAGTGGAACGCCTCGCCGAACGCATAGGCCGCCTCCGCTTCCTTGCCCGCCGCGACGAGGACCGGAAGCGCCTGCTCGTACTCGCGTGCGGCGTCCCAGTGGTAGGCAAGATCCCCGGGACCAACCGCCTGGCCGGCGACCTCGCCCCGCTCCGCCAGCGCCGCCGCGAAGCCGGCGTGGAGCATCCGGCGTTCGTCGCTGACCAGCTCGCCGTACACGACCTCGCGCAGCAGCGTGTGCTGAAACGCGTACCCGCCGTCCTGGGGACCGTGTGCGTCATCGACCAGGATTCCGCTCGCATGCAGCTCGCGCAGCGCAGGACGGAGTTCGCGCCCGGGCACGCCGAGCACGGTCGCCAGCAGAGCTTCGTCCATCAGCCGTCCAGCCGCGGAGCCGGCCCGCAGGACGTCCTGGGCGCGATCGGACAGTGCGGCGATCCGGGCGAGCAGAACGTCGCGAAGCCGAGGCGGCATCGTGGCCCGGGCGGACCCCGGATGCTGCTCTGCCGCCGCGGCAACGAGCTGCGTGGCGAAGAACGCGTTCCCGTCCGAGCGCGCGTGGACGGCGTCCACCATCGAGGCGTCGGGAACCCGTCCGAGGATGCCGGCGATCAGCTCGCCCAGCTCCTCGCGGACGAAGCGGGGCACCTCGATCCGGTCGACGTGGGGTTCGCGCTCGAGCTCCGCGATGACGGGAAGCATGGGATGCCGGGCGTGCAGCTCGTCGCTCCGCACTGACATCACGATCAGGACCGGCGCGGCGCGCAGGTTCCTGACGAGGAAGGTGAGCAGGTCCCGGGATGAGCGATCCGCCCAGTGGACGTCCTCGATCACCAGAACGAGCGGTCGCGTGTGAGCGACGCGCTCGATGAGGCCGAGCACGATCTCGAACAGTCGCGCCTGGGCGCTTCGGTCGAACTCGGGCGGTGCGGTGTCGAGCCGGCGCGACGTCAGCTCGGGCAGCAGGCGCGCCAGCTCCGGGCGCCACGGCCCCAGGAACGTCGCCAGCTGCGCCGGCTCGGCGGACCGCACGAGCGTCCGCAGCGCCTCGACGAATGGCCCGTAGGGCGGACCCGTCTCGGCGAACTCCAGGCACGCTCCGATCAGGACCGTCGCCTCGTCCCGGACCGCGTCGGTAAAGGCCTCGATCAGCCGCGTCTTCCCGACGCCCGCCTCGCCGCCGAGCAGCACGCCGGTGCCTCGACCGGCGCAAGCCGCCATGTAGGCCGCGCGCAGCCGCGCAAGCTCCCCGGCGCGCCCGACGAAGCCGCGTCCCTCGAGTCTCTCCCCCACGGCCGAGCGATCATACTCGCCGCCCAGGCGACGCCGGCGCTGCCAACGGGGGTTGCGGGCGGCTCCGGCCGGACGCCAGCCGCCATCGCCGTGCGCGACCCACCGGAGCCTCGCGAGGGTCGTCACGACGTGACGCCGGCCGTCCACCGGTGCAGCTCAGACGCCGTCGACCGCGAGCAGGCTGGCGCGCAATCGGCCCCGCGCGCGACAGAGCAGCGTGCGGGTCGCCAGCTGCGTCCGGCCGATGCGCCGGGCGATCTCCGGGCCCTGGAATCCGTGTGCGGCCAGGACGACGGCGGTGCGATCGACGTCGGGCAGTGCCGCCAGCGCTTCGTCCAGCGCTGCCCGCCGCTCGGTCTCGATCACGAGGTCCTCCGGCGACCGTTCGATCACGGGGTCGTCGGACGCGGAGGCAAACCGCCGCGCCACCTGAATCCGGCGCCCGCGGCTCGTCGCGAGGTTCCACGCGACACGGTGCAGCCACGCAGGGATGTTCTCGGGAACGCGCCCTGCCCGGACCTCCCGCGACAGGCGCAGGAACGACTCCTGAGCCAGGTCCTCTGCCACTTCCGCGTCTCGGGTGAGCGTCGTCAGATACCGCTCGAGCGCCGCGCTGTGGACGCGGTACGCCTCCACGATGAGCACCTCACCGTCGCGCTTCGAAATCGACTCCATCGGGTGACCCTCCCAGTCGTCGACCGGCTGGTCGACGGGGTCACCGTCCGACTAAGGCGAGGCGGGGCGAATTGGGCAACCGCCCAGAAAACGTCCGCGTCGGCGCTGCGGCGGGCCTTAGTAGCTGCCGAACTCCGTGGGGTTGCCGCCGTCAACGGCAAGGACGAGGAACGGCGCTGCCTGGACGCCCGGCATGCCGGGCGATCCCGCCGGCATCCCCGGCAGGGCGATTCCGTCGATCGAGGGGCGCGCGGCGAGCAGGTCCTCGATTGCCTCGATCGGCACGTGCCCCTCCACGGCATAGCCGTCGACCACGGCGGTGTGGCAGCTCCAGGCAGACTCCGGCAGGCCGAAGCGGGCCTTCACCGCGGCCATGTCCTCGGTCGGGATCGACTCGACCCGCCAGCCGGCGGCCCGGAGGTA
>DASSPX010000089.1:0-4792 GCA_035699445.1 Candidatus Limnocylindrales bacterium | reverse complement strand
GCCGTCGACCGCGCGCCAGAGCGGCTCGAGGGCGAGGAACAGCTCCCGGCGGCCGGCCGGGTCGGGCTCGATCGCCAGCCGGCCGAGGACCTCGAGACGGCCGGCGGGCGTGCCCCGCACGCGGATCGCCTCGCCCGCCTGCGTGTACCGGTCCTCGAGATCGGCGGACAGCGCGGCGAGCTCGTCGCGCGCGTGGTCGGCGGCCGGCTTGTCCACCTGCAGCGCGGCGAGCGCCTCGCGCATGACCGCCAGCGCGCGCCGGTCCTCGGCCGTGAGGTCGTCCGTCCTGACGGCCGCGAGGGCCTCCAGGGCGGCGAGGCGACTGCTCGCCGCGTTCGGTTCCAGCTCGTCCGCCGCCGCGCCCCGGGTCCGCGCGACGGTCAGGGCGTCGGCTGCGTCCCGCGCGGCGAGGTAGCTCGCCTCGGCGGCAGCGATCGTCATCGAGGAGGTTGCGGGCACCGTCCGAGGATAGGGGCCGCGAGTCCGCGCCCCGCGCAGGCCCGTCCGGTGGCACGATCCCCGGATGGAGCTCACCTTCCTCGGCGGCGCCCGGACGGTCACCGGGTCCCGCTTCCTGCTGCGGACGGGCCGCGCCACCGTGCTCGTCGACTGCGGGATGTTCCAGGGCAACCCGAACGAGGTGGTCCGCAACCGCGTGCCGCTCGGATTTGAGCCGGCCGAGCTCGACGCCGTCGTCCTGACCCACGCTCACCTCGACCACTGCGGGCTGCTGCCGCTCCTCGGGCGGCTCGGGTTCCGGGGCCGGATCGTCGCGACCGCGGCAACCGCCGAGCTGGCCCGGATCGTGCTGCTCGACTCGGCGAAGCTCCAGGAGGAGTTCGCGCGTCGGGAGGCGCGTCGCGAGCGGCGGGACCCGGCGTGGGCGCTCGAGGACGACCGCCGGGAGCGGGCGGCGTTCGACGCCGCGCTGGCGGAATTCGGCCCCGAGCAGCCCGATCCCGAGGCCGAGCTCCGTGCCCAGCCGCCCGTCGTGGAGCTCGACCTCGACGCGCCCCTGTACACCGAGGATGACGCCGCGGCGATCGTCCCGCGCTTCCTCGAGGTCCCGTACGGCGCCGAGCGGGAGGTCGCCCCCGGCGTCCACGTGACCCTGCTCGACGCGGGCCACATCCTGGGCTCCGCGATCGTCGTCGTCCGGGCAGCGGGCGGGCCGGGGCAGCGATCCCTGCGCATCGTGTTCAGCGGCGACCTCGGTCGTCCGGGCACGCCGATCATCCGCGACCCGACCCCCGTGGCCGAGGCGGACGTGGTCGTGGTCGAGTCGACGTACGGCGGCCGCGAGCACGAGCCCGCCGGCGTCGCGGTCCGCATCCTCGGCGACACCGTCCGCGACGTTGCCCGGGCGCGTGGCGCGCTGCTCATCCCCGCGTTCTCCATCGGCCGGACGCAGGAGGTCGTGTGGCACCTCGACCGGCTGCTCGAGCAGGGCGCGATCCCCCGGATCCCGCTGTACCTCGACTCCCCGATGGCGAGCCGGGCGTCCGACATCTACCGCCGTCACGCGGACATGTACGACGAGGAGACGGCCCGCCTGCTCCGCGAGCAGGACACGCCGCTCGACTACCCGGCCCAGGTGATCACCCGCGACCTTGCCGACTCGATCGCGATCGCCCGCGCCGACCGGCCGTACGCCATCGTGGCCTCGAACGGGATGCTCACCGGCGGCCGGTCCGTGGCCCACGCCCGGAACCTGGTCGACGACCCGGGCGCGACGATCCTGTTCGTCGGCTACCAGGGCGAGGGCACGCTGGGGCGCCACCTGATCGACGGCGCCACGTCGGCGCGGATCGGCGGCGCGACGATGCCCGTCCGCGCGACGATCCGGGCGATCGACGGCTTCTCCGCCCACAGCGACGAGCCGGAGCTGCTCGCCTGGCTGTCGAACTTCATCCGCGGCCGCCGACCGGGCGATCCAGGCGTCCCGTCGCGCGTGTTCCTCGTGCACGGCGATCCGCCGGCCCAGGAGGCGCTCGCCCCGAAGGTCGCGGCGCTCGGGCTGGAGGTGGCGATCCCGCGCTGGCACGAGGCGGTCGCGCTGTAGGACACGACCCACCTCGAACCGCATCCCCGCATTGCGCGGCGTGGGACACGACGGGCATTGGACGCCCGAGGTGCCAGCATCGGCAGCCGGAGTTGACTGAGCTGCGAGGAGACGCAGTGCTCACCACCCGGCTCGGCACCGAGTGGCACCCCGTGGCCCGCGAGCAGGAAGTTCCCGGACCGGGGACGTACGTGCTGGCGCAGCTCGGCGACGAGTCCGCGATCGTCGTGCGCTGCCGGGACGGGATCCTCCGCGCGTTCCACAACGTGTGCAAGCACCGCGGCTCCCGGGTCCTCGAGGAGCCGTGCGGCACGGTCACGCGGCTCCAGTGCCCGTACCACGCATGGGTGTACGACCTCGAGGGGCGGCTCGTGCGGGCGAAGCACACCGAGGACCTCGAGGAGTTCGCGTTCGAGACCTCCGGGCTGACGCCGATCGACCTCGCCGTCGCCGACGGGATCATCCACCTCCGCCTGCAGCCCGCGGCGCGGCAGCCGAAGCCGGTCGGGCTCCTCACCGGCGACGAGATCGCGGCCGTGCGCAGGCCGTACCGGGCGGCCTCGCTCCTGCCCGGGCGGGCCTACCACGACGCGGAGATCCACGACTTCGAGCGGGTGAACTGGTTCCGGCGTGACTGGGTGTGTGTCGGACGGGTGGAGGACGCGGGCCTCGGCACGGCGCCGTTCGAGACCGAGCTGGACGGTGAGCGGCTCGTCATCTCGCGCGACGAGGACGGCACGCTCCGCGCGCAGCGGCCGTCCTCGCCCGCGGCGCCCGTGCACATCGCGGCCTGGCAAGGGTTCGCCTTCGTGTCCTTCGCCGATGCCCCACCGCCCATCGAGGTCTGGTTCGGCGACCTCGTGGGTCACGTCGAGCGGTTCCGGTTCGAGACGCTCCGACGCGGACACCGGGTCGTGTACGACGTGCAGGCGAACTGGAAGCTCATCGTCGAGAACTACTCGGAGTGCTACCACTGCCCGGGCATCCACCCGCAGCTGAATCGCCTCACGCCGTACGACGTGGGCGCCGACTACGAGACCGAGGGCGCGTGGCAGGGCGGCTGGATGGAGCTTCGCGACGGGTTCGAGACGATGGCGCTCGACGGTGCACACCGGATCGGCCCGCCGATGTGCGGCATCACGCCCACCGACGAGCGGCGGATCGACTACCTCGTCGTCTGGCCGAACCTGCTGCTGTCGATCCACCCGGACTACCTGCTCGTCCACGGTGTGGAGCCCCTGGGCGTCGGCCGCACCCGGATCACGTGCGACTGGCTGTTCGAGCCCGGGACGATGGCGGCGCCCGGCTTCGACCCCCTGCCGGCGATCGAGTTCTGGGACGTCACGAACCGCCAGGACTGGCACGTGTGCGAGCTCCAGCAGCGCGGGACGGCGTCCGGTGCCTTCCGCGCCGGCCGGTTCGCGACCAACGAGGCGTCGGTCCACGCGTTCGACCAGATGTGCGCGGACCGCTACCTGGGCGACGACTTCGTCTCGCAGCGCACGGTCCGCGACCGGTACGACGTGCCCCCGCCGAGCGAGCCGCGCTACCTGCCGCGGTAGTCGCCAGCCGGGTCCCGCCGCCCACGGGCCCGGCCGTCCATCGACATTCGACGATGTTGCGATGTCAACGATCGGCGCTGGCCGGCACGTGCGGGGATCGCGACCCTGTGCGCCAACCCGCCCAAGGGTTCCCCAGACGGAGACCGATCACGATGCGTCCCTTCCTTCGCGCACTCCTCGCCTCCACGCTCATCGCCGCCGCCACGATTCCCGCCGTTGCCGGCGTGGCCGCGGCCGCCCCCGCCGAGCGCTGGGTCGACGTCACATCCGAGACGTGGTGCTGGCCGAGCGAGACCGCGCCCCAGTTCTGCTTCGATGTCCAGGGCCGGTTCACGGCCATCTCCACCGGATCGAACGAGCTCACGATCGCCGTGTTCCGCGACCACACCGTCGCGTACGAGAACGGCGTGCCGGTCAGTGAGAGCTTCGTGACCAGCGTGAGCCAGTGGCGCGCCCACGAGAAGGGCGACCTGACGCTCCACGAGATCGAGCACTCGCGGTTCGTGAGCGACGATCAGCAGTGCGTCGCGACGTACCGGTTGCGGATCTCGGACTATGAGGTGGTGTTCGAGGACTGGCAGGTCAGCTGCCACTGAGTTCCCGATCGCCTGCGTTCCACCGGCGCCGGCCGCGAGGCCGGCGCCGTTTCGTGTTCGCGCGGCACACGCGCTCCGCTACCCTGCCCGCACCACAGCGTGGGGGAGGGCAGCGTCGTGCGGTGTTCGGCCTGCGACACGGAGAACGAGACCGGCGCCCGGTTCTGCGACGCGTGCGGCGCAGCACTGGCAGCGGTCTGTTCAGGCTGCGGCAGCGCCAATCGGCCGACTGCGCGCTTCTGTGCGGGGTGCGGCGCGTCCCTTGTCGGCGTTCCCGGAGCGCTCGGCGACGGACCCGCCGCGGAGTCCGGCGCCCTCCCCACCCCCCACGCGGGCGCCCCTCGCCAGGCGGAGCGGCGGCTCGTGTCCCTGCTGTTCGCCGACCTCGTGGGCTTCACGACGTTCGCCGAGGGCCGCGACGCCGAGGAGACTCGGGAGCTCCTGACCCGGTACTTTGACCAGGCGCGCGAGACGGTCCTTCGCTACGGCGGCACCGTCGAGAAGTTCATCGGCGACGCCGTGATGGCCGTGTGGGGGACGCCCAGCGCGCACGAGGATGACGCCGAGCGAGC
>DASSPX010000088.1:0-6162 GCA_035699445.1 Candidatus Limnocylindrales bacterium | reverse complement strand
GGTCGTCAGGCCGCCGGCAGGGCGACCACGAACCGCGACCCGCCGAAGCCGTTCGCCTCCAGCCACACCCGCCCGCCCATCGCGGCCATCAGCCGGCGCGCCGCGAACAGCCCGATCCCGGAGCCGCGCGAGCGCGCGCGGTCGACCCGCACGTACGGCTCGAACACCGCCTCCCAGTCCTCGATCGGCACGCCCGGCCCGTCGTCCGTGATGTACACGTGGATCTCGCCGTCGCGCCGCCAGGCCCCGAGCGAGATCCCCCAGCCCTCGGGCGCGTACTTCGCCTCGTTGTCGAGCAGGTGCTCGAGCACCTGGCGGAAGCGCGTCTCGTCGCCCACGCCGATGAGCGGCTCCGCGGGCGGATCCCATCGCACGGGATGGGTCCGGAGGAGCAGCGCCAGCGTGCGCACGGTCGACCCGACCGACGCGGCGACGTCGAACGGCTCGCGCCGCAGGCCGGTCAGCCCCTCGCCGCGGACCGAGGCGAGGATCGAGTCCACGAGCCGGTCCAGCCGCGTCACCTGCTCCGACGCGCTCGTCCGCCACAGCTCGATGTCGTCCGGATCCGGCTGCGACGCCCCCGCCGCCGCATCGGCGAGGAGGTCGACGTAGGCGCGCACGACGGCGAGCGGTGTGCGCAGCTCGTGCGTGACGACCGCGAGCAGCTCGGCCCGCGCGGCGTCGAGCTGGCTCAGCCGGTCGAGCTGTGCCTCGGCGTCCGCCTGCAGGCGGCCCTTCTCGACGATCCCGGCGAGGAGCGCGGCGATCGTCGCCACAAACTCTGTTTCCTCCGGCCCGAAGTCCCGGATCGCGGTCGTCTGGACGTTGAGGACGCCGATCAGCTCCTCGTTCCACACGAGCGGCACGGACAGCATCGCGTGGAGGCCCGCGATGTCGAAGCCGCGAACCCAGCGGAAGCGTGGGTCGGTCGTCACGTCGCGCGACGCGACAGGCTGGCGGGTCTCGGCCGCGAGGCCGGTGATGCCCTCGCCGACCGCGAGGCTCACGTGACCGATCTGCGACCGGTCGAGGCCGTTCGTGGCGGCCAGCGTGAGCCGCTGCCCCTGGCGATCGTGGAGGTAGAACGAGCACACCTCGACCCCGACCGCCTCGGTCGTGCGATCCACGAGCGTCCGCATCAGCTCGTCCCAGTCGCGCGCCTGGGTGGCGAGCCGGGCGAACTCGTGGAGCGTCGCGAGCTGGTCGAGCCGGTCGAGCGTCACGGGCGGAAGGCTACGACCCGCGACGCGGGGCGGCTCACCCGACGGCGGCCGCCTCCGGATCGGCCACGGTCGTCGACAGGCCGTCGAGCAGCGGATCCGTCCACGTCCATGCCGAGCCGTACCGGGTTCCGACCGCGCCATGCCGGGCGGCCTCGACCCGGAGCGGCAGGCCGAAGATCTCGATGAAGCCGACCGCCGACGCGTGGTCGAACGCGTCGCCCTCGTCGTACGTCGCGAGCGACTTCTCGTACAGCGACAGCGGCGACCGCCGGCCGGTCACGACGGCGCTGCCGTGGTCGAGGCGGATCCGGACGTCGCCGCTCACGACGCGCTGGGACGACGCCACGTAGCCGCGCAGGTCGCGCGACAGGGCGCTGAACCACAGCCCGTCGTAGATCAGCTGGCTGAGCTCGTTCGCGACGAGGTGGTCGAAGCGGAGGGTGTCCTTCGTGAGCGTCAGCCCCTCGAGCGCGCGGTGGGCGGAGTGGAGGATGACCGCAGCGGGCGCCTCGTACACCTCGCGGCTCTTGATGCCCACGAGCCGATCCTCGACGTGGTCGATCCGGCCCACGCCGTGGGCGCCGCCGAGCTCGTTCAGCCGCTCGACCAGCGCCACCGGCTCCAGCCGCTCGCCGTCGATCGAGACGGGGATGCCGCCCTCGAACCCGATGACGAGCTCGACCGGCGCGGGTGCGTCGGACGGGGCGACGGTCCAGGCATACGCATCCGGCGGCGGGGTGACCCACGGATCCTCGAGCACGCCGGTCTCGCACGAGCGCCCCCAGAGGTTGACATCGATCGAGTACGGCGACGCCTTCGTGATCGGGATCTCGATCCCGCGCGCCGCGGCGTAGTCGATCGACTGGTCGCGCGTGAGGCCCATGCCGACGCGCATCGGGGCGACGACCTCGAGGCCGGGGTCGAGCGCGTGGACGGCGACGTCGAAGCGGACCTGGTCGTTGCCCTTGCCGGTACAGCCGTGGGCGACGGCGTCGGCGCCCTCACGTCGGGCGACCTCGACGAGCAGCTGCGCGATGAGCGGCCGGGCCAGGGCGGTCGCGAGCGGATACACGCCCTGGTAGAGCGCGTTCCCCTGGAGCGCCGGCCAGACGAACTTCGTGACGAACGTCTCCTTCGCGTCCACGACGTACGCGCGGCTTGCCCCGGCGGACATCGCGCGCCGCTCGACGCCCTCGCGCAGCGAGCCGCCGCCGACATCGACGGTGAGCGTGACCACCTCGACGCCGAACTGCTCGCGCAGCCAGGCGACCGCGACCGACGTGTCGAGCCCGCCGGAATAGGCGAGGACGACCTTCTTCATGCGTGGACCTCCATTCGGGTGGCCTCGTCCCGGATCGCCTGGAAGCGACCGAGCCAGCGTTCGAGGCGCGGCTCGTCGGCGAACAGGACGAGGAGCGTGTCGTCTCCTGCGAGGGTGCCCTCCTGCTCCTGGAGGGACGATTCGTCGATCGCCTGGCCGATGGCGTTCGCCATGCCCGGGGCGGAGCGGAGCACGAGGATCAGGCCGCTCCGGCCGACCGCGACCGGGAGGTCCCGGAGCAGCCGCCGCAACCGGACGTCGCGCGGATCGTCGGCGCCGTTTCGGGCGTCGAGGTTGGGCAGCTGGCGGCCGACGAGCTCCGACGGGGTGACGTAGGCGTGGCCGTCGTGGGCGGGCGCCTTCACGAGGCCGAGCTCGGCGATGTCGCGCGAGACGGTCGCCTGGGTGACGGGATAGCCCGCCTCGGCGAGCCGTGCGGCGAGCTCGTACTGGCTGCCGATCGATTCGTGCGCGATCAGCTCCCGGATGAGCCGGTGGCGCTCGTGCTTCGTGGCCCGCTCGGTCATCGCGCGTTCCTCAGGCGGCGCCCACGGCGCGTGCGGCGGTGACGCGCGTCCCGAACGAGGGATCCGTGAGCGCCCGCTCCAGCGCGCGCTCCGCGGACGCGTCCGCGATGATCGCCTCGCTGCCGTCGAACGTGATCGCGGCAAGCGCGGCGCGGATCTTGGGCACCATGCCGCCGGCGATCGTGCCCTCGGCGATCAGCGTCTCGGCCTCCTCGACCGTCAGCGTGTCGAGCTTCGAGCCGTCCGCGGCACGGACGCCGTCGACGTCGGTCATGAGCACGACCTGGCGCGCGCCGAGACCGGCGGCGAGGCCTGCGGCAACGTCGTCCGCGTTGACATTGCACACGAGCCCCTCCTCGTCGCGGGCGAGCGGGGCGACGACGGGCACCTGGCCGGTGACGAGCAGCGCGTCGATCAGGTCGCGGCGGACGCCGACGATGCGGGCGACCAGCCCCAGGCCGGGGATGCGCTCGCCGATCAGCAGGCCGCCGTCGACCCCCGACAGCCCGACCGCGTCCACGCCGAGGTCCCGCAGCGCGGCGACGAGCTCCGAGTTCACGACGCCGCGCAGGACGGCGGCGGCGACCTCGAGCGAGGCTTGATCGGTCACCCGCAACCCGCCCTCGAAGGTGGTCGGGACGCCCAGACGGTCGAGCCACTCGGTGATCCGCTTGCCGCCGCCGTGGACGATGACGACCGGCCGGCGACGCGCGACCGCGGCCACCTCGGCGAGCACCTGCTGCTGGTCTGCCAGGGTGGTGCCGCCGAGCTTCACGACGAGCACGTCGCTCATGTCGTGTATTCCGAATTCTCGCGGACGTACTCCTCGGTCAGGTCGCAGCCGAAGGCCTCGCCCGTGCCGTCGCCGAGACCCAGGTCGAGCCGGATCAGCGTCTCGGGCGCGTCCATCGCGGCGCGCGCGGCTGCGCGATCGAAGGCGACCGGTCCGCCGGCCGTGCCGTCGTAGACGAGGTGGCCGGCGATCGCGATCCGGAGCCGCGAGGGGTCCACGACGGCAGCGGTCCCGGCGCGCCTGGCCGCCTCGTCTTCGTCCAGCCCGGCGGCCCGGAGGATCGCGGCCTCGGCGAGGGTGGCGTTCCCGGCGGCTCCGGCGATCCGTCCCCAGTTCGGGTCCTTGCCGTGGACGGCCGCCTTGACGAGGCTCGAGGACACGACCGCCCGCGCGACGGCCCGCGCATCGGCGTCGTCCGCGGCGCCCGACACCTGGCAGGTGATCAGGCTCGTGGCGCCTTCGCCGTCCGCGGCCTGCTGGCGGGCGAGATCGCGCGCGACGGCCTCGACGGCGGCCTCGAACGCAGCGATCGCTTCGTGCGCAAGCAGGGGACCGGTCTTCGTCGCGGAGTCGAGCAGGAACACCGTGTCGTTCGTGCTCGTGTCCCCGTCCACGGAGAGCTGGTTCCACGTCCGCGCAGCCACGCGGCCGAGGATCGTCGCGAGGACCGGCGGCGGCGCGCCGGCGTCCGTGAGCAGGACCGAGAGCATCGTCGCCATGCGCGGATGGATCATCCCCACGCCCTTCGCGATCCCGGTGACGGTCACCGTGCGGGTGCGGCCGTTCGCGTCGGCGAGCTCGATCTGCGTGGACGCCACCTTTGTGACCGAATCCGTCGTCCGGAGCGCCTCGGCTGCCGCCACGAGGCCCTCGGCCGTCGCGCTGAGCGAGGGCGCGAGCCGCCCGAGCCCGGTCCGCACGCGCTCGACCGGGAGGCGGGTCCCGATGATGCCCGTCGAGAGATGGAGGACGCGGTTCGGGATCGCCCCGGTCACCTCGCACACGGCCTGCCCGACCGCTGCCTGGTCGGCATCGCCCGCGGCACCCGTCGCCGCGTTCGCCGAGCCGCTCGTCGAGACGATCGCCTCCGCCCACCCTCGGCGTCCGCCACCCTGGGGATCGGTCTCGAGAAGGTTCGCCTCCGACAGCCGCACGGGCGCGGCGGCGAAGCGGTTCGGCGTGAACACGGCAGCCGCGGCGGCCGGGCCCTGGGTCGTCACGATCAGTGCCAGATCGGGCCGTCCGGATGCCTTGATGCCGGCCGTCATGCCGCCCGCCTTGAACCCGGCGGGCATCCGGGCGGCGCGCTCCACCGCGGGCAGCGATGAGGGCAGGGGAGCGAGGAGGGGATCGGTCGCGATCGACATCGGGGGTTCCTACGGTGCGAGCGGCAGCTGGAGGAGGCCGGTGGTCTCGGGGAAGCCGGCAACGAGGTTGAACGCCTGGATCGCCTGCCCGGCTGCGCCCTTCACGAGGTTGTCGAGCACCCCGATCGCGAGGACCCGGCCGGTCCGCTCGTCGGCGCGGACGAACACCCGGACCTCGTTCGACCCGAGCGTGTGCTTCGTGGCCGGTGGCTCGGAGACCACCGTGACGAACGGCTCGTCCGCGTAAGCCGCGGCGTACAGCGCGTCGAGCTCGGCCTGCTCCACCGGTCGGGTGGGCCGGACGTGACCGGCCGACAGGATCCCGCGGGTCATCGGGATGAGGTGCGGCAGGAACTCGATGCCCGCCACGCCGAGCTCCTGCTCGATCTCCGCCGTGTGCCGGTGGTTGAACACGCCGTACGCGCTGACGCTCTCGTTCACCTCGCTGAAGTGGAGGTGCGGCTTCGCGTCCCGGCCGGCGCCCGAGACGCCGGACTTCGCGTCGACGACGAGGTCCCCGATGAGGCCCGCGCGCGCGAGCGGAGCGAGGGCGACGATCGAGGTGGTGGAGTAGCAGCCGGGGGCGCCGACGATCACCGGCCGGCCGGCGAGGCGTCGCTCACGCAGCTCGAGCAGCTCGTCCCGGTGGAGCTCCGGGAGGCCGTAGACGGCATCGCCGAGCAGGTCCGGCCGAGGGTGCTCGAAGCCGTACCACTGGGGATAGTCGGCGGGGTTGCGCAGCCGGAAGTCCGGCCCGAGATCCACGATCGTGACGCCCTGCTCGAGCAGGTCGGGAGCGCGGGCGGCCGCAGCGCCATGCGGCATCGCGAGGAACACGACCTCGGCGTCCGCGGGGACCTCGTCGTGGACGGCGAGGTCCAGGGTGCCGAGGTGCGGGTGGATCGTGCCGACCGGATCGCCCTTCCGCTCG
>DASSPX010000087.1:0-15095 GCA_035699445.1 Candidatus Limnocylindrales bacterium | reverse complement strand
GTGGGCGTGACGAAGCGCTTCGGCGACGTCGTCGCGGTCGACGACCTGTCGCTTGCGATCGGCCACGGGGCGTTCTACAGCCTCCTCGGGCCGTCCGGCTGCGGCAAGACGACCACGCTCCGGATGATCGCCGGCTTCGAGCAGCCGACCGCGGGCGAGATCTACCTCGAGGGCAAGCCGGTCGCCGGCGTCCCGCCGTACCGGCGGAACGTCAACACGGTGTTCCAGCACTACGCGCTGTTCCCGCACATGACCGTCGCCCAGAACGTCGGCTACGGACTCCGCCAGCGCGGCGCCACGCGCGACGAGGAGCGACGCCGGGTGTCCGAGGCGCTCGGGCTCGTCCGGCTCGAGGGCTACGGCCATCGCCGGACGTGGGAGCTGTCAGGCGGCCAGCAGCAGCGCGTCGCGCTCGCGCGGGCGCTCATCAACCACCCCGCCGTCCTGCTCCTCGACGAGCCCCTCGGCGCGCTCGACCGGAAGCTCCGGCACGAGATGCAGATCGAGCTCAAGCAGCTCCAGCAGACGGTCGGGATCACGTTCGTGTATGTCACCCACGATCAGGAGGAAGCGCTCACGATGAGCGACGTGATCGTGGTCATGCGCGACGGCCGGATCCAGCAGCAGGGCGGCCCCGAGGAGCTCTACCAGCGGCCCGTCAGCCGGTACGTCGCCGGCTTCATCGGCAGCAGCAACTTCATCGAGGCGCACCTCGTCGAGCACGACCCGGCGACGTCCCGGGCGATCGTCGAGACGCGCGCCGGCATGCGGCTGCCCGGCCTCGTCACCGACCGCGCGAGCCGCCCCTCGCCGGGGTCCGCGGTCGCGATCGGCATCCGGCCCGAGCGCTTCCAGATCGAGCGCGCCGAGCCCGGGGCGGTGGCCTCGGTGCGGGACGGCTGGACGCGCGTTCCGGGACGGGTCACCCAGGGAACGTATCTCGGGGACGCGACGGAATATCGAGTGTCGACCGACGCGGTCGGAGAGCTCGTGATCCGCAGCCAGAACGCCGGGGCGGACACGGACGCCTGGATCGCCGGTCCGGGCGAATCCGTGGTCGTGGCCTGGCGAGAGGACGCCAATCTCGTCCTCGTGACCTGACGGGTCGAGGACATCAGCAGGGGGTCGCTGGGGAGGCGACCCCCGGACCACCGGTCGCGTAGCGCGCCGCAAGGCACGAGAGGCGGCCGACACGGAGGCAGGCCCGACCGACGAGCGGGCTGTGAGGAGGTCGACGTGGCGGATCGGGATCTGGGCGAGCTGCTGGCGCGGATGGCGCGCACGAGGGTGAATCGACGGAGCTTCCTGGCGACGTCGGGCCTCCTCGGGACGAGCGCGTACCTCGCGGCCTGTTCCACGGGCGGCGGCGGGACCAGCGCGCCCACGGGGGTGCCCGCGAGCCAGGCACCGGGCGGCGAGGCGACGCCGGCGCCCGCGAGCGAGGTCGAGAGCGAGCTCTTCGTCTACAACTGGAGCGACTACATCAGCCCGAACAACATCGAGGCGTTCAAGGAGGAGTTCGGGGTCACGAACTTCGTCTACGACATCTTCAGCAACAACGAGGAGCTGATCGCGAAGCTCCAGGGCGGGGCGTCCGGCTACGACCTCGCCTGCCCGACGGCGGAGTACGTGCCGGGCATGGTCGAGGAGGGTTTCCTCACGAAGCTCGACCTGTCCCGCATCCCGAACGTCAAGCACATCAACCCGACGTTCAAGGGCCTGTGGTGGGACCCCACCGACGAGTACCAGGTCCCCAAGGACTACGGAACCACGGGCATCCTGTGGCGCAAGTCGCTGCTGCCCTCGGTACCCGCGTCGTGGAAGGAGTTCTACGAGCTCGTCAAGGGCGAGGGCTCGGGCAAGACCGTGTTCGTCGACTCGATGGGCGACGTGTTCGTGTTCCCGCTCAAGATGCTCGGCTACTCGCTCAACTCGAACGAGCCGAACGAGCTCGAGGAGGCCCGCAAGATCCTGCTCGAGGTCGCGCCGCACATCCTCGCGCTCGACTCCGACACGTACGGCGACAAGATGGCCACCGGCGAGGCCGCGCTCACGCTCGGCTGGACCGGTCCGCTGGGCCAGGAGCTCGCCGACCTCGTGGCCGAGGGCGACGCCGGCTACAGCGTGCCGTCCGAGGGCACCCTGTTCTGGATGGACACCTGGGTGATGCTCGCGGACGCGCCGCATCCGAACGCCGCGTACGCCTGGCTGGACTTCATCCACCGGCCGGAGATCCAGGCCGAGGAGACGAACTACAACCTGTACGCGACGCCGAACGACGCGGCCAAGGAGTTCGTCGATCCGGAGATCCTGAACAACCCGGCGATCTTCCCGCCCGAGGACGTGATCGCGAACCTCGAAGGCGCGCAGGACACGTCGGGCAACAACCAGCGCATCGACATCTGGGAGGAGTTCAAGTCGGCCATCGGCGGCTGACGCCTCCCGACTGATCGGGACCATCCCCGGAAACGCCCATGGCGGCCATCACTCGCGTATCGGGTGGAATGCCGGTCCGGCCCGCGACGCCGGGCCGGCTCCGCTCGCGGCTGCTGACGACAGCGCTCCTGGCGCCGGCGGCGCTGTGGTACCTCGTGCTGCTCGTCCTGCCGCTCGCCATCGTGGTCGTGTTCTCGTTCGGGGTCCGTGCTCGCAACGGCGGCTACGAGCCGGCGTTCGTCCTCGACAACTACGCCCGGGCGATCGACAAGCCGGACCCGTTCATCGCCAGCCTCCAGATGGCGGGCCTGGGCACGCTCGGGTGCCTGCTCGTCGGGCTGCCGCTCGCGTACTTCCTCGCCACGCGGGCCGGGCGGCGCAAGGGCACGCTCATCCTCCTGCTCGTCATCCCGTTCTGGACGAGCTTCCTCATCCGGACCTACTCGTGGATGATCGTGCTCGGCCCGGACAACGGGCTGGCCGGGATCATCCAGGGGCTCACCGGGGACGACCGGTTCGGGATCCTCGGCACGCCGGTGGCCGTGCTCATCGGCCTCGTCTACGGCTACCTGCCGCTCATGGTGTTCCCGCTGTACGTCACGCTGGAGCGCATGGACCGGAGCCTCGTCGAGGCGTCCAAGGATCTCGGCGCGGGGCGCTGGGCGACGTTCCGGCAGGTAACGCTGCCAATCGCGCTGCCCGGGCTCGTGACCGGAAGCATCCTCGTATTCATCCCGATGATGGGCGAGTACGTCATCCCGCAGATCCTCGGCTACGGGCGCACGTACCTCATGGGCAATGCGCTCGTGACGGACTTCCTCGAGGCCCGCAACTGGCCGTCGGGCTCGGCCCGTGCGGTCGGCCTGATCGTGATCATGTTCGTGACGATCTCGCTCTACCTGTGGTTCGTGAACCGCGGGCGCAAGACCCGCGAGGTGAGCGTCCTGTGAGCGCCGCGACGCGCCCGAGGGCCGCATGAGCGCGCCGGCCGTCCCGAAGGAGCGGGTCACCCAGCTCCCCGGCCGCCGCGAATCGCGGCCGTTCGACCGCTGGAGCGGGCTCGTCGAGGGCTACTTCCGGACGCACACGTTCCTCGTGTACCTGTTCCTCTACCTGCCGATCGCGATCGTCGTCCTGTTCGCGTTCAACGACACCGAGCGCCGGGTGACGCGCTGGGACGGCTTCAGCGTGAAGTGGTTCGGCGTCGCGCTCGGCGATTCGGTCGTCCAGAAGGCGCTCACGAACAGCTTCATCGTCGCGATCCCGAACGCGATCCTCGCCACGCTGTTCGGGACGATGGCCGCGCTCGGGCTCCAGCGCGTGGGCCGGAAGGTGCGCCTCGGCTTCGACGCCCTCACCTACACGAGCGTGATCGTCCCCGAGATCGTCATCGCGCTCTCGACGCTCGTCCTGTTTGCGACCGGCTTCGACGTCATCGAGGCGTCGTTCGGCGTGAAGATCAACTTCGGCCATCCGACGATCATCGCGGCGCACGTGCTGTTCAACACCAGCCTCGTGCTGCTGCTCGTCCGGGCCCGCCTGTCGGGCATGGACCGGACGCTGACCGATGCCTCCTCGGACCTGTTCGCCACGCCGTGGCGGACGTTCCGGCAGATCACGTTCCCGCAGCTCCTGCCGGCGATCGTGGCCGGCTTCCTGCTGTCGTTCACGTTCAGCTTCGACGACTACGTCATCACCACGTTCGTGTCCGGTCCCGGCTCGTCGACGCTGCCGCTGTTCATCTTCGGCCAGGTGAAGCGCGGGGTGACCCCGGAGACGAACGCGGTCGCGACGATGATCCTCGCATTCACGGTTGGAATGCTGCTCCTCGCCCAGCTCGTGTTCGCGTGGCAGGCGCGGCGGCAGGGCCGGCGCGCCGAGGGCGCGAGCGGCATGGCCGGCATCATCACCGAGCAGAGTCGCTGACGCCGTGGCCGGTGCGGACGTCCCGTCCGATCAGGGCACGAGCCCGGTGGGGTCCACGTTCGGCACGAGCGCGATCGATCCGTCCGCGGCGAGGATGCACAGGTTCACGAGCCCGGCCGCGGTCCGCGTCACGAGCGCCCGCGCCGGGACGCCACCGCCCCGGATCTCCGCGTCCCGTCCGGGACCCACGAACACGACGACCAGTGCCGGGCGGTCGCGGTCCTGGCGGATCGCCGATTCGCCGAGCCTCGGGAGGCGGGCCGAGAGGTCGCCCAGGCGCTCGAGGCGGAGCTCGGTCACGACGCGGTTCGGGGCGTCGTACGCGCCGCAGGCTGCGCCGACGGGCCGCACCAGCCGATCCAGCCCGCAGCCAGCCTCCGTCACGAGGCAACCGAGCAGGAGGAGTGCCCGAGGGGCGAGGAGGCGCATGAGCAGAGGCTAGTCCGCGAGGACCCGCATGACGCGGGGGAGGAGGAGGCAGTGGACATGGATCGCGAACAGTTCCGCAGGCACTACCGGGCATTCCAGAAAGGGCACATCAGCCGGCGCCGGTTCCTCGAGATCACGGGGCTGGGCACCGCCGCGGCGGTGATCGCGGCCTGCGCTCCGCCCGCCGCACCGGGCACGGGAGCCACGCCGGCACCCACGGCGCCACCCGCGAGCGCGCCGTCGGGCGAGGCATCCGCACCGCCGGCATCGCTCGACCCGCTGGCCGACTGGACGCCACCCGAGGGCGTCGACCTGGGCGACACGCTCAACCTCACGAGCTGGCCGAACTACCACGACCAGGCGGTCCTCGACCGGTTCACCGAGCTGACCGGCGTGCGGATCAACCTCGAGGTCTATGGCTCGAACGAGGAGATGCTCGCGAAGCTCCAGGCCGGCGGCACTGGCTGGGACGTGCTCGTGCCGACGAACTACACGTTTGAGACGTACGGAAGCCTCAAGCTCCTGGAGAACCTCGACCTCACGAAGATCCCGCGCTTCGATGCGTCGCGGGCGTTCGACGCTCGGTTCCTCGAGCCGGCGCAGTACCCGGCCGGCTCGGGCACGCTGCTGGGCGTGCCGAAGGACTGGGGCACGACCGGCTTCGTCATCCACACCGGGGCCGTCACTCAGCAGCCGACGTCGTGGAAGGAGTTCTGGGACCTCACCCGGAGCGACCACAGCGGCAAGGTGACGATCCACGACTACCAGCTGACCTCGATCGGCAACGCGCTCAAGTACTTCGGCTACTCATTCAACTCCGTCGACCCGGCCGAGCTCGCGGACGCGGAGGAGCTGCTGATCGACGTCAAGCCGCACCTCCTCGCGATCACCAGCGACTACCAGCCGGTCATGCGCAACGGCGACGCGGTGATGGCGATGGCGTGGACCGGCGACGCCGTCCAGCTCAACCGGGACATCCCCGAGATCCAGTACGTCCTCGGCAAGGAGGGCGGGGAGATCTGGTCCGACTTCTTCGCCGTCGTGACCGGCGCCCCGCACCGCGAGGCGGCGTATGCCTTCCTGGACTACATGTCCACGCCGAAGGTCCAGGCGCAGGACGCCGAGTTCCACGGGTATCCCGTGATCGACGCGGCCGCGATCGATCTCCTGCCGGAGGCGTTCCGCGCCAACCCGATCATCTACCCCGACGAGGCGTCGCTCGCGCCGCTCGAGTTCGGGGCCGCGGTCACGCTGACCGACCCGAACCGGGCGGAGCTGTGGGCGCGGGTGAAGTCGGCCTGAGCGGTCGCTCCGTCGCGTCCCGGCACGGCGGCGTGCCGGGCGCGTGACGGCACTCGCGCAGGTCCGGGAAGCCCCGGGGCGGTGGCGGTCGCGAGCCGTCACCGCCCTGCTCGTGCTGCCCGCCAGCGCCTGGTACTTCCTCCTGCTCGTCATCCCGCTCGGGATCCTGCTCGTGTTCTCGCTCGGCGAGCGGGCACCGGCCGGCGGGTACGCGCCGGGCCTCACGCTCGACAACTACCTCAACCTGCCGCGCCGGCAGACGGCGTTCGTCAACACCCTCTGGCTCGCGATGGCCGGGACGCTTGCCTGCCTCGTCGCGGGCTATCCCCTCGCCTACTACCTCGCGACGCGCGCGGGGGCGAAGAAGACGCTCCTGCTCGTGCTCGTCATCGTGCCGTTCTGGACCAGCTCGCTCATCCGCACGTACGCCTGGCTCACGATCTTCGGCAATACCGGCATCCCGAACGTCGTCGAGGCGCTCGGCCTCGGGCGCCCGGTGCTCCTCAACACCCCGATCTCGGTGCTCACCGGGATCGTCTACAACTACCTGCCGCTCATGGTCTTCCCGCTCTACGTCAGCCTCGAGCGGCTGGACAAGCGGCTGATCGAGGCGTCGAAGGACCTGGGCGCGGGTCGGCTGGCGACGTTCCGCCAGGTGACCGTCCCGCTCACCCTGCCCGGCGTCGTGGCGGGCGTCATCCTCGTGTTCATCCCGGTCATGGGCGAGTTCCTCATCCCGGCGCTGCTCGGCGGCGGGAAGGTGTTCTTCGTCGGAAACGCCCTCGTCGACGCGTTCCTCCAGTCCCGCAACTGGCCGTTCGGGTCGGCGATGTCGATCGCGCTCATCCTCGCGGTGCTGGTGGCCGTGGGGCTGTACCTGCGGATCGCGGCGCGCGCGGCGTTCCAGCGCGACGTGGCGCTCGTATGACCGCGGAGGCGGCCACCCGCGGCCGGGAGGGCGAGGTCCCCGGGGTGCCGGTCGCGACGGGCGGCAAGCCGGTGGCGGCGGGCGGACGGGCGCGCGCCGGGGTCGACCGCTCCGGGCGGATCGTCGACCGGCTCCTGCGGAGCCACGCGATCCTGCTGTTCCTGTTCCTCTACGTGCCGATCGGGCTGGTCGTGCTGTTCAGCTTCAACGCGGGCGAGCGCACCGGCGAGCTGCGGGGACTGTCGCTGCGCTGGTACGGCCGGGCGCTCGAGAACCCGTTCGCGATGAACGCCCTGCGCAACAGCCTCGTCGTGGGCGCCGCGACCGCGGTCATCGCGACGACGCTCGGCACGGCCGCCGCGCTCGGGCTCCAGCGGGCGCCGCGCCTCCTGCGCACCGCGGTCGAGGTCCTGACGTACGTCGCGATCATCATCCCGGGCATCGTGATCGGGATCGCGACGCTCATCTTCTTCGTGAACCTGTTCGACTGGCTGAACCCGTGGCTGGCCTGGTTCGCGTCGCTCGGCGGCGGGGCGCCGGTGGCACTGGGGACCGGGTTGCACACGATCGTCGCCGCGCATGTCGTGTTCACGCTCGCGATCGTGCTCGTGCTCGTGCGCGCGCGGCTCGCGGGCATGGACCGATCGCTCGTCGAGGCGTCGATGGACCTCTACGCGACGCCGTGGCGGACGCTCGTCCAGATCACGCTGCCGCAGCTCCGGCCGGCGATCCTCGCGGGGGCGCTCCTGTCGTTCACGTTCAGCTTCGACGACTACATCGTGGCGTCGTTCGTCCAGGGTCCGGGCCAGGGCACGCTGCCGCTGTACGTGTTCGGGTCGATCCGGCGCGGGATCACCCCGGAAATCAACGCGATCGGCACGATGATCCTCCTGACGACGCTGACGATGCTCGCGGTCGTGTACGTCATCTTCTGGCGATCGGCGCGTCAGGCGCGGCGGCTCGCGCTCGCGAGCCAGCGAGTGGAGGAGTGAGCGTGGCGGATTCGGCGGGTGGGAACGGGTTCGCGATCGACAACGTGGACGCCTCGCGCGGCCCGACCGCGTCGCAGGTGGCCGGGCTGACCCTCGCGGCGGCTCGCGCGATCATCGACGCCGTGCAGGCCGAGGGCCGGGCGATGCGCGTCGCGCTCTCCTGCGCGGTCGTCGATTCGGGCGACCAGCTCGTCGCCTTCGAGCGGATGGACGCCGCCGACCTCGTGTCGGTCGTGCTTGCGCGCGACAAGGCGTACACGGCGCTGCTCAACCGGATGCCCACCCGCGATCTCGCGCCGATCGTCCAGCCGGGCACCGAGTTCTACGGCTACGAGGTGATCGGCGGCGGGCGGACGATCGTGTTCGCGGGCGGGATGCCGCTCGAGCGGGACGGCGTGCTGGTGGGCGCGGTGGGGGTGTCGGGCGGCTCGTCCGCGGAGGATCAGCGGGCGGTGGAGGCCGGCGTGCGGGCATTCGCAGCGGCCGGAGCGTCGCGGGGCGAGACGGGATGAGGCTGTCGCGGGTCATTACGGCGGTCGATGCGCACGCAGCGGGCGAGCCCGGGCGGGTCATCACCGGTGGCGTGCTCGACGTCCCGGGCGCATCGATGTACGAGAAGATGTGCTGGCTCCGGGACAACGCCGACGACCTGCGGCTGCGGATGCTCCGCGAGCCGCGCGGCAACCCGGTGATGTGCTGCAACCTCGTGCTGCCCCCTACCGCGCCCGAGGCCGATGCGGGCTTCGTCATCATGGAGCAGGTCGAGTACCCCGGGATGTCCGGCTCGAACACGATCTGCACGGTGACGGTGCTGCTCGAGACGGGGATGGTCCCGATGCGGGAGCCCGTGACGGAGCTCGTGCTCGAGGCGCCGGCCGGGCTGATCCGCGTCCGCGCGGAGTGCCGTGACGGCAAGGTCACCGGCGTGACGTTCCGGAACGTGCCCGCGTTCTCCACCCACCTCGACGAGCCGGTCGAAGTGCCGACGCTCGGCACGGTGGTGGTCGACGTGGCGTACGGCGGGATGTTCTACGTGATCGCGGACGCGGAGACGCTGGGCTTCCGGCTCACGCCCGACGAGGGGCGCGACATCGTCCGGGTGACCGAGATGATCAAGGCCGCCGCCCGCGAGCAGCTGCCGGTCGTCCACCCCGAGCAGCCCGGGTTCGCCGGGATCACGATCGGGCAGCTGTCGGGGCCGGCGCACTCGCCGGAGAACTCGATGCGGAACGTGGTCACCGTGTCCACCGGCGAGCTGGACTGGTCGAAGCCCTCGACGTGGACCGGGATCATCGACCGCTCGCCGTGCGGGACCGGGACGTGCGCGCGGATGGCGACGCTCTGGGCGCGGGGTCGGCTCGCCATCGGGGAGCCGTTCCGCCACGAGGGGATCCTGGGCACGGTGTTCACCGGGCGGCTGGTCGAGGAGGCCCGGGTCGGGGAGCGGGCCGCGGTCGTGCCGGAGCTCACCGGGACGGGCTGGATCACGGGCTTCGCGCAGTACCTGGTGGATCCGTCGGATCCGTTCCCGGAGGGGTACACGGTCGGCGACATCTGGTAGCGGCGCTCCGGCCGCGATGCGCCACGCTCATCATCGGTGCCGCAGGGCCCGAAGACACGCTCCGGCCGCGCTCTCCGAAGCGCCGTGCTCATCGAAGCGACCGGGACGGACCCCATCGGCGCGCGATCGGTCGCCAGTGATGTGCCTCGCTCATCGAGGCCACCCGGGGCCGCGCGGCGATGCGCCACGCTCATCATCGACGACCGCTAGCCCTGGAGAACAGACGCCAGCCGTCCCCTCGATGCGCCGTGCTCATCAAAGCGACTGGTGCGGGCGTCAGCGGCGTGCAGCGGTCGTCAGTGATGCGCTTCGCTCATGGAGGCGGGCAAGGCGCGGTTGAGTCGCCCATAGGCCCGGCCCGGTCCAATCCCGACATGGCGGCCCGATCCGCGACCCGGCGAAACGCCAGGCTCACCGGCGACTCACCCGATCGCTGGACGCCGAGTACCGATCCGTCCGCGAGGACGCGGGCCTGTCGCAGTCCGAGCTGAGCCGCGGGTCCGGCATTGACCAGGGTGCGATCTCGCGCTTCGAGGCCGGCAAGGAGCTGCCGAGTCCGAGCAGTCTCGTGTCGCTGGCCGACGCCCTCGGCGGACGACTGTCCATGCGGCTCGATCCGGTCACCGGACCCAGGATCGGGGATGCACTCCAGGCGCCGATGGTCGAAGCGGTGATTGCCAGGGCGCACGCCCGATGGCGTTCGGTCCCCGAGGTTGCCGTGTACAGCCCCGCCCGGGGCGTGATCGATCTCGTCCTCGTGGATCGCCTCACGCCGACCATCGTGGCGGTCGAGGTCCATAGCGCCATCCGCCGCCTGGAGCAGCAGCTTCGGTGGGCCGTGGAGAAGGCCGACGCCCTGCCGTCGTCGCGGCTGCGGGGAGCTGCCGCGCCCCGTCACGACCGCTCGATTGCTCGTCCTGCGATCGACGCGCGTCACCCGGGATCTTGCCCGCCGATACCCGGCGATCTTCGCCGCGGCCTACCCGGCTCCCACCGCCGACGCGCTCGCAGCGCTCACGAACGGACTGCCGTGGCCCGGCGACGCGCTGATCTGGAGCGACGTCACCGACGGCACGGCCCGCCTGCTGTCCAAGCCACCCAGGGGCGTGCCGTTCGGACGGTGAGGCGCGGACGCGGCGATCCCGGCCGACGCACCCCGCTCAGGCCTTCGCGGGCTCGCGCTCCGGCTCCGGCAGGCCCGCCTCGGACGCGAGCAGCGCCGCCTTGTCGGTGCGCTCCCAGGGCAGGTCCAGGTCCTCGCGGCCGAAGTGGCCGTACGCCGCGGTCTGCTGGAAGATCGGCTGGCGCAGGTCGAGCGCGTCGATGATCGACGCCGGGCGGAGGTCGAAGTGGCGCTCGACGAGCTGCTGGATCCGCTCGTCGGGCAGCTTCCCCGTCCCGAACGAGTCGACGCTCAGCGACAGCGGCCGCGCGATGCCGATGCCGTACGCGACCTCGATCTCGAACCGGTCCGCGAGCCCGGCCGCCACGACGTTCTTCGCGACCCAGCGCGCCGCGTAGGCGGCCGAGCGGTCGACCTTCGTCGGGTCCTTGCCGCTGAACGCCCCGCCGCCGTGGCGGGCCATGCCGCCGTACGTGTCGACGATGATCTTGCGGCCGGTGAGCCCGGCGTCGCCCATCGGGCCGCCGGTGACGAACCGGCCGGTCGGGTTCACGTGCATCACCGGGTCGACCGTGCGCAGCTCGATCGGGATCGTGGGCAGGATGACGTACTCGACGATGTCGCTGCGCAGCCGCTCCGCCCGGACGTCCGGGTCGTGCTGCGCCGAGACGACGACCGTGCGCACCCGCTTCGGGACGCCGCGCTCGTACTCGACGGTGACCTGGGTCTTGCCGTCCGGGCGCAGGTACGGCAGCTGACCCGACTTGCGGACCTCGGCGAGCCGGCGCGCCATGCGGTGCGCGAGCGCGATCGGGAGCGGCATCAGCTCCGGCGTCTCGCGGCAGGCGAACCCGAACATCATCCCCTGGTCGCCGGCGCCGAGCTCGAAGGCGGGCGCCGCGTCGGCCCGGACCTCGAGCGCGGCGTCCACGCCCATCGCAATGTCCGCGCTTTGCTCCTTGATCGACACGAGCGTGCCGCAGGTGAGGTAGTCGAAGCCGTACTCGGCCTTCGTGTAGCCGATGTCGCGCACGGTGTCCCGGACGACCGACTGGAAGTCGACGTACGCGCTCGTCGTGATCTCGCCCAGCACGAGCACGAGCCCGGTCGTGGTCGCTGTCTCGCACGCCACGCGCGCGTCGGGGTCCTCGCGCAGGATCGCGTCGAGAATCGCGTCCGACACCTGGTCACACAGCTTGTCGGGATGACCTTCGGTGACCGATTCGGACGTGAACAGGTACTGCGCGGCGTCGACGATGCTCATGGAACTCCCTGGGCGCTTTCGGCCGCCGAGCGTAGCACCGCGGCTAGACTGCCTCCCGAATGACCCACGTCCTGGTCGTCAGCGACCGCGCGCATGCCGAGGCGCTCGACGCCGCGGACCCGCTTGCGTCCTTCCGCGCCCGGTTCGCGTTCCCGGACCGCGACGTCGTGTACTTCGACGGCAACTCGCTCGGCCGGATGCCCCTGTCCACGCCCGCGCGCCTGGAGGCGGTCCTGCGAGCGGAATGGGCGGACGAGCTCATCCGCGGCTGGGAGCACTGGCTCGCGTTCCCGCTCGAGGTGGGCGACCGGCTCGCGCCGCTCCTGGGCGCCGAGCCCGGGGAGCTGACGATCGCCGATTCGACGACCGTCAACTTCTACAAGCTGGCCGCGGCCGCGCTCGACGCACGCCCGGGACGCGATGTCGTGGTCACCGACCGCCCGAACTTCCCGACCGATCGCTACGTACTCGAGGGGCTCGCCGCGTCGCGCGCGCTCACGATCCGCTGGCTCGACCCCGATCCGGTGGACGGCCCGCAGGTGACCGACGTCGCAGCTGCACTCGACGAGCGGGTCGCGCTCGTGACGCTGTCGCACGTGAACTACCGGAGCGCCGCGATCGCCGATCTGCCCGCGATCACGCGCCTGGCGCACGAGGCTGGCGCGCTCGTCCTGTGGGACCTCTCGCACAGCGGCGGATCGGTGCCGGTCGGGCTCCGCGCGCACGACGTGGACCTCGCGGTGGGGTGCACGTACAAGTACCTGAACGGCGGTCCGGGTGCGCCCGCGTACCTGTACGTGCGACGGGAACTCCAGGCGTCTCTCCGGCAGCCGATCCAGGGCTGGTTCGGGCAGCGCGACCAGTTCGAGATGGGCCAGGGCTACGACCCCGAGCCCGACATCCGGCGGTTCCTCGTCGGCACTCCGGGGATCCTCGGGATCGCCGCGGCCGACGAGGGAATATCGATCTCCGCGGAGGCCGGGATCGAGGCGATCCGCGCGAAGGGGATCGCGCTCACCCAGTACGCGATCGCCCTCCACGACGCCTGGCTGGCGCCGCTCGGCTGCGAGGTCGGGTCGCCGCGGGATCCGGCGCGTCGTGGCGCCCACGTCGCAATCCGCCATCCCGCTGCCCGGCAGCTCACGCGGGACCTGATCGCGCGCAGGGTACTGCCGGACTTCCGCGCGCCGGACTCGATCCGGATCGGGCTGTCGCCGCTGACGACGTCCTTCGCGGACGTGTGGCGGGGCCTGGGGGTGCTGCGGGACCTGCTCCGGGCGGGCTGAGGGCAGCCGACGCCTCATGCCTCCAGGCGCAGCTCCTCCAGGTCCAGGTCGCGCTCGATCCGGCGCAGCGCCTCGTCGCCGATGACGCCGCGGTCGCGCAGCGCGACCACCGCCGCCCGCTCGGCGTCGATCACCTCGCGCCGCATGATCCGGTGCTCGAGCAGCTCGCGCTCCGCCTCATCGCGCGGCTCGTCCTCGTCGGGCTCGATGTGCTCGAGCCGGTGTTCGTACTGGGCCCGCAGCTGGTCGATGAGCGGCATGTGCTCGGGCCAGGTCGTCCGGAGCCGCTCGATCTGCTCGATGGCGGCCTCGACCGCGTGCCGTCGCGCGGTCCGCTCCTCCGCGTCGCCGTCGCCGTCGGGGGTCACGCGGAACAGCCGGATCACGAGCGGCAGGGTCAGCCCCTGGAGGACGAGCGTCGCCAGGATCACGCAGAACGCGAGGAACAGGACGAGCTCGCGGTCCGGGAAGCTCGCGGGCAGGGCGAGCGCCGCGGCGAGCGAGACGACCCCCCGCATCCCGGCCCACGCGACGACGACCACGTTCCGCGGCTCCGGGTACGGGTCCGGCCGCCCCGTCCGGGCCGCGACGAACCTCGCCACTCCGCCGGCGATCGGCACCCACACGAGCCGGGCGAGGATCGTGGCGAGCATCGCGCCCGCTGCGAGGGTTGCCAGCTGAATCGGCGGGTAGTCACCCAGCCCCTCGATCACCGTCGGCAGCTGCAGGCCGATGAGGATGAACACGAGGCCGTTGATGACGAACAGCGCGGTCGACCACGCCGCCTGCCCGTGGACGCGCTGGGCGGAGCTGAGCACCCAGGCCGACTGCCGCCCGGCGATCAGCCCGGCCACGACCACCGCGAGCACCCCGGACACGCCGATGAGCTCCGCGGGCAGGAACACGAGCGCCGGCACGAGCAGCGTGAGGACGATGCCCAGCGTCGGGTCCTCGATCCGCGCGAGCACCCGTCCGACGACGACCCCGGCCGCCGCGCCGATCGCGACGCCGCCGAGGGCGACGACGACGAACTCCCCCGCGGCCCCGGGAACCGAGAACGCCGCGCCCGCGACCGACGCCGCGATCGCGGTGTTGAGCGCCACGAGCGCCGTCGCGTCGTTCACCAGGCTCTCGCCCTCGAGGATCGTCACGATCCGCCGCGGCACCCCGAGGCGCTGGAAGATCGCCGTCGCGGCCACGGCATCGGGCGGGGACACGATCGCCCCGAGCGCGAACGCCGTGGGCCACGTGAGCGAGGGGTCGAGCACCCGCACGGTCACCGCGACGACCGCCGTCGTGAACAGGACCAGCGCGATCGAGAGCAGCAGGATCGCGCGCAGGTTTGCCTTGAACTCGCGGATCGAGGTGAAGTACCCGGCGGCGTACAGGATCGGCGGCAGGAACAGCAGGAACACGATGTCCGGCTCGAGCTCCACCCGCGGCAGGTTCGGCACGAGCGCGATCGCGAGCCCGCCCAGGACGAGGAGGATCGGATCCGGCAGCCGGAGCCGGCGTGCCACCAGCGCCAGTCCGGTCGCCGCCAGCAGCAGCCCGAGCAGGAGCGCGATCGCGGCGACGAGCGGGTCGTCCATGGGGCGGGGCGCGCGTCAGGGCTGGAGGACGATCGGCTCGATCGGGTCGGCCGGCTCGAAGCCGAACACCTGGCCCAGGAACGACAGCTCGGCCTCGAACGCGCGGATGATCGTCGCCGCCTTCCGGAAGCCGTGTCCCTCGCCCTCGAACGCGAGATACGCATGCGGAAGGCGCCGCTCCCAGAGCGAATCGACGATCCGCTCCGCCTCGCTGGGCGGCACGATCCGGTCGTCGAGACCCTGGAGGACGAGCACC
>DASSPX010000086.1:0-3867 GCA_035699445.1 Candidatus Limnocylindrales bacterium | reverse complement strand
CCCGACAGCCCGCCGTACACGTTGCCCAGGAACGGCTTCGTGCGGTCCTTCGCGACCGCGATCCCGCTCAGCGTGTTCACCGCGGTCAGGGCGTCCGCGCCCGCATCGGCGATCGCGCGGGCGATCGGGCGGATGTCGGCGACGTTCGGCGACAGCTTGACGAGCAGCGGCAGGTCCGTGGCCCGCCGGACGGCAGCCGTCACGGCCCCGGCGGCATCCGGGTCGATCGCGAACTGGAGCCCGCCCTTGCCCACGTTCGGGCAGCTGATGTTCAGCTCGATGCCGGCGACCCCGGGCGCGCCGTCGAGCCGGCGCGCGACCTCGACGTAGTCGGCGACCGATTCGCCCGCCACGTTGACGATCACCGGCACCCGCCAGCCCGCCCACGTCGAGCCGTACTTCTCGATCACCGCGTCGACGCCCGGGTTCTGGAGGCCGATCGAGTTCAGCATCCCGGCCGGCGTCTCGGTGACGCGCGGGGTCGGGTTGCCGATCCGCGGCCGCAGGGTGGTGCCCTTGCAGCAGATCGCGCCAAGCGCCTGGACGTCGACGACGTCGCCGTACTCCACGCCGTAGCCGAACGTGCCCGAGGCGACGAGGATCGGGTTCGGCAGCACGAGACCGCGCCCGAGGTCGACCGTGAGATCCACCGCGGCATCCCGGCCCGTCGCCGACCCAGGTGCGTCCTGGGCGCGCCCGCCCTCGCCGCGCACCCCAGGGATGGCTGGGACGGCGGACGTTCTGGGTGCGACCGTCGCCGGCGGCTTCGGGGAGACGGGCACGATCGCGGGCTTGATTCGCCGCACCGTGGGCGTGCGTCCGGCCGGGCGTGTGGTGACGACGCGCCGCTTCGCCTTCATCGCGCGTCGCTCACGAGGCGGCCATCCCGGGTGGCCAGCCGGCCTCCCAGTCCACCTCGTCCGAGGCGAACACCGGGCCCTCCCGACACACCCGCTGCGGCGTCCCGGACACGCCCATCACGACGCAGCCGAGGCAGGCGCCGACCGCGCAGCCCATCTGCTGCTCCATCGACACCTGGAGGAACGACCGCCGGCGGGCCTCCGGCGAGCCGATCGGGATCGGGCGGCCTCCGCCGCGCTTGCGTCCCAGCTGCGCCACGCCCAGTCGTTGCCGACGCCCCGCGGCGAGCCGCGCGAGCGCCTCGAGCATCGGGTAGGGGCCGCACGCGAACGCCTGGTCGGCCCACGCCTCGTAGTCCGCGACGAGGTCGGTGACGAAGCCGCGGTGGCCGAGCGACCCGTCGTCGGTTGCCACGACGTACTCGACTTCGTCGGGCAGCAGGCTCGACGGGTACACGTCACGCGCGCTCGCCGCCCCGAACAGCAGCACGACCTGGCGCCCGTCACGAAGGGCCTCGTCGACGAGGAACCGGACGCCGGCCATCCCGAGCCCGCCGGCGATCAGCAGCAGGTGGCGCGATCGCGAATCGACCTCGAACGGACGCCCGAGCGGACCGAGCATGTCGATCGTCTCGCCGACCCGGAGGCGAGTGAACCACTCGGTGCCGCGCCCGACCGTCCGGAAGTGGATCGAGATCGCTCCGGACACGGGATCGGCCGTGTTGATCGAGAACGGGCGCCGAAGGACGAGGCCCGACCAGTCGCCCGCACGCAGGTGGACGAACTGCCCGGCGCGGGAGCCCGTGGCGAGCGCGGGCGCGTGGTACGTCTGCAGCCACTGCCCGGGCAGGATCTCGCGGCTGTCGAGGAGCTCGGCGCCCAGCAGCTGCATCGGTCAGCGGCGCAGCGGGCGCCGGGTGCGGGGCGCGCTCAGGGGCGCCTCCCGTTCTCGCCCGCGTCGTCCTCCACGACGTCGACCTGCATCTCGTCCGGACCGGCGGGCTCGTCGTCGCCCAGGTCGGCCTCCATCTCCGGCGCGAGGCCCGGGAATGCCTCCGCGAGCGCGTCGGCCAGATCGCCGAACACGTCCGTGGGGTCGTAGTACTCGACCAGCTCGTCCGGATCCCCGAGCGTCCGCCATGCCCCCTGGGCATCCTCGGTCACGACCTCGGCCCGGAAGCGCCCGTCCGCGCCAAGCGTCAGGCGCTCGTCCTCGTCGTCGACGATCACGAGGTCGCCCAGGCGGCCTGCCAGCCGCTGCGCCGCCTCCTCGAACTGCTCCAGCAGGCGCGCCTCGGCTGTCTGGCTCCGCTCCTGGAACTCCAGCGCCAGGTCGTACATCCGGCGCGCTGCCCCGTCCTCGCTGTCGGCGTCGAGCGTGGGCGGCTGGCTGGCGGCCCACTCGTCGGCCGCTCCCGCGTACGCACCCGCGGCGTCGAGCGTGAACGTCTCGTCGGGCGCGATGCCGGCGGTGTCGAGCAGATCGTCGGTCGCGGTCGGCTGCGACGGCAGGTTGGCGGCCTCGCGGGCGGCCTCGGCGAAGGCGGCGTAGATGTCCGCCGGGTTGTACAGCTCGACGAGCTCGGACGGGCTCTCGATGACCTCGGTTTCACTCACCCATTCGCCGGTGTCGGGATCCTCGAACCGGCTGCGGCTGCGGAACGTGAGGTCCGGGGCGATCGAGAGGTAGTCCGGGTCGTCGTCGATGAGCGTCAGGCCGCCGAGCTCGCTCAGGCGGTCGCGGTTCGCGTCGAGGAACCGTCGCAGCTGCTCGGTGGACTGGACGAGGAAGTCCGTGCGCTCGAGGGCCGCATCGGCCGCGAGCTCTCCGAGCAGGTCGTTGCGGCTCGTGTCCATTCGGTCGCCTCCTTCAGCCGTGGTACTCGAGGTCGGAGCCGAGTCGCTCGCGCAGGAACATCGAGTGGTGACGCTCGAACAACCACTCGCCGGCGCGGTGGCCGAGCGCACGCGTGGCGGCGTCGGCCTCGAGCCGGTCGATGGTGGCGTAGTCGGGCAGGTCCAGCAGGATCACGTTGTCGAAGTCCCACCCGTGCGCGACGTTGTACCAGCCGAGGAAGCGGATCCCGAACTTCTCCTCGTACTCCTTCACCTGACGCGGGAACAGCGTCTTCATGAAGAACTTGAAGAAGGGGTCGCGGCCGCGGCGGACCGAGAAGAAGGTCGCGAGCACCGGCACGGAACGGGCAGATCCTCCATGCATCGCGGATCGTCGGGGGGCGTGGGCCGGGCCATTCTCGCACGGCCGGCCGTGTCTGCCGCGTTGCTCCGGTCCCCTTGAGCCGCCGGGCGGCGCACCCGACGACTGAGGTGCCGTTTGTGCCGCCGGACGGGCGAAACAGCGACGGAGCGGGGCTCCCGCGGGGGTCGTGGGATCCCGGAAGGGAGCTCCGTCATCAGGTGGAACGCCAGCCGTGCCACCTGCACCGGACGCCGGCGGGACGGCTGGCCGCGGCCCCGTCACTCCCCCCGCCGCCGCTCCTCCTCGTCCGCCAGCTCGCCCACCGTCTTCGTCGCGCTCGCGAGCGGCCGCCGCCGGCCCTCGCGCCGCTCCGCCGCCACGAGACGCAGCAGGAAGATGATCGTCTGGCCCGCCACGAGCAGGAGCGCGATCGTCACGAACAGGAGCGCCGCGCTCACGACGGACGGCCAGTTCCACGCGACCGACAGCGGGGTGAGCACGATGAGCGCCACGAGCAGGCCGACCTGGAACCGGAAGCAGCCGAGTCCCGGACCGCGCTCGGCGTCCAGCGGCTCGCCCTTGTACTCGACACGCCGAACCGGGGTCGGCGACTCGGGGGAGGTCACGGCCACAGCGTAGCCCCGGCGGCGCGAACCCGTACCATCACGCGGTGCCGACCGACCCCATCGAGGCCCGCCCCACCCGCGCGCCCTTCGAGTGGCACCCGGAGCCCGAGCTGCTCGACGTCCGGGATGCCGCGACCAGCCGTGCCGCCCTCGAGCGCCTGGGCGAGGAGACCTGGCGGAC
>DASSPX010000085.1:0-3167 GCA_035699445.1 Candidatus Limnocylindrales bacterium | reverse complement strand
GGAGGAGGAAGGCCTGATCAAGCCCACCGCGCGGACGGCCGGTGGCTTCCGGATGTACTCGGAGGCGGACATCGAGCGGGTGCGCCTCGTCCGGAGCATGAAGGCCGCCGACCTCTCGATCGAGGAGCTTCGCGAGCTGCTGGCGGCGGTGGAGGCGGTCCGCGGTGCCGGCGCCAACGAGGAGCGTGCCGCGGGCGCCGAGCGGGTCGCCGCGTTCGTCCGGCGCGTCCGCGAGCGGCTGGAGATCCTCCGCGGCCGGATGGCCGAGACCGAGGAGGCGGCGCTGTGGCTGGAGGCACTCGCCGCGGGCGACGAGATCGTCGCCGACAATCCATTCCAGAAGCCGCTGCCGCTGCGGTAGCACTCGGGCTCCGCAAGGTTGACCGGCAGCGGCGCGGGAGGGGGGTTCGCGCCGCCGCCGGGAGGGAGCGTGCGTGGCCGTCAGGCGGCGGTCGCCTCCTCGAGGAGCTCGTCCTCCTCGCCATCGTCGATGGCGGCCGCGATCGAGAACGCGTCGTCCGGGACCGGGTCGTCGGGGCCGGCCGATTCCGCACCGTCCCCCTCGCCGAGCCGCGTGGCACGGGCCTCCAGCGCCCCGGCCGCCTGCTCGGCCGCGTAGTCCTTCTTGCGGCGCCCGGACAGCATCTCGATGGACGAGGCGACGATCTCCGTTTTCCAGTGCCGCTTCTGCTGGTCGTCGTCCCAGGTGCGTGTCTGGATTCGTCCCTCGACGGCGACCTGCTGCCCCTTGCCGAGGAACCGGCCGACGGTCTCGGCGAGCCGGTCCCAGGCCACGATCGAGTGGTACTCGGCGCGTTCCTTGCCGTTGCCGATGTACTCGTTCGTGGCCAACGACAGGCTCGCCACCTGCTTGCCCGACGCGGTGCTCCGCACCTCCGGGTCGCGCGTCAGGCGCCCGATGAGAAGGACCTTGTTCACGGTCCTGCACTCCTTCTCCGCCGACCCGGCAGTCCGGGCCGACCTGGCGGCGGGATGGCGGCGGCGGTGACCGCCGGCCGGCTCACCCGCGTGGAGCGGGCGGAGCGGCGGCGGCGATCGGCTCGGCGGCAGCGCGAACCCTACGCGGGCGGGCTCATCGGGCGCTTACGGACGGCTTGGCCGGCGCTCGCCGCCGACCTGCCGCCGCCGGCAACGGCGCGCGACCGTCAGCGGCGCCGGAGCCGGGGCATCGGCTCGACGTTCTCGGGCGTCGGGTCGTCCGGCGCGGTCGCCCCGGCGGCTCGCGCCATGTCGCTCCGACGGCGCGCGCGCGTCGGGCGCCCGGAGCCGGGGGCGGGAGGCGGATCTTCGACGAGCGGCAGTTCGAGCGAGGCCGCCGTGGCGGCCGTGACCGAGGCAGGCGCGATCGTCCGCGTGGCGATGCCCGAGGAGCCGGTCATCGCGCTCACCTCGGGGTCGGGAGCCGGCGGCGCATCCGCGTACAGCTCGCAGAACAGCGCCACGAGCTCCGGGTCGAACTGCGTCCCCGCGTGGCGGCGGAGCTCCCCGAGCGCCTGCTCGTGCGACATCGCGGCCCGCCATGGCCGGTCGTGTGTCATCGCGTCGTAGGCATCCGCGATCGCGATGACGCGTGCGCCGAGCGGGATCTCGTTCCCGCGCAGGCCGAACGGGTAGCCGTGGCCCGAATAGCGCTCGTGGTGATGGAGGACGATCGGGGCGGCATCCCGGATCGCCGCGGCCTGCTCGAGGATCACCTGGGCGATCCGCGGGTGCTGGACGACGGTGCGCCACTCGGCGGACGTGAGCGGAGCGGGCTTCTCGAGGACCTCGTCGGGCACCGCGACCTTGCCAACGTCGTGGAGCAGCGCCGCGATCCGCAGCCGGTCGATCTCGGCCTCGGGCAGGTCGAGCTGCGTCGCCATCGCGTTGACGATCGAGGTCATCACCGGCGATGGCCGGCCCCGGTGATTGGGCACCGGGGTGACGACCGACGCAAGCGACGCGACCGCCGCATCGCGCGCGACCCGCCCGAGCTCGATCGCCCGCGCACGCCCGGCGGCGGAGATCGGGGCCCGGGGCACCCGGGCGTCCTCGTCGGGCTCGGCGAACACGTACGTCTGGTTGCGTCCCAGCGACTTCGCGGAGTACATCGCGGCGTCGGCGTCCCGCACGAGCGCGTCGACCCGCAGCGCGCTCCCCACGCCGCCCGCGATGCCGATCGAGATCGTGACCTGGATCGTCTGGCCGTTGTCGACCGAGAAGCGCTGCTTCGAGACGAGCACCCGGAGCTTCTCGGCGAGGTGGGCCGCCTCGTCGGGGTCGGTCTCGGTGAGCAGGAGCATGAACTCCTCGCCGCCGTAACGGCCGATCGTGTCGGTCGCGCGGAGGTTCGAGCGGATCGTCTGCGCCACGCCGCGCAGCACGACGTCGCCCGCCGCGTGGCCGTACGTGTCGTTGACCGCCTTGAAGTGGTCGATGTCGACGAACGCGACCGAGAACGGCCGGTTGTACCGGGTGGCACGCTCGACCTCGGTGAACAGCGTCCCGAGCAGCGCCTGGCGGTTGGAGACCCCGGTCAGCTTGTCGACCGTTGCCGACTCGTGGGTCTCGCGCAGCGCACCCACGATGCCCGTCAGCGAGCGGGAGAGGCGGCCCTCCAGCCCGGAGCCGGCGACCGACCGGACGGCGTGCGTGAACTCGCCGCCCGCGATCCGTTCCGCGTCTCCCACGAGGCGGGCAAGGCTGATGCGCGCGAGCAGGCTCCCGAGCAATCCGCCCAGGCTGAGCGCGAGCGCGCCGACGCCGGCCAGGACGGCGGGCAGCCGGAGCTGGTCAGGAACGGGCAGGCCGGCGGCCGACAGGGCGGCGAGCAGGACGAGACCGACCGTGGCAGGCACGATCACGAGGACGGCCTGGAGCGCGCGGATCACGCCCGAACCCTACGGGGGATGGGGTTGCCCCTTCGGCCACCGCGAGGTACCCCCCGGCTCCGCCGGAGGTACCGACCATGCCTCCCCGGGCCGGGGGCTGGTGCTAGCATGGCCGGGTCCTCGTGACCCGCCCGCTCCGCAGCCCGTACGGAGGACCGGCCATTGCTCGAGGAAGGCGCGCCGTTCGTCCCGTGAGGCGGACCCGCACCTTCGACCAGCCGCTTCGCCGCCCCGGCGGCGGGCACCGGCGGGAGACGTGTATCCAGAACCCCGGCC
>DASSPX010000084.1:0-11118 GCA_035699445.1 Candidatus Limnocylindrales bacterium | reverse complement strand
GGCATCTTCGCGACCGCGTTCGCGGCCGGCGTCGGGTACCTCGCCCAGGGGACGAAGGACCGGTTCGCGTGGCTGCCGTCGCACAAGGTGCTCGACGAGGTCGCGTACCGGGCGATCGTCATCGGCTTCCCGGTGTTCGCGACGATGATCATCCTCGGCTCGTGGTGGGCCTCGATCGCGTGGTCGCGCTACTGGGGCTGGGATCCCAAGGAGACGGCGGCGCTGGTGACATGGCTGATCTACGCGGTGTACCTCCACGCACGGAACCAGCGCCGATGGGCGGGCCGGCCCGCCGCGATGCTGCTCGTGATCGGGTTCATCATGGTGCTGGTCACGTACTCCGGGTCGCTCTGGTTCAGCGGGCTGCACGCGTACTCGGGGCTGAACTGAGGGGAGCGTGTGCTGGCCCACCGGGCCGCACCGGGCCGCACCGGACCGCGCCGTACCGCGCCGGGCGCGGTGGGCGCGTACCTGGCCGGACCCGCTTCGTCGTGAGTGTTCGCGGATGCAGCCCGCCGGGTCCGTGCGGGGCGACTTCGCAGTTCCTGCTCGCCGTGAGTAACCGGCCAGGAATCGGGCCCCGGGCCGCGGCGAACACTCACCGCGGTGCCAGTCTGGCCAAGTAGCGCGGCCCGTCGGCCGTCGACGAAGATCCCCGCATGGCCACCGCCGGCGCGATCCATCAGCTCGTGACGCGCTACGTCGCAGACGAGCGCGTTCCGGGGCTCGGCTACGCCATCACCGACGCTGACCGGATCCTCGAGGAGGGCGTCGTCGGCGTCCGCGACCTCGCCTCGGGCGCGCGCGTCGACCCCGACGCGCTGTTCGAGATCGGGTCGATCGGCAAGGCATTCACCGCGATCGTCGTGTTGCAGCTCGCGGACGAGGGTCGCCTCGCCGTGGACGATCCGGTCGTCCGGCACCTGCCGTGGTTCCGGGTTCCCCGCACCGGCGCGCGCATCACGATCCACGACCTGCTGAGCCACACAGCGGGGATCACCGCCGGCATCGATGGGACACCCGAGGCCGCGTTCCAGGTCCACGCCCTCCGTCGGCTGCCGCCCGGCAGCGCGCGCGGCCGGCACTTCCACTACTCGAACGTGGGCTACAAGGCGCTCGGGCTGGTCATCGAGGCCGTTGACGGGCGGCCATACCCGGCTGCGGTCCGCGCCCGCGTGCTCGAGCCGCTCGGGATGGCCGCCACGGCTCCCGCGGTGACGAACGCGATCCGGGATCGGCTGGCTGTCGGCCACCAGACCGTCCCGGACGACCGGATCCCGCATCCCGGCCTGCCGCAGATCGCCGTCCCGTGGCTCGAAACCGACACGGCGGATGGGTCGATCGCCTCGACAGCCGGCGACATGGCAGCGTTCGCCCGGTTGCTCATCCGGGGAGGCCGCGCCGGGGTGCTGTCGCCGACCGCGTTCCAACAGATGACCACGCCACACAGTGCCGGGCCGCTCGGGTACGGCTACGGACTGATGGCGCGCGCGATGCACGATCGGCGCTGGCTGGGCCACGGCGGCGGGATGGTGGGGTACCTCGCCGGGCTCCAGATCGATCAGGACGCAGGCGTGGGCGCGGTCGTGCTCCAGAACGGGATGAGCGGTAACCCGGTCGCGCTGGCGCGCCGCCTCGTCCTGGCCGCGACCGGGGACGAGCCGGCGGCGCGACAGCCACCTCCCGCGGGCGCGCCACCGCTCGCGGGCATGTATGTCCGGCTCGACGGCGAGGGGCCCGGGCCGGACGCCTTCGAAATCGTCCTCCACGACGACGCTGCGCACGTCCGCGTCGCGGGCCGCGAGGCCCGGCTCGATGCGTACGGCGAGGGCGCGTGGCTCGCTCCGGACGACGCGCTCGATCATCACCTCCTGGCCGGCGGCCAGGCCGGGGAGCCCTGGCTGTGGCATGGCGGCGCCCGGTACGCCATCGCCGGCACGATGCCGCGGGCCCTTCCTGAGCCGGAGCCGCGCCTGCGCGCGTACGTCGGCCAGTACCGATCCCACAACCCGTGGACCACGAATTTCCGGGTCGTCCTCCGAGGCGACCGCCTCAGGCTCACGTTCGCGGCGGCGCCGGACGGCTTCGACGACGAGCAGCCGCTGTTCGAGCGCCGGGATGGCTCGTTCCGGGTGGGTACCGACCGGCTCGGGCCGGAGCGCGTGCGGTTCGACACCCTCGTCGCCGGTCGCGCGCTCCGGGCGTGGCTCTCGGGTTGGGACTACTACCGCACGAGCTGACGTCGACCCAGCGCCACCGGGCGTGTACCTGGCCAGGACCGCTTCGTCGTGCGTGTTCGCGGAGGCAGCCCGCCGGGTCCGTGCGGGGGCGACGTCGCAGAACGTGCTCGCGGCGAGTACCTGGCCGGGAATCAGGCCCCGATCCGCGGCGAACACTCACCGCGGTGCCAGTCTGGCCACGTAGCGGCTCAATGCCGACCGCCCCCCTCCCCGCTACCGATCGAGGAACCGCAGCTCCGCCTCCACCGCGCCCCCGCCCACCTCGAGCAGCGCCCACGAGAAGCGCGGCTGCCGCCGCTTGTCCGTCGGCGAGCCCGGGTTCACGAGCAGCGGCCCTCCATCGGGCGACGCGCGCACGAGGGGGATGTGCGAGTGCCCGAAGCAGACCGCGGCAAGACCCGGCACATGCGCCAGCGACGCCGCGGCCCGCGCGGGCGTCGCGAGCCTGGCGCTCCCCAGGTGGCCGTGGGTGAGCCCGACCAGCACGCCGTCCAGCTCCACGACCCGAACCGTGCCCAGCCGCGCCGCGAGCTCCGGCGGGTCGTTGTTGCCCGCCACGCCGTGGACGGGTGCGATCGACTCGAGCAACTCGACGACGAACGGCGCCGTCCAGTCCCCGGCGTGGAGGATGCGCTCGACGCGCTCCACCTCCAGCGCGCGCACGAGCGGCCCTGGCAGCACCCGTCCGAAGCGCGGGAGGTGGGTATCCGAGAGGACGGCGACGCGCACACCCGGGAGGCTATCGCCGCGACCGCACGCGGCCGCGCGCCGCGCGCGAAGATGCGCACCATGACGCACACCGGGCAGCCGATGCCCTTCGACTTCGACCGCTTCCTCGCGATCCCGCGCCTGTCCGGCCTCCGAGTGGCGCTCGACGGCTCCCGCCTCGTCGTCTCGGTCACGACGCCCGCGCCCGACCGCAAGTCGATGCGCTCCGCGTGGTGGGAGCTCGACCCCGACGGCGCCCAGCCCCCGCGCCGCCTCACCCGGAGCCTGGCGGGCGAGGGTGGCTCGACCTTCACGCGCGATGGCGCATTCCTGTTCGTGTCGAAGCGGGCCGACCCGGACGTCGCGGACAGCGGCGACGACCGGGAGCGTGCCCGCCTCTGGCGGCTCGACCCCCGCGGCGGCGAGGCACGGCTCCTCGCGAGCCTGCTCGGCGGGATCGACGAGCCGCGTGCTGCGCGCGCCGCCGACCGGATCGTGTTCGCGGGCGACATCTTCCCCGGCGTCGACCTCGATGTGGACGAACGGCGCCACAAGGCGCGTGCCGACGCCGGCGTGAAGGCGCTCCTGTTCGAGGGCTACCCCATCCGGCGCTGGGATCACTGGCTCGGCCCGCGCGAGCGCCACCTGTTCGTGCTCGACGTGCCGGATCGCGAGGGCCCGCTGCCGCCGCCGAAGCCGGAGAAGGACCAGCCTCTCCGGCCGATCGGGCCGCAGCCGCGCGACATCACCCCCGGTGCCGGACACGCGCTGCTCGAGCAGGCGTTCGACATCTCGCCCGATGGCCGCCGTGTCGTCACGGCCTGGGCGCGCGACGAGGATCTGACCCGCCTGACGACCGACCTCGTGCTCATCGACGTGGAGCGGGCTGAACGGCGCGTGCTCGTCGAGGGCGCGGCGCACGACGGCCACCTCGCCGACCCGACCTTCTCCCCCGACGGTCGCTGGATCGCGGCCGTACGGTCGGAGCGGTGGCGGCCGGAGCGCCTCGGCGACCAGACGCTGTGGATGATCGACGCCGAATCGGGCACGACGCGCGACCTCCTGCCCGGCTTCGACCTGTGGCCGCATGCACCGGTCTGGGCCCCGGACGGACGCTCGCTCCTGTTCACCGCCGACCGCGACGGCTCGGTCGCGATCTTCCGGCTCGACCTCGCGGACGACGGCACGCCGCTCGCAGAGCCCGAACTCCTCGCCGAGGACGGCGAGCACACCTGCCTGACCCCGACGCCCGACGGCCGGCTGTTCGCCCTGCGCGCCACCCCCGCCGAGCCGCCCCACGTCGCGCGGTACCCGGTCACGGCCGGCCGCCAGGCGCCCACCCGCCTCCCGACCTTCCCCGAGCTCGACGACTTCGTGGCCCCCGGCGTCGTGGAGCGGCTGACCGCCCGCGCGCCCGACGGCACGACCGTGCCCTCGTGGCTCGTCCGGCCGGCGTCCGCCTCCCCGACGGACCCAGCGCCGCTCGTCGTGTGGGTGCACGGCGGGCCGGTCGGGTCGTGGACCGGCTGGCACTGGCGCTGGAACCCGCACCTGCTCGTGGCGGCCGGCTACGCGATCCTCGCGCCGGACCCGGCGATCTCCACCGGCTACGGCTACGACTACGTCGCCCGCGGCCACGGCACCTGGGCCGAGGCCCCGTACACGGACGTGATCGCGGCTGTGGACGACGCGCTCGAGCGGCGCGCCGATCTCGACCACGAGCGGACCGCCCTCATGGGCGGCTCGTTCGGCGGCTACATGGCGAACTGGGTGGCGACGCAGACCGATCGCTTCCGGGCGATCGTCACGCACGCGTCGCTGTGGGAGCTGCGCGGGTTCCACGGCACGACCGACTTCGGGCCGGCGTGGGAGGAGGAGTTCGGCGACATCTACGCGGACCCATCGCGGTACGACGCCGCCAACCCGCAGCCGCACGTCGCGCGCATCCGGACGCCGATGCTCGTCATCCACGGTGAGCTCGACCATCGGGTGCCGATCTCCGAGGCGCTCCGCCTCTGGACCGACCTCCGGCGGCACGGCGTCCCGTCTCGGTTCCTGTACTTCCCCGACGAGAACCACTGGATCCTCAAGCCGCAGAACGCGCGGCTCTGGTACGAGACGGTGGTCGCCTTCCTCGACGAGCACGTGCGCGGCGAGGCCTGGCGCCGTCCCGAGCTCGTCTGACGGAGCGGCCATGGCTGCTGCAAACCTTGCGGTCCGGTTCCTGCTCGAGCTGGCAGGCATCGCGGCGCTCGCGTACTGGGGGTGGACGGCAACCGCGGCGATGCCGCTGCGGCTCGTGCTGGCAATCGGGGCCCCGCTCCTGCTCGTGGTCGCGTGGGCGTTCGTGGTCGCCCCGAATGCCACGAACCCGATCCCGCGGCCGACGCGGGAGCTCATCGGGACCGGGCTCCTGCTGGGTTCGGCGGCGGCGGTGTTCGTCGCGGGCCAGCGGACCCCCGCGATCGCGTTCGCCGGGATCGTCGTCTTCAACCAGGTTCTGCTGGTCATCATGTCGGAGCGGCCATGACACGCGTCGCCGAAGGAATCCATCGCGTCGGGCGTCGCTCGACGGTCAACGCCTACCTCCTCGAGGAGGGCGGCGAGGTCACGGTCATCGACGCCGGCCTGCGTGGGCAGTGGTCGCTGCTCCTGGCCGAGCTCGGGACGATGGGCCGGTCGCTGGCGGACATCCGCGCGGTCGTGCTGACCCACGGACACTCGGACCACATCGGCTTCGCGGAGCGGCTCCGGACGGAGCGAAACCTGCCGGTGTGGGTGCACGATCTCGATTCCGCGCTCGCCCGCGGAGAGATCCCCAACCCGGCGAAGCAGGCCGGCGGGACGCGACCGATCCCGTTCCTGTCGTTCCTGCTGTACGCACTGCGGAATGGAGCCCGCCCGACGCCGATCCAGGTCGTCTCGACCTACGGCGACGGGGCCACCCTCGAGGTGCCGGGCACGCCGCGGGTCATCCTCGCGCCGGGGCACACGCCTGGCTCGTGTGCGCTCCACGTCGCGAGCCGCTCGGTGCTGTTCGCGGGCGACACGCTGGGCACGCTGTCGGTCACCACCGGCGCGACGGGGCCGCGCCTGTCGCCCTTCAACGCCGACCGCGCCCAGGCGCTCGCGTCGCTCCAGCGGCTATGGGGCCTCGACGCGGAGCTCGTCCTGCCCGGACACGGCGACCCGTGGACGCTGGGGATCGACTCGGCGATCGTGCAGGCGCGCGAGGCGGAGGCGGTGCTCGCCCCGCGCTAGTCCGGGGCCCGGACCCGACCTGCGAAGCAGGCGCCTACTGGCGCTCGTCGTTCGCGGCACGGTCCCAGTACGCCGCCTCCCGGGCGCGACCCCAGCGGCGCGACTCCTCCGACATGCGACGGGCGTGCGCGACGCGCTCCTCGCTCGTCCCGCGCGCGAACACGATCGACGCCCGGTCCTCGCACTCCGGGCACCGGAAGTCGACCTGCCCGTCGCTCGAGGCATCGATCGGCTCCAGGAGCGTCTCCTCGTTGCCGTGGAGATGTGCGAAGCGACCCACGCCGCCCTCATCCTCGGTGGGCGGGTAGTAGCGGGAGATCGTGCCGTCCATCCGAGGCTCCTCGTCCGGCTGACGGGCCCGCGGTGGATCCGGGACGTACGTTCAGGACGCGAGTCTACGCCCGCATCGGTCGAGGCGGCCCCAGGTCACCCGCCGTGGCGACCCCCCGTCTCGTCGATCAGCGGCCCGTTGCCGTAGAGGTCCACGAGGACCACGCGGGCGCCCTTCGCGCCGACCTGGTTCGCCCCGACCCGAACCTGACCGCTGAGCCGGTGCCCGTCACGGGTGGTGCCGGCGAGCACGCCGTCCGACGGTCCCGGAGCGGCAGGCACCATGGCCCTGGCGGCCCATCGTTCGTTCCCGGCGTCGTCTTCCCAGGCATCGATCGTGGCACCGCCCACCGCCCGTCCCTCGAGGGTGACGTCCCGAAGCGCGAAGCGCCGGTGCCTGCGGACCACCCGTGAACGGTATCAGCGCGGAGCCGAATCCGGGAGGCCGATCACGGCGGCCGGACACGCACGCGCCGAACGGGCGCGGATCCGCGGCGGGCGGGCGTGCGCGCATGCGATCGCCAGAACGACATCGCCGCGATCGGGCCGATGGGTTGCCGGAGCCACCCGCGCACGCTCCGCCCGTCCGCAGGGAATGCCGCCCGGAGGACATGCCGATGTGCCCCGACGCGGCGGCGGTTCGTGTGGTCCTCGGGGATCACGAGCCACACGGCGGTCGCGATCGGATCCCAGCCGGGCTCGCGGGCGATGCCGGCCGCGAGCCGCCGCTTCCGATCCACGCTCGCGAGCAACTCCTGGACGTCGACGAGCTCCGTCTTCAGCTCGATGACGCGCGCGGCCCGGTGGCGCGGGTACCAGGCGAGGATGTCGATCGCGCCCCGTTCGCCGTACTGCGAGAACGTGACCTCCGGGTCGTGGAGCCAGCCGTGGATCGTGAGAGCCGGATGCCCGCGAGCTGCCCGCGCTCGACGCGCGAGATCGTCTGCTGCGAGACCCCGGCGCGCCGCGCAAGCTCCGCCTGGGTGAGCCCCACTCGGATGCGGACCATCCGGAAGGCTCGCCCAAGCCGTACGTCGTCCATGGCGCCAGCATGGCGGTGGGCGCTTACGCGGTGGGTATCCCGCCCGTTGCGGGCACATGCGCGGCGCGTATCTGGCCATTCCCTGCCCGCGGTGAGTACTAGCCGCGGTGCAAGCCCTCGAAGCTGGCCAACCAGCCATCACCAGACGGGTTTTGCGCCGGTCGCCACGCTCGGGGCCTTGGAGGGAGGTCCGCGACCACTCACCACGACGCGAGTCTGGCCAGATGCGCCGCGTCGGGGGTGTGCGCCATCGCCCAGCTCCGAGCGCTGCGCCCGCCCCGCACGACGCCCACGACGGCCACCACCGTGGCATCGTTCAGAACACCTGTTCTGTTGACGACGCCGTGGACAACCCCCGGACCGGTTGTGGACGACCCGCCCCGCGAGCGTGCATGACCGGCGCCGAACGGTGGACCACCGCCGCCTGACCGTGGACAGCGCGGTGACTACATGTTGCGATCGGGTCACCCGTCGCACCACTACATCTTGTGGTTTCAGCCTTGACTGCCCCTCCCCCGCGGCGTACAGTTCGAGGGTCGCCCGATCGCGTCCGAGCCCGTCGGAACGTCGGAACCGTCCACCCGGATCCGGCCCTACCGACCCGCAGAGGTACCCGAAACCGACGACATGACGGCCCACCCCGCAGCTACCGCTCCGGTCATACGAGGGAGCGGCTGCGGGGGCCGTCGAACCCAGCGGCGAGCTCCGTCGGTGCACGGAGCGAGGAGGAGAGGCAAGATGGCCCGAGCGGCTCGCGAGGTGGTCCCGGTGATGGATGAGAAGAAGGCGACGCGGACCCGGACGAGCGAGGCGAGCACGGCCCCGGCGGCCTCCCCCGCCGGGGGCGCCGGCGCCCCCGCCCGGATCGGCCTCGGCGGCCCGTACGGCGCGAGCTTCACCGGCGAGGGCACGCGCGGCCTCACGTTCGAGCGCCGCTGGACCCGCCCGGGCATCCATCCCTACGACGAGATCCGCTGGGAGTACCGCACCGCCAGCATCGCGTCCGAGACCGGCAAGACCGTCTTCGAGCAGAAGGACGTCGAGGTCCCGGAGTTCTGGAGCCAGCTCGCGACGAACGTCGTCGTGAGCAAGTACTTCCGCGGCCACGTCGGGACGCCGGAGCGGGAGCACAGCGTCAAGCAGCTCATCGACCGGGTCGTGAACACGATCCGCGGCTGGGCGGAGAACCAGCACTACTTCGCGACGGCGGAGGACCTCGACGCGTTCACCGCGGAGCTCACGCACCTCCTCGTCCACCAGAAGATGAGCTTCAACTCGCCCGTCTGGTTCAACGTCGGGATCGAGCCGAAGCCGCAGTGCTCCGCCTGCTTCATCAACTCGGTCCAGGACAACATGGGCTCGATCATGGAGCTCGCCAAGACCGAGGCGATGCTGTTCAAGTACGGCTCGGGCGCGGGCGTGAACCTGTCCACGATCCGCTCCTCGAAGGCCCGGATGTCGGGCGGCGGCATCGCCTCCGGCCCGGTCAGCTTCATGAAGGGCTACGACGCGTTCGCCGGCGTGATCAAGTCGGGCGGCAAGACCCGCCGCGCGGCGAAGATGGTCATCCTCGACGCCAGCCACCCGGACGTCGTCGACTTCATCGAGTCGAAGGCGAACGAGGAGAAGAAGGCCTGGGCGCTCATCGAGCAGGGCTACGACCCCAGCTTCACCGGCGAGGCCTACGGCTCGGTGTTCTTCCAGAACGCGAACCACAGCGTCCGCGTGACCGACGAGTTCATGCGCGCCGTCGAGAACGACGGCGACTGGACGACGTACGAGGTCACCACCGGCGAGCCGGTCGCCACGTACAAGGCGCGCGAGATCTTCCGCAAGATGGCCGAGGCGGCCCACCTGTGCGGCGACCCGGGCATCCAGTACGACTCCACGATCAACGACTGGCACACGAGCGCGAACACGGACCGCATCTACGCGTCGAACCCGTGCTCGGAGTACATGTTCCTCAACGACACGGCGTGCAACCTCGCCTCGCTCAACCTCATGAAGTACGTGCGCGAGGACGGCGAGTTCGACGTCGAGGGCTTCCTGTTCGCGGCCAAGGTCACGATCACGGCCCAGGAGATCCTCGTCGACAACGCGAGCTACCCCACGCCGAAGATCGAGGAAAACAGCCACCGCTTCCGGCCGCTCGGGATGGGCTACGCGAACCTCGGCGCGCTCCTGATGAGCCGCGGCCTCGCGTACGACAGTGACGAGGGTCGCAACTACGCGGCCGCGATCACCGCGCTCATGCACGGCGAGGGCTACCGCCAGTCGTCGGTCATTGCGCGCGACCACGGCGGCCCGTTCGTCGAGTACGACGTCAACCGCGAGCCGTTCCTGCGGGTCATCGGCAAGCATCGCGACGCGGCGTACCGGATCCCGTCGAAGGGCGTCCCCCAGGACATGCTCGACGCGGTCCATCAGCTGTACGACGAGACGCTCGAGCTCGGCACCCAGCACGGCTACCGCAACGCGCAGGTCACCGTGCTCGCGCCCACCGGCACGATCGCGTTCATGATGGACTGCGACACGACCGGCGTGGAGCCGGACATCGCGCTCATCAAGTACAAGAAGCTCGTCGGCGAGGGCTACCTCAAGATCGTCAACCAGACCGTCCCCGCCGCCCTGCGCAAGCTCGGCTACTCACCGGAGCAGGTCGAGGACATCGTCGCGTACATCAACGAGCGCGAGACGATCGAGGGCGCGCCGGGCCTCCTGCCCGAGCACCTGCCCGTCTTCGACTGCGCGTTCAAGCCCGTCAACGGCGAGCGCTCGATCCACTACATGGGCCACGTCCGGATGATGGGCGCGATCCAGCCGTTCCTGTCGGGCGCGATCAGCAAGACCGTGAACATGCCCGAGGCCGCCACGGCCGAGGAGATCGAGACGGTCTACCTCGAGGGCTGGAAGCAGGGCCTCAAGGCGATCGCGATCTACCGCGATGGTTCGAAGCGCTCCCAGCCGCTCAGCACCGGCAAGAAGAAGGACGAGGGGTCGGCCGAGGACAGGCAGACGATCGAGAAGCTCCAGAAGCAGATCGAGACGCTGAAGGTCGAGGCCACCAAGCCGCACCGCCGCCGGCTGCCGGCCGAGCGGACAGCGGTCACCCACAAGTTCGACATCGCCGGGCACGAGGGCTACATCACCGTCGGCCTCTACCCGGACGGTCAGCCGGGCGAGATCTTCCTGAAGATGGCGAAGGAAGGCTCGACGGTCAGCGGGCTCATGGACTCGTTCGCGACCACCGTGTCGGTCGCGCTCCAGTACGGCGTGCCGCTCAAGGATCTCGTGAACAAGTTCGCCCACGTCCGGTTCGAGCCCAGTGGCTTCACCGGCAACCAGGAGATCCCGATCGCGAAGTCGATCGTGGACTACATCTTCCGGTGGCTGGGGTCGCGGTTCCTGCCGGTCGAGGACAAGGGCAGCCTGGGGCTGATCGACCGTTCGGCGATCGTGTCGGACGCACCCGCACCCTTCGGCGCATCGGCCCTCAAGCCGCGTGCCGAGGAGGGCGTGACGGCGCAGAGTGAGGCG
>DASSPX010000083.1:0-4922 GCA_035699445.1 Candidatus Limnocylindrales bacterium | reverse complement strand
ACCGACCGGATGCTCCAGATGTTCAAGCGCAAGCCCACGGCGCCCAGGCCGGCCGTCGAGGCGGAGGCGTAGCGCGATGGAGACGCTCGGCTACATCGAGGTCCTCGTCCGGCTTGCCTGGCTGCTCGGGGCGACGACGTTCGTCATCGGCCTGATCCGGATGAACTCACCGGCCACGGCCCGCAACGGCAACCTGCTGTCCGCGGCCGGCATGGCGATCGCCGTCGTCGCGACCGCGGTCCTCATCCTCGCCGAGGAGCTGACTGGCGACGGGATCAGCGTCATCGGCTGGGGGATCATCATCCTCGGGATCGCGATCGGCGGCGGGCTCGGGTTGTACACCGCGAAGACCGTGAAGATGACCGCGATGCCGCAGCTGGTGTCGCTGTTCAACGCGGTCGGTGGCGGGGCGGCGGCGCTGATCGCGATCGAGGACTACCTCAAGCTCGCGGCCGCGGGTTCCGCGGTGCCGCTCGACACGAACGTGTTCATCGTGCTCGACATCATCATCGGCTCGATCACGTTCACCGGGTCGCTCATCGCGTCGGGGAAGCTCCAGGGCATGATCAGCGGCAAGCCGATCATGGTCCCGGGCGGGCAGCTCGTCACGCTCGCCCTGGCCGCGGTGACCGTGATCGCGGCGGCGATCCTGTTCGCGACGGGCACGCCCAACGTGGCGCTGATGCTCCTGATCCTCGCCGCGGCGCTGATCTTCGGCGTCACGATGACGCTGCCCATCGGCGGCGCGGACATGCCCGTCGTGATCTCGCTGCTGAACTCGTTCACGGGCACGGCCGTCGCGATGGCGGGCTTCGTGATCGACAACCCGGTGCTGATCATCGCGGGCGCCCTCGTGGGTGCCTCGGGCGCCATCCTCACGAAGCTCATGGCCGACGCGATGAACCGCTCCGTCATCAACATCATGGTCGGCGGCTTCGGCGGCGGTGAGGGAACCGTGGCCGCGGCGGGCGCCGGCGGGTCGGTGCGCGAGCTGGGCACGGACGACGCCGCGATCCAGCTCGCGTATGCCGCGTCGGTGATCGTCGTGCCCGGCTACGGGCTCGCGGTCGCCCAGGCGCAGCACGCGGTGCGCGAGCTGGCCGAGGTGCTCGAGGAGCGCGGGGTGGACGTGAAGTACGCGATCCATCCCGTGGCGGGGCGAATGCCCGGGCACATGAACGTCCTCCTCGCCGAGGCGAACGTGCCCTACCCCGCGCTCCGGGAGATGGACGACATCAACCCGGAGTTCGAGCGGGCGGACGTGGCGCTCGTGGTCGGCGCGAACGACGTGACGAATCCGGCCGCGCGGCGACCGGGGACACCCGTCTCGGGCATGCCGATCCTCGACGTCGACAAGGCGAAGTCGATCATCGTGATCAAGCGCTCGATGGGCCGCGGCTATGCGGGCATCGACAACGAGCTGTACACGAACCCGAAGACGGGGATGCTCTTCGCCGACGCGAAGGAGGGTCTCACCAACCTCGTGGCGGCGGTGAAGGCGCTGTAGCCGGGGCGTTCCTTCCCGGCTCTGTCTCGTGTGGCGACCCCGGCTCCGGCCGGGGTCGTTCGATTCCTGGGGTCTCGGGCGCTGCGGTCAACGCCGGATTCTTCCCAACGGATCGCCGCGAGAGCGCTATCGAAGCGCGCGGTCTCGCGGGCTGGGCCCCACGCTCGACCGGGGGCGCCGTTCTTCTCAGCCGATCACGCGGCGAGCGGCTGAGCAGCCCCGCTTCGGATAACGCGCGCCGGACGAGCAACTGAGAAGAACCGAGGCAGCTGGAGGCGGCACGCGGCCCCGCCGTCTTTGGCACGGCCAGCGGCGCACCTGAGGACGGAACGCCGGTCCGGACGTGCCGGAGGGCCGTTTCCGGCGACCTCCGTCGACGCTTGGCACGCCGGGCGGCGCAATCGTCGCCCCGGTTGCCGGATGCGCCGCTGGGCGTACCAGGTGACGCCGCGTCGGGGACCGAGGCGGCGCCGGGGACCGAGGCCGCGCCGGGGACCGAGGCCGCGCCCCTACGCGCTCGCGCCCTCCCGGACCAGCTCGCGCTCGGCCGCGGCCGCCTCGGGCATCTTGCGGAACTTCAGCGGCGCGAGCCGGCCGAGCGACTCGGCGATCACGAGCGCGTCGTCGTCGGGCTGGACGCGGAAGTCGGTCGCGGGGTTGACCACGGTCCGGTTGCCGCGGCTGATCGCGACGAGCGTCGCGCGATGCTCGGAGCGCATCCGGGCGGAGAGGTCGTCGATCGACAGGCCGCAGTACTCCTCGGGCAGCGTGACCCGATACAGCTCGGAGCCCTCGCCGCCCGAGACGATGTCCGTCACGAGCTCGCTCAGCCCCGGGTAGAGCGCCGATCGGGCGAGCAGCCGCGACGCCAGCGCGGAGGTCACGAGGATCTCGTCCACCTTCGCCCGACGGAAGTGCTCGGCGTGGCGGGGGTTGTTCACCTCGGCCACGGTGCGCACCCCGGGCGCGATCGACTCGATCGCCATGATCGTGAGGATCGAGTGCATGTCGGCGTCGTTCGTGGCGCTGGCCGGGAAGATCAATGCGGCGGCGGCGTCCCGGATCCCCGCCCGCTCGAGCGCCTCGACGTCCGTCGAGTCGCCGCGCACGAAGTACACGCCGTCCCCGGCGGGGTTCTTGTCGACGTCCGCGATGAGCACGATCCGCGAGCGGTAGTCGTCGCCCTTGAGCTCGGCGATCAGGTCGCGGGCGGTCGCGTTCCACCCGCAGACGACGACGTGGTCGCGATATCCGGCGGCACCCAACCCCTGGCCCTCCTTGAGCAGCATGTCGATGACGAGCGCCACGAGCGCGCCGGTGATCGTGCCCACGATCGCCAGCCCGAACAGGCTGAAGAACCAGCCGATGACGAAGCCCACGGGCGACGTGACGTACGACGAGTCCCCCTGGCCGAGGATCGTCTGGACGCCCCAGTTGAACGACGCAAGCAGGGCGTCGAGCGTCAGCGGCTTCTCGACCAGCGTGACGAGCAGCGCGGCGATCGCGACGAGCGCAAGTGCCCCCTCGGCGAGCGACAGGAAGAACCGCCGGTCGATCTGGCCGCGGACCCGGCGGAGGTGCCAGGCGACGCGCCTGACAGTGGGGTTCGCGAGCAGCACCGCGCCCAGGCGTGCGCGAGGTGCCGCAAGGCGCGTGGTCACGGCATCACTCCTCGGCCCGTTCCGCGTCGAGGAGGTCGATCCCCGGCAGCGCCGACAGCGCATGCATCACGTCGGCGGGCACGGCGCCGGGCGGGATGAGCAGCACCAGGCCCAGCTCGTGACCATCGCCGCGACGCTCGATGCGCAAGTCGGCGATGTCCACCCGCCGGTTCGAGAGCTCCCCCGTCACCGACCCGAGCCGCGCGAGATCGGCCATCGCGAGCCGGACCCGGACCACGCGGCCGGCCCCCCGCCGCCAGCGGTCGAGGATCGCCCGCAGCGGCCACAGCGAGCCGACGACGATCAGCGCGCCGACCGCGGCCACGACCCACTGCCCCGCCCCGGCGGCCATCCCGACCGCGGAGGTCGCCCACAGCGAGGCGGCGGTCGTCAGTCCCTTGATCGTCGTGCCGTACTTGAGGATGGCGCCGGCGCCGAGGAACCCGATGCCCGACACGACCTGCGCCGCGACCCGCGACGGGTCGGTGGGGATCATGCCGTTCGGGCCCGCCGGCGCCTCGAACCCCGCGATCGAGAGCACCGTGAACGCCGCCGAGCCGAGCGACACGAGCAGGTGCGTGCGCATCCCCGCCGGGTGCTGGTGCAGCTCGCGCTCGAGCCCGATCAGCCCGCCGAGCACGGCCGCCACGACGAGGCGGAAGGCGAGGTCGAGCTGTTCGGCCAGGTCGGCAGGCAGGGCTGGGACCTCCACGGAGCACACGACGTGCGTCGCCGCACGATACCGCCCCGCCGGGTGCGCGGATCAGCCCGTGTCGTCTTCCGGCCGCGTGACGTCGACCACGGTGGCGCCGGTGGCGGCGACGAGATCCGCGGGCGCCAGGTGAACGTTCACACCGTGCGCACCGCCGCCGATCGCGACCAGCTCCCGGTCCACGATCGACGCGTCCGCGATCACCGGCCAGGGGCGGGTCGAGCCGAACGGCGTGATCGCCCCGCGCGGGTAGCCCGTCACGGCCCGGGCCTCGTCGGCGTCCGGCAGCGACATGCGGGTCACGCCGAGGTGGGCGCGCAGCTTCGGCCAGTCGAACCGCCGGCCGCCCGGGACGAGCACGAACAGGTAGTCGTCCTCGCCGCGGCGGACGACGATCGTCCGCAGTAGCTGCCCGAGCTCGATCCCCTGGAAGCCCGCGCTCTCCTCGGCGCTCGAGGCGCGCTGGGTGCGCACGACCCGGTGCGGGATGCCGGCCGCGGCGAGCGCGTCGAGGGCGGGCGTGGTGTCGGTCACGGCGCCGACGATACCGAACCCGGTGCGCGCGCGGCGGCCGCCGGCGGGGTCAGTCGGCGTCGACGAGCTCGAGCCGGATCCGCTTGTTGATCCGGCCCTTGCTCTCGTAGCCCGTCACCCGGATCCCGCCCACCTCGCGCGTGTTCGCGACGTGGGTGCCGCCATCGGCCTGCAGGTCGAGCCCGACGATCTCGATCGTGCGGATCTCCTCGATGCCCGGCGGCAGCAGGTTCACCTTCGTCCGGATCAGGTCCGGGATGGCGAACGCCTCCTCGCGCGGCAGGACGTCCACCCGCACCTCGCGTGCGGACGCCAGCTCCGCATTGACCTTCGCCTCGATCTCGTCCACGAGATCGCCGCTCATCCGCTCGAACTCGAAGTCCATGCGCCCCGACCCGGGCTCCATGTTGCCGCCGGTCACGAGCGCGCCGTAGTCGCGCCACACGACGCCGCACAGCGCGTGCAGGGCGGTGTGCGTCCGCATGAGCGCGTACCGGCGCGCCCAGTC
>DASSPX010000082.1:0-36222 GCA_035699445.1 Candidatus Limnocylindrales bacterium | reverse complement strand
CCGGCTGGCTGCTGGCGAGCCTCCCCGCGGATACGGTGACCGAGCGGCTGCGGGCGGCCGGCGAGGAGGCGGCATGAGCGTCGGGCTGCAGCGCCTGCGGGAGGAGCCGGAGCGCATCCGGCAGGGCGCGATCGACAAGGGCGAGGACCCGTCGTTCGTCGACCGCGCGCTCGAGCTCGACGCCGAGCGTCGCCGCCTCCAGTCGGAATCCGACGGCCTCAAGGCGGACCGCAATGCGGCCTCGAAGCGGATCGGCGAGGCGGTCCGGCAGGGGGCCGCCCCCGACGGTCCGGAGGTCGCCGAGCTGCGCGCCGCGAGCGTCCGGGCAGGCGAGCGGATCGACCGGATCGACGCCGCGCTCGCCGAGATCGAGACCGAGCTCGAGGATCTCCTCCTGCGCATCCCGAACCCCGCCGACCCGGACGTCCCCGTGGGCGGCGAGGAGGCAAACGTCACCGTGCGCACCTGGGGCGAGCGGCTGTCGCGCGATGTGGGCGGCGCGGAGCCGTGGACCCGCCGGCCCCACTGGGAGCTCGCCGAGGCCCTCGACATCATCGACAACCCCCGCGGCGCGAAGATCACCGGCTCGGGATTCCCGGTCTACAAGGGCGCCGGCGCCCGGCTCCAGCGCGCCCTGATCAGCTGGTTCCTCGACGTTCACACGACCGAGAACGGCTTCACCGAGGTCTGGCCACCGGCGGTGGTCAACACCGCGAGCGCCCGGGGCACCGGCCAGATCCCGGACAAGGAAGACCAGATGTACGTCGTCACGCGGGACGAGCTGTACCTGGTGCCCACGGCGGAGGTCCCGGTCACGAACCTCCACCGCGACGAGATCCTCGCCGCCGACGACCTGCCGATCCGCTACGCGGCGTACACACCCTGCTTCCGGCGCGAGGCCGGCGCGGCGGGCAAGGACACCCGCGGGATCCTTCGCGTCCACCAGTTCGACAAGGTCGAGATGGTCCTGTTCGAGAAGCCCGAGGCCTCTGCCGACGCGCTCGAGTGGATGACCGGGCGCGCGGAGATCCTCCTCCAGCGGCTCGGCCTCTCGTACCGGGTCCTCCTGATGAGCACACGCGAGATGGGCTTCGTGCAGGCAAAGAAGTACGACCTCGAGGTGTGGGCGCCGGGCGTGGAGACCTGGCTCGAGGTGAGCTCGTGCTCGAACTTCCGCGACTACCAGGCGCGCCGGATGGCGATCCGCTACCGCCCGGCCCCCGGCGCCCGGCCGGAGCTCGTCCACACGCTGAACGGGTCCGGGCTCGCCCTTGCGCGTGTCGTGGCCGCGCTTCTCGAGACGTACCAGCAGCCGGACGGCTCGGTCGCCGTCCCCGAGGTGCTTCGACCCGCCCTCGGCACGGATACCATCGCGGCCAGGGAAAGAACCGCGCCGGCCTGATCCGCCCGGGCGTCGCCGGGTGGCGTCTCCGAGGGAGGGAGGGATGACATGACCGAGCCGCCCGACGCACCGCCGCCGCCGTCGAGCCCGTCCGCACCCCGACCGCCAGCCGCCTGGGAGGCCCCCGTGGAGGAGGTCGGCCCGGCGCCCGGCGTCCGGTTCGCCGACCACGGCGCGCGGCTGCTCAGCTACCTCCTCGACTCGTTGATCCTGACCGTCGTGATCGTGGCGTTCGCGGTCGTCGTCGGCGTGATCATCGCGGCCTCGGGCAGCCAGGCGGCGGCGGTGAGCCTCACGATCGTGCTCGTGCTCGGCGTGATCGTGCTCTCGATCGGCTACTTCCCGTGGTTCTGGATGCGCGGCGGCCAGACGCCCGGGATGAGGCCGTTCCGGCTGTACGTCGTCCGCGATCGGGACGGCGGTCCCGTCAGTGGCGGCGCCGCGGCCCTGCGTCTGCTCGGCTACGTCGTCAACTCGTTCGCCCTGTACATCGGGTTCGCGTGGATCCTCATCGACAAGCGCCGGCGGGGCTGGCACGACCTGATCGCGGGCACGGTGGTGATCCAGCGCTGAGCTGCACCGGGGACGAGGGCGGCCCGCCGGTCGCCTGGGCCACACCGGAGCCGACACGCGGGCCCGCGCCCGGGATCGAGTTCGCGCCTCACGGCCCCCGGATCGCGGCCTACCTGATCGACGCGACGCTCCTCATCGCGCTCGTCATCGGGCTCTTCCTGCCCCTCCTTGCGCTCGAGGGGGCGAACACCGCGACGCGGATCGTCCTGGGGCTCGCGGTCGTGGCCCTCGCGCTCGTGCTGGAGTTCGGGTATTTCCCGTGGTTCTGGCTGCACGGCGGCCGGACGCCCGGGATGCGCCTCTTCCGGCTGCGCGTCGTCCGGGACCGCGACGGCGGCCCGCTCACCCGACGCGAGGCGCTCCTGCGCACGATCGGGCTGTTCTTCGTGAGCCCGGTCGTGCTCTACCTCGGCTTCGCCTGGGCCCTCGTGGACCGGCGGCGGCGCACGTGGCACGACCTGCTCGCCGGCACGGTCGTCATCCGCGACTGAGCGTCGCTACGCCCCCGCGGTCTCGATCGTCACGCTCGCGGTCATGTTCCAGCGGAGGCCGTCCGGGACGCCGCCCACCGGCTCGAGCACGACCTCGTAGCGCACGTCCCCGGCGACGATCTCCCCGAACGCGGCGATGGATACGACGCGGGAAGGGATCGGCGTCCCGGGCAGCGCGTCGAGCGTGGCAACGGCCGGCGCGCCCAGCCGGACCCGGGCAACCGCGGTCTCCTCGAGGTCCGTGGTCCGGAACCGCCAGCCCGACGGGTCCGCGAGCCGCAGGACGGGCGTGCCGGGCGTGGCCGCCTGGCCCACGACGGCCTCGACACTGGCCACGGTCCCCGCGAACGGGGCCACGAGCGTGAGGTCGTCAAGCGCAGCCTGCGCCGCGGCCACGCCCGCTCGCGCCCGATCCGCTTCCGCGGTCGCGACGATCGCCGCCTGGCGCGCCGCGGTCCGGGCGTCACGTGCCGCGTTCAGCTGGGCCTGCGCCGCGCGAAGGCCGGCCGAAGCCCGGGCGACCTCGGCATCGGCCGCGCGCTCCTGGTCGTCCGATGCCGCGCCCGGGAGCGCGTCGCGGGTCGCGTCGGCGGCGGTGACGGCCGCGCGCGCCTGGTCCACGACCGCCTCGGCCGCCACGACCTGGTCGCCTGCCTGGTTCGCCAGCGCCTCGGCGCGCACCGCCGCGGCCTCCGCGGATCGCAGGCCGGCCTCGGCCTCGGCGAGCCGGGCCGCCGCGAGCGCGTCGTCGAAGCGCACCAGCACGGCGCCCTGCGCGACCTCGTCACCCGCCGCGACCCGAACCTCCGTCACGCGGCCGGCGCCGGCCGGCGCGGCGAGCTCCGCGGTCCGGGCGGGTTCCACGCGGGCATCGGCGGAGACGCTCGTCGCGTCGGGGACGGGCGGCACGGTCGCCGACGGCGAGGCGCCTCCCGCCGGACCGCCCGGCGTGAGCAGGAGCACGCCGCCGACGACGAGCACGGCGACGACGAGGACGGTCGCAATCAGGGCGCGGGACATCGGGGGTGGCGGACCTCCGGTAACGGGGTGGGGTCATTCATACGCGAGGACCTCGCGCACGGCGAGCCGGGTCGCCCGCCAGGCCGGCAGCAGGCTGGCGAGGATCGACAGCGCGACGACGATCGCCGCCCAGATCGCGACGCCCGGCAGCGAGTACGCGTACGAGAGTGGCCGGTCGATGAACACGATCCCGAGCGCGTCGGCGAGCAGGCGGCTGATCGGCAGTGCGACGATCGCGCCGATCGCCCACGAGAGCAGCCCGATGAGGACGCCCTCGGCGAGCACGATCCGGAGCACCGCCGCGTCCGACGCCCCGACCGCCCGCAGGACGCCGATCTCGCGTGCCCGCTCCACGACGTTGATCGTCATCGTGCCCGTGAGGCCGAGGCCCCCCACGACGCCGAGCAGCACGGCCATCGAGGACAGGAACACGACGAGCACGTCGAACAGCGTCTCCTGGGTCTGGCGGATCTCTCCCGCCGTGGTCGTCGCGGCCACGTCCACCCCGGCCGATTCGAGGTGCGTCCGGATGGCGGTCGCCAGCGCGTCCTGCTCGGCGGGCGTGATCCCGGGCCGGCCCTGGACCATGAGCACGCCTGCCCGGCCGACCTCGCTCGTCGCCCGCTCGAGAGCGCTCTCCGGGGCGTAGAGGAACGGTCGCCGCGTGGGCGACTCCACGAAGCCGACCAGCACCCAGCGGCCGTCCTGGCCGTCGATTCGAAGGACGATCTCCTCGCCGACGCGGAGATCGGGCTCGTCGTCGCGGAGGTTCACGGTCGCCACGATCGCCCGCCCGTCCTCCGGGAGCAGCCAGCGGCCCTCCTGGACCGTCGGTCGCACGGTCCGGGCGTTCGGCGGCAGCCCGAACGCGAAGATCGTGCGCCCCTCCGCCCCGTCGCGGGCGACGATCTGCGTGCTCGCGAACCGCCACGGCTCGGCGGCCTCGACGCCGGGCACGCGCTGCGCCTCGCGTACGAGCACGTCGTCACGCTCCGTCGTCGCCAGCTCGACCTGGACGTCGTAGTTGAAGTACCGGAGTGCGTCGTCGAGCGTCTGCTGGAGCGACGCGCGGACGGAGAACACCGACATGAACACCGCGCCGCCGAGGCTGAGCGCGGCGAGGGTGAGCAGCAGCCGCGCCTTGCGGCGGAACGTGTTGCGCAGGGACAGGAGCGTCGGTCGCGACACGCCGCGGACCTGCTGGAGGAGCCGATCGACGCGCCCGTGGCCGAAGCGGTCGGCGATCCCGGCCGAGGCGAGCGCCTCGCGGACGGTAACGCGGACGCCGCGCACGACCGGCACGAGCGCCGCGGCGAGCGGCACGAGCAGCCCGACCGCCACCTCGAGCGCCAGCACGTGGGGCGCGACCGAGAACCCGGCGACGTCGAAGTTGGCGAGGCCGGCGGTGAACGCGGTGAAGCCGTACGCGCCCAGCGCGCCGAGCGGCAGCGCCACGACGAGCGACAGGACGGCGTACGCGAGGACCATCCCGAGGTAGAGGCCGGCAATCTGGTCGCTCCGGGCGCCGATCGCCTTCATCACGCCGATCTGGCGGGTCTGCTGCGCGAGGATCGCGGAGATCGTGTTGACGACGAGGAACCCCGACACGACGAGCGACAGACCGCCGATCACCCCGAGCACGAGGAAGAACCCCTGGAGGAGGTCGTTCGCGGGGTGGCGTCCGGGCTCCGGCACGAACGTCCCGAACACCGGGGTGCCGGCGCGCTCCACGCCCTCCTGCACCCGTGTCGCCACGGCCCGGATCGCGTCGCGGTCGAGGCTCGGGTCATCCACGAGGATGCGCAGCTCGTCGAAGCGGGTGTCGAAGCCCATGTCCTCGAGCGTGGCCGGGAGGACGTGGCCGAACGTACGGCCGACATAGAACGCCGGCGATGCCCCGACCTCGTGGTCGATCGCGCTCACGGTCAGCTCGTGGAGGTCGCCGTCGACCGTCTGGACGGTGATCACGTCGCCGACCGCGAGCCCGACGAGCTGGAGCGAGCTCCGCTCGACCGCGACCTCGCCGCGCTCCGGCCACGTGCCGCGCTCGAGCGTGACGAGATCGAGCCGCTGGTCCTCGAAGTCGGGCACGGCGGTGAGGAGCATCTCGCGATACGCGTCGGTGCCGGTCCTCAGGCGGACCGTCACGTTCCGCCGCCCCTCGGCGTCGGCGATGCCGCGCATCCCTCTGACCGTATCCACGAGGCCCGTCTCGAACGGGGCCGCGAACAGGGTCGCCGACGCCGGTCGGGAGGCCGCATAGCCCTCGGCCATGCTGCGCTGGAGGAGCGCGTCGGAGCCCGCGATCGTGCCGACGGCGAACACGCCCACCGCGATCGACAGGACGACGAGCGCGCTCCGCAGGGGGTGGGTGCCAAGGTCGCGGAGGACCTTGCGCCAGCGCACGCTACGCATGGGCGGCTCGTGCGACCACGGGGTCGGCCGGGTCGACCGGGTCGACCGGGTCGAGCGTGCCGTCGAGGATCCGGCCGTCGACCATGTGGACGATCCGTCGCGTGCGCCCGGCGAGCTCGGCATCGTGGGTGACCATGAGGATCGTCCGGCCGGTGTCGACGAGCGAGTGGAACAGCTCGAACACCGTCTCCGCCGTGGCGGAGTCGAGGTTGCCGGTCGGCTCGTCGGCGACGACGATCGGCGGGTCGTTCGCGAGGGCGCGGGCGATCGCGACCCGCTGCTGCTGACCGCCCGAGGTCGATGCCGGGAGCTTGCGCGCCTGATCGGCCATGCCGACCTGCTCGAGCAGGTCCATCGCGCGCTCGAGGCGTTCCCGCGGGGACCAGCGACCGCCGAAGTCCATCGGCAGCATGACGTTCTCGACGACCGTGAGCGTCGGCAGCAGCTGGAAGAACTGGAAGATCACGCCGACCGTGCGGCCGCGCCATTCCGCGACCTTGCCCTCCGAGAGGTGCTGGAGATCCTGGCCGGCCACGCGAACCCTGCCGCCGGTCGCCCGGTCGATGCCCGTGATCATGTTCATCAGCGTCGACTTGCCGCTCCCGGACCGCCCCACGACCGCGATGAACTCGCCCGCGTCCACCTGCAGGTCCACGTGATCGAGCGCGCGGAATGGACCGGCGTCAGTGACGTAGTCCTTGACCACGCGGCGCAGGTCGATGAGGTGGGGCGGGGGAGCGGGCTCCGCGGGCGTCGTGACGACATGCCCGTTGGCGGCCGCCATCGCGGCCGACCCGTTCCGACGGCGGCCGAACATCGATCTCCTGTGGGCCCCCGGGCGCGGGGCGTGACGGGCTCCCTCACGGTCGAGTCTAGCGCGGTAGGCGGACGACTCCGGCTCCCGTATGCTCCGTGGCGGAGCGATGGCCGAGTGGTTGATGGCGGCGGTCTTGAAAACCGCAAGGCGAAAGCCTCGGGGGTTCGAATCCCTCTCGCTCCGCCATCCGCGCGTACGTGACCGGAACCGTCCTCGCGTCGTGCGCCGACCGTGACCGCGCGCTTCGTGGGCGCGCTCGACCAGGGGACGACGAGCACCCGGTTCATCCTGTTCGACCGCGACGGCGCCGTCGTCTCCGCGGACCAGCGCGAGCACCGCCAGCTGTACCCGCAGCCCGGCTGGGTCGAGCACGATCCACTCGAGGTCCTCGAGCGGACGAACGAGGTCGTTGCGGGCGCGCTGCGCGCCGCCGGGGCCTCGGCGGCGGACCTGGCGGCGGTCGGGATCACGAACCAGCGCGAGACGACCGTCGCCTGGGAGCGCGCCACCGGGCGCCCGGTCCACCACGCGATCGTGTGGCAGGACACCCGCACCGCCGACCTCGTCCGCGAGCTCGCCGCCGACGGCGGCCAGGACCGGTTCCGGCCCGAGACGGGCCTGCCGCTCGCCACGTACTTCTCGGGTCCGAAGCTGCGCTGGATCCTCGACCACGTCGAGGGAGCCGAGGCGCGAGCCAGGGAGGGTGAGCTGCTGTTCGGCACGATCGACAGCTGGCTGATCTGGAACCTCACCGGCGGCCCGGCCGGCGGGCGCCACGTCACCGACGTCACGAACGCCGGCCGGACGCAGCTGATGAACCTCGCGACCCTCACCTGGGATGAGACGATCCTGCGCGTCCTCGACATCCCGCGCGCGGTCCTCCCCCGGATCGCCTCGTCCTCCGAGGTCTATGGCGAGGGCACGGGGTTGCTCGCCGGTGTCCCGATCGCGGGCGACCTCGGGGACCAGCACGCGGCGCTGTTCGGCCAGACGTGCTTCGAGCCGGGCGAGGCGAAGAATACGTACGGCACGGGCTGCTTCCTGCTCCTCAACACCGGCGGTGCGCCCGTGCCCTCGCGGCACGGCCTCCTTACCACGCTCGGCTACCAGCTCGGGGACGCGCCGCCCGTCTACGCGCTCGAGGGCTCGATCGCGATTGCCGGGGCGCTCGTCCAGTGGCTGCGCGACGAGCTCGGCCTGATCGGCAGCGCGGCCGAGGTGGAGGCCCTGGCGCGAACCGTGGACGACAACGGCGGCGTCCATGTCGTGCCCGCGTTCACCGGCCTGTTCGCGCCGTACTGGCGGTCCGATGCGCGGGGCGCGATCCTCGGGCTGACCCGGGGCGCCAACCGCGGGCACTTCGCGCGGGCCTCCCTCGAGGCGGTCGCGTGGCAGACGCGCGAGATTATGGATGCGATGGCCGCCGACGCGGGGCGCCCGCTCACCCGGCTGAGCGTGGACGGCGGCATGGTCGGCAACGAGCTGCTCATGCAGCTCCAGGCGGACGTCCTCGGCGTGCCGGTCGTCCGGCCGACGGTCACCGAGACGACCGCGCTGGGGGCCGCCTACGCGGCCGGTCTCGCCGTCGGCTTCTGGTCGAACCTCGACCAGCTCCGATCGAACTGGCGGGCGGATCGGGAGTGGACGCCGCAGATGGCGGGCGACGAGCGCGAGCGGCGCTACGCGACGTGGAAGAAGGCGGTCACGCGGACGTTCGACTGGCTCCCCTGACGGTCGGGGCCGCCCGGGACCGTTCCATGCCACCCCGACAGGACGAATGGGTCATCGCCGGACCACACCGGACTGCCTACGTTTGCCGACGCCGAGCAACGCGGAGGTCACTGGCCCTTGTCCCCCGATCGCGTGCCTCGCCGGCTCCCAGGGCCGGGGAGGGCGCCGAAGCCCCGACCGATCCTGCTGCTCATCGTGTACGGCGTGTTCCTGGTGATCGTCGGCGTCACCGCCACCGCCCAGGTCGTGCTCGCGTCCACGCATTTCTCCACGGCCGTCCTCAACCACACCGTGGGCACCGATGCCCAGGTCGTGCGCGGCTTCGTGAACGAGCAGCTCTCGCCCGCGGACCTCGGTGGCGAGCTCGATCCGGAGCGGCGCCTCGGCCTGGAGCAGTCGCTGCGATCGTTCATCACCCGGCGCGGCATCCTCCATGCCGAGGTTCGCGGGCCCGACGGCGCGATCATCCTGAGCGACGTGCCCGTGACGGGCTGGGCGGGATCGGAGTCCCCGGACTGGCACCTCGCCCTCGACGGTCAGGTCGCGGTGGCGATCGTGGAGCCCAGGACCAGCGAATCCGCGGTGGCCGATCTCGGGACGTCGAGCCTGCTGCGCGAGTACTTCCCCCTCCTCCGCGACGGACGGACCGTGGCCGTCGTGGGGATCTGGCGCGACGCCGAGCCGATCACCGCGTCGCTGGGCAGTGTCCGCCGGGACGTCGTGCTCGTCACGATGACCGCCGCGGTGGCCGCCGCGATCGTCCTGTTCCTCGTGTTCCGCTCGGCGCAGGGCCGGATCAGCCGCCAGACCGTCGCGCTCCTCGATTCCACGCGGCGCGATGCGCTGACGGGCCTGCTCAACCACGGCGCGCTCATCGAAGGCCTCGCCGAGACCACCGAGCGGCTGCGCGGCGACGGGGGTGGGTTGACGATCGCGCTCCTCGACATCGACAACTTCCGCAACCTGAATGACACCTGGGGCCACGGGGCCGGCGACAGCGCGATCCTGGCCGTCCGCGACCTGCTCGTCCGGGATGTCGGGGAGGACGTCCTCGTCGGTCGCTACGGGCCCGACGAGTTCCTCGTCGTGGCGGAGGGGCTCGCGACCGGCGAGGTCGGAACGCGCCTGGAGCGGCTTCGCGCCGCGCTCGCGGACGTCGATCTTCGGTTCGAAGGGAGCGAGCGACTGCCGGTGACGCTGAGCGTTGCGGTCAGCGCCTATCCGGACCACGGCGAGTCCGTCACCGAGCTCCTGGCGGCCACGGCGGTCACCCTGCGCGAGGCGAAGTCGAGCGGCGGTGACGCGATCCTGTACACCGGGGCGAGTGCCCAGGAGACCGCGGAGACCCGGACGTTCGACGTGTTCCAGGGGCTGATCCTCGCGGTGGACGCGAAGGACCGCTACACGAAGCGTCACTCCGAGGACGTGGCGCGCTACGCCCTCTTCCTTGCCGCCCGCGTCGGCCTGCCCGCGGACGAGCTCCCGACCGTGCGGATGGCCGGGCTCCTGCACGACGTCGGCAAGATCGGGATTCCGGATCAGATCCTGCGCAAGCCCGGCAAGCTGTCCGAGGCCGAGTTCGCGGTCGTCCAGCAGCACGTCGCCCTCGGTGACGCGATCGTGCGTGACCTCCCGAACCTCGACGCGATCCGCGCCGGCATCCGGCATCACCACGAGCGGTGGGACGGCTCGGGATACCTCCACCGACTCGCGGGCGAGGAGATCCCGCTCGTGGCGCGGATCCTCGCCGTCTGCGACACGTTCTCGGCCATGACCACGAGCCGTCCGTACCGCAAGGCGCTCGACCTCCGCGAGGCACTGCTCCGACTCGAGGACGCGGCGGGCACCCAGCTGGACGAACGCCTCGTGGCCGCCTTCGTCGAGGGCATCGAGCAGGACGCGAATGCGCCCCTGCCGGGGGACGACGGCGTGGCGAGCCTCTGGCTGCCGGATCAGCACCGAACCGCGCGCGTGGCGTGAGCCGCCCCCGCCGACGGCCCGCGCGCCTCGTCGTGGCCGCGGTCGCGCTGCAGCTGCTCGCCACAGCGCTGCCCGCGCCGGTGGCAGCCGCGCACTTCTGGACGATCAGCGCTTCGGCGTCGTCCGTGGTCCAGCACGTGTCGACCGGCGTCCAGCTGACCATCCAGAACACCTCGACGAACGACGGCGGCGGCGACTCCACGGGCTGCGTGGAGGTCTCGCTGCCTGCGACGTACGAGGTCGACGGCGTGACGATCCAGTCGGTCACGGGTGGCTACCAATGGTCGGCGTCCGTGTCTGGCGTGGGCGCCACCGTGGTGACGCTCGCGGCGGTCGACGACCACAACCGGTTGTATGGCGATCCGCAGTTCGTCACGCTGACCGCCACGATCGCGGCGCGGGGTCTCACCGTGGGCCAGGCCGACTGGGGTGTGGTCGAGTACGAGCACGCTGACTGCACGAAGGTTCAGGGCACGGCGACGCTCGCCATGGAGGTGACGCCGGGCGGCAACGCGGCCCCGACCGCCGCCGACGACACGGTCTCGGCGGTCCACAGCCGGACCGTGTCCGTGCCCGCGCCGGGCGTCCTCGGCAACGACAGCGACCCCGACGGCGATCCGCTGGTCGCGGTGAAGGACACCGACCCCGCACACGGCAGCGTCACCCTCAACGCCGACGGCTCATGGAGCTACACGCCGACCGCCGGCTACATCGGCCCGGACGCCTTCACGTATCACGTCAGCGACGGGTCCGCGGACTCCTCGGCGGCCACGGTGGCCATCACGGTCACGAACCGCGCCCCCGAGGGAGGTCCCGATTCCTACAGCACGATCGGCGGCGTCACGCTCATCGTGCCCGCGGGAGCCGGCGTGCTCGCCAACGACACCGACGCGGACGGAGACGCGCTGACCGCGGTCCTCGCCACCGGGCCCGCGCACGGCACCCTGCTCGCATTCAACGCGGACGGAAGCTTCAGCTACCTGCCCGATCTGCTGTACATCGGTCCGGACGCCTTCACGTACCGGGTGAGCGACGGGATCGGCACGAGCGCGCCTGTCACCGTGGCGTTCGACGTCACGAACACGGCGCCCGTCGCCACCGGCGATGCGTACGTCGTCCGGCACGACACGGCCCTCGTGCGGGCCGCGTCGACGGGGGTACTCGCCAACGACGTCGATGCCGACGGAGACGCGCTGAGTGCCGTCCTCGCCACGGACGTGACACACGGGACGCTCACGCTCGACGGCGACGGCGGCTTCCGCTACACGCCCGATGCCGGCTACGTCGGCGCCGACGGCTTCACGTACCGAGCGAGCGACGGTGCGGCGGTGTCGAGCGTGGCCATCGTGTCGATCACGGTCACGAACACCCCGCCGGTTGCGACCGCCGACAGTGCCTCGGTCGCGCACGATCGGTCGCTGTCCGTCGCGGCTGCGGTCGGGCTCCTCGTCAACGACGTCGACGCCGACGGCGATCCGCTGATCGCCGGGCTGGCGGGATCGCCCGCCCACGGGTCGGTGGCGGTGTCGCCGGACGGTTCGTTCACGTACACGCCCGACGCGGGCTGGGTGGGCCCCGACGCGTTCACGTACGTGGTGACCGATGGTGTGTCGCTGTCTCCTCCGGCGGTCGTCGCGATCAGCGTGACGAACGCGGCCCCCAGCGGGATCGCCGATGCCTACACGGCGGTCCAGGACGCGCCGCTCGTCGTGGGTGGGAGCGGGGTCATCGGGAACGACATTGACGCCGACGGGGATCCCCTGTCGGCCGCGGTGGTGACGCTGCCGGTGATCGGCACGCTGAGCCTCGCCGCTGACGGGTCGTTCACGTACACGCCCGATCCGGGCATCCAGGGCGTGGACACGTTCACGTACAGGGCGAGCGACGGGCTGGGGACCTCCACGCCGGTCGCGGTGACGATCACGATCGGGCCGCCGCTGGCCACCCCGACGCCGACCCCGACACCGACGCCGACCCCGACACCAACGCCGTCGCCGTCGCCAACCCCGACGCCGACGCCGTCGCCAACCCCGACACCGTCGCCGACCCCGACGCCGACCCCGACGCCGACGCCGTCGCCGACCCCGACGCCGACGCCGTCGCCAACCCCGACGCCGTCGCCAACCCCGACGCCGTCGCCGTCGCCGTCGCCCAGCCCGAGCCCCACGCCCAGCCCGAGCCCCACGCCCAGCCCGAGCCCCACGCCCAGCCCGAGCCCCACGCCCAGCCCGACGCCACCGGCCACGCCCGCGCCGGAGCCCCCGACCGAGCCGGTCGTCCCGCCTGCGGGACCCATCGAGCCTCAGCCGAGCCCGCCGCCCGAGGCGCCCTCTCCCTCGCCCGCGCCGCCGAGCTCCGCGGCGCCCGTGCCGCCCGCGCCGGCCGCGACGCCCGCGCAGCCGCCGGTGGGCGGACGCGAACCGGTCCCCGGTGAGCCGGAGACGTTCGCGATCCCGCTCGGTGGCACCGCCGGCGGGACGGAGCAGATCACCTTCCTCGGTGCAACGGTCGCCCTCGCGCTCGACGGGTTCGACTGGCAGGTGCCCGGTCTGATGCTCTCGGTGCCGGGCCTGCTCGTCGTTCTCGCCATCGGGCTCCAGCTGGCCGGGGGTGTGGCGTGGCTGCCGGTCGTGCGGCGCGCGGTGGGCTCCTTCGGTCTTGGGCGCCGGCATCGCCGCCGGGCGTCCTAACCGGTTGACGCGCCGGATCGCGCGCTCCTAGACTCCCGCAACCATCGCGAAGACAGCGGGCGACGATCGGGACGAGTACCCGTCGTGGCGCCGATCCAGAGACCCGGCAGCTGGTGTGAGCCGGGACGGCGACGACGGCGAATGGACCCGTGAGCCTCCGGACCGAACGCGGGGCTCGCAGCGGCGCGCAGGCGCCGGGCGGGCGGACGACCAGTAGGCTCCGGCGCGGGCACCGGCGATACCGGTGGCGCCGATCGGTCGGCGGCGGGCACGGTCCCGTTTCGCGGACCCGTCGGGTCGAGTGCGGCACTCGCCGAATGAGGGTGGCACCGCGGAAGGCACGACCTTTCGTCCCGTCAGGACGAAGGTCGTTTCGTTTTCCCGGGCGGGCCCGGGTGCCGACCCGCCGGAGGGAGCCATGTCAGCCGATCCGCTCAGTCTCACCGAAGCCAAGCGTCTCGCCGCGAACGCGGACACGCTGCTCCTGCGCGCGACCCGGTCCGCCGACCTCGAGACGCCGATCGGTGCCTTCCTTCGGCTTGACGACGGGACGTCGCCCGCGTACCTGCTCGAGTCGGTCGAGGGCGGCGAGCGCCTCGGTCGGTACAGCTTCCTGGGCGTCGGGCCGCGGCGCCTGCTCGAGGTGCGCGACAGTCGCGCGCGGACCCAGACGCGACCGCTCTCGGTCGACGCGTACGCGCCGGACCTGCCGGTCGAGACCGCGGACGCTGCGGACCCGCTCACCGCGCTGCGCGCCTTCGTTGCCCGCCGACGCGTGCTGCCCACGGACGGCATGCCCCGCTTCACGGGCGGCGCGGTCGGGGCGCTCGCGTACGACGCCGTGTCGATCTTCGAGCCCTCGGTGCCGCTCCCGGAGCGGGACCCCGTCGCCGTGCCCACGGCGGCGTTCATCGAGACGGACCTCGTGCTCGTGTTCGACCACCTTACGCACACCCTGAGCGCGCTCGCGTCGCTCCACACCGAGGCCCCCGATCTCGAGGGCCGCTACCGGATCGCCGAGCGAGCGATCTTCGAGGCGCTCGAGCGAACGAACCGACCGTCGGCCGCCGAGCTCGCCGGGACGAGCGCGAGCGGGACAGGCGGCGCGCAGCCCGCCCGTGTCTCCGAGGACGCGATCGACACCAGCCTCGGACGCGACCAATACATCGCGGCGGTCGAGCGCGCGAAGGACGCGATCGCGGCCGGGGAGGCGATCCAGGTGGTCCTCGCCCGGCGCCAGTCGTTCGATCTCCCGGCGACCCCGGACGGAAAGCCCCTCGACGGGATCGGCCTGTACCGCAGCCTCCGGCGGGTCAATCCCAGCCCGTACCTGTTCTTCGTCCGGGTGCCCGCGTTCGAGATCGTGGGCGCCAGCCCGGAGCTCCTCCTCCAGGTCGTGGGCGACCGGCTCACCACCCACCCGATCGCGGGCACCCGCCCGCGGGGCGCGACGCCCGCCGAGGACGACGTGCTCGCCGACCAGCTCCAGCGGGACCCGAAGGAGCGCGCCGAGCACGTGATGCTGGTCGACCTCGGCCGCAACGACCTCGGCCGCGTGGCGCGCCCGGGGACGGTGACCGTGAGCAAGTACATGGAGGTCGAGAAGTACAGCCACGTCCTCCACCTCGTGTCGCACGTCGAGGCGCGCCTCGCGCCGGGCCGCGACGCGCTCGACGCGCTCCGGTCGGTGTTTCCGGCGGGCACGCTCTCGGGCGCACCGAAGGTCCGCGCCATGCAGCTGATCGCAGCGGCTGAAGGCGAGCGCCGGGGGTTGTACGGTGGCGCAGTGGGCTACCTCGGCTACGACGGCAACCTCGACACCGCGATCGCGATCCGGAGCGCCGTGCTCAAGGGCGGCCAGGCGCACGTCCACACCGGCGCCGGGATCGTGGCCGCGAGCGAGCCGGAGCGCGAGTTCGAGGAGACCGAGCACAAGGCAGCGGCGCTGCGACGGGCGATCGAGCAGGCCGTCGCGCCCGCGGGTCGCGCGTCGGGCCAGGCCGCGTCGGGCCAGGCCGCGTCCGCCGAGGCCGACTCGATCGAGTCGGGGGCATCGGCATGATCCTCGTCGTCGACAACTACGACAGCTTCACGTTCAACCTCGTCCAGGCGCTTCAGGCTGCCGGTGCGGATGTCCGTGTCGTGCGCAACGACGAGGTCGACCGCGAGGGCGTCGAGGCACTTGCCGGCAACGACGGCGCCGAACTCCGCGGGATCGTCGTCTCGCCGGGACCGTCGGATCCGGACCACGCCGGCGTGTCGATGGACGCCGTCCGCGTCGCCGCGGAGCGGCGCATCCCGCTCCTCGGGGTGTGCCTCGGGATGCAGGCGATGGCGCAGGCGTTCGGGGCGACGATCGTCCGTGCCCCGACGCTCGTCCACGGTGAGGCGAGCGAGGTGACCCACGACGGCGCCGGCCTGCTCGCCGGCATGCCGCCGTCGTTCCTCGCCGCGCGATACCACTCGCTCGCCGTGGACCCGGCCACGCTGCCTCCGGACATCGTCGTCACCGCGATGAGCGAGGTCGACCGTGTCGTGATGGGCATCCGGCATACGGCGCTGCCGCTCGAAGGCGTCCAGTTCCACCCGGAATCGGTGCTCACGCCCGACGGGCCGCACCTGCTCGCGAACTTCCTGCGGCTGGCCGGGGAGGGGGAGGCGTCGCGGCTCGACGACGCGACGGGCACGTTCGCGACCGCCGGCCTCGCGGAGGCGACCCGATGAGCGAGGCGGTCCGGTCGGCGCTCTCGACGATCGTCGAGGGCGGGACGCTCGCGATGGACGAGGCGCGCGCCGCCATGGGCGCGGTCATGGACGGCGAGGCGACGCCGTCCCAGCTCGCGGCACTCCTCATGGGTCTCCGGATGCGCGGCGAGACGATCGAGGAGCTCGCCGGCTTCGCGGCGGCGATGCGGGAGCGCGTCGTCCGGGTGGATGCCCCCGCGGGCACGATCGACGTCGTGGGCACGGGCGGCGACGGTTCGGGCACGTTCAACATCTCGACCGCGTCGGCCCTCGTCGTCGCGGCCGCGGCCGTCCCGGTCGCGAAGCACGGGAACCGGGCGATCACCTCGAAGGCAGGCTCGGCGGATGTGCTCGATGCCCTGGGCGTCCGGATCGACCACGACGCGGCGTCCGCCGCGGCGGCGCTGCGGGCGACCGGGTTCGCGTTCCTGTTCGCGCCCAGCTACCACCCGGCGATGCGGCACGCCGGCCCGACCCGGCGCGAGATCGGCGTCCGGACGGCGTTCAACCTGCTCGGCCCGCTGACGAACCCGGCCGGGGCGCGACGGGGCCTGTTCGGCGTCGGCGATCCGGTGGCGGCCCCGAAGCTCGCCGAGGTGCTGCGGCTCCTGGGCACGGAGCGCGCGCTCGTCGTCCATGGCGCCGGCGTGGACGAGCTGCCGCTTGACGACAGCGGCGTGGTCTACGACGTCACCCCGGACGGCGTCGAGCGGCGGGAGGTCCGCGCATCGCGCCTCGGACTGGGGAAGGCGAAGACGACGGCGCTCGCCGGCGGGGACGCCGCGGAGAACGCGCGCCTCGTGGAGGGCGTCCTGCACGGCGAATCCGGCGCGCGCCGCGACGTCGTCCTCCTGAACGCAGGCGCGGCGCTCCTTGCCGCGGGCGAGGTGGAGACCCTCGAGGCCGGGATCGACCACGCGGCGCTCACGATCGATGCCGGGCTCGCGCTCGAGCTGCTCGCCCGACTGCGCGCCGAGCGTCGCGCCACCGATCCTGCACGCGCGGGAGCGCCGGCATGACGATCACGGCGCTTCCGGCGCACCGGCGCACGCGCGCCGAGCGTGAATCGGTCGTGGCCCGGATCGCCGCGCGCCGCCTCGAGGACGTGCGCGTAGAGCTGGACATCCTCGGCGCCGACGGGCTCGCCCGGGCGCTCCACCACGCCCCGGAGCCGCGGAGCGTGCTGCCCGCGCTCGCCGCCCCCGGCCTCCACCTGCTCGCCGAGGTGAAGCGGTCGTCCCCGTCCGCCGGCGCGATCGCCGCCGACGACGACGCCGTCGCCCGCGCCCGCGCCTACGCCGCCGGGGGCGCGGCCGCGATCTCGGTGCTCTGCGAGCCGCACTGGTTCGGCGGCTCCGTGGACGATCTGCGGGCGGTTCGGGCGGCGGTGTCCGTGCCCGTGCTCGCCAAGGAGTTCGTGGTCGACCCGCGTCAGCTCGAGCTGCTCCGGGGTGCCGGCGCGGACCTCGTGCTGCTGCTCGCCGTGCTGCATCCGCCGCGGACCCTCGCCCGCCTGGTCCGGGCCGCGCTCGACCTCGGCCTGGAGCCGCTGGTCGAGGCGCACGACGCCCGGGAGCTCGAGCGGGCGGTGGCCACCGACGCCCGCCTGATCGGGATCAACAACCGCAACCTGCGAACGCTCGCGGTCGACCCGGAGCGCGCCGAGCGGCTGCGGTCGCTCGTGCCCGAGGATCGTCTCGCGATCGCGGAATCCGGGGTCCGCGACGTGGTCACGATCCGTCGCTGGCGCGCCGCGGGCTTCGACGCGGCGCTCGTCGGCGAGGCACTCATGCGCTCGCCCGACCCGGCGGCCGCGGCGCGCGCGTTCGTCGCCGCGGGCGAGCTTCCCGACGATCCGGCAGCGCATGCACGGGCGCCATTCGTGAAGATCTGCGGCGTCATCGACCCCGACGGCGTGCAGGCGGCCGTCGCCGCCGGCGCCGACGCCATCGGCCTCAACCTCGTGCCCGGCACGCCGCGCGCCCTGTCGCTCGACGAGGCCGCCGACCTGGCCGACGTTGTGCGCGCCACAGGACGCCCTGGTGGGCGGCCGCGGATCGTCGCGATCACCGTCAACCGTCCGCCGGACGACCTGCTCGACATCGTGGACGCGCTCGATCCGGACGCGATCCAGCTCAACGGCGACGAGCCGGTCGAGCGGGCGACGGCCGCGCCGCGGCCCGTGTGGAAGGCGCTCCGGGTGGGTCCCGACGCGAGCCCGGAGTCCGTTGTGGCGACCGCGCGCCGGTGGATCGAGGCCGGCGCCGAGCGGATCCTGCTCGATGCGGCGGGTGGCCCGCATCCCGGCGGGACGGGCATGCGCGTGGCCGGTGACCTGGCCGCCGCCGTTGCGCGCGAGGTGCCCGTCACCCTTGCGGGCGGCCTGCGTCCGGCGACGGTGGGCGGGGCGCTCCTCGCGATCGCCGCGGTCGGGGTCGACGTCGCCACCGGCGTCGAGGGCACCGGGCGTGATGCGGCCGGCCGGCCGCGAAAGGACCCGCTCGCCGTCGCGCTGTTCGTCAAGCGTGCCCGGGCCGCCCGGTTCGATCGCCCGAACCGTCCGTTCGGCCCGACGCCCGTCGCCCCCGGACTGCTCGAGGCGGACGCGCGCGGCCACTGGGGCGTGGAGCGCGATCTCGGCGGGCGGTTCGTGCCCGAGACGCTCATGGCCGCGCTCCGGCAGCTCGAGCAGGCCTACGGCGAACTCCGTCACGACCCGGTCTTCTGGTCCGAGCTGCGCGAGCTCCTCGCGCGCTTCGCGGGGCGGCCGACGCCGCTTTATCGCGCGGATCGCCTCGCCGATGCCGTCCTGCGACGGGCCGCCCGGATCACGCGGCCGGACGGGCCCGGCGTGCCGGCCCGCCTCCGGCTGTACCTCAAGCGCGAGGACCTCGCCCACACCGGGGCGCACAAGATCAACAACGCGATCGGTCAGGCGCTGCTCACCCGCCGGCTCGGCAAGACGCGGGTGATCGCGGAGACCGGTGCGGGCCAGCACGGGGTCGCGACCGCCACGGCGTGCGCGCTGCTCGGGCTGCCGTGCGTCGTGTACATGGGCGAGGAGGACGTCCGCCGGCAGGCGCCGAACGTGCTGCGGATGCGCGCGCTCGGGGCCGAGGTGCGGCCGGTGACGAGCGGGACGGCGACGCTCAAGGACGCGATCAACGAGGCGATGCGGGACTGGGTCACGAACGTCGAGACGACGCACTACGTGCTCGGGTCGGCGATGGGTCCGCATCCGTATCCGACGATCGTGCGCGACCTCCAGCGACGGATCGGCGACGAGGCGGCCGCCGAGCTCGAGGCGGTCGAGGGCCGGCTGCCGGACCTCGCGCTCGCGTGTGTCGGCGGCGGATCGAACGCGATCGGCCTGCTCGCCCGGTTCATCGGCGAGCCGGGCGTGCGGATCGCGGTGGCCGAGGCGGCGGGGGACGGGATCGAGACCGGCCGCCACGCGGCGGCGATCGTCGGCGGCTCGGTGGGCATCCTCCACGGCGCCCGCTCGCTCATGCTCCAGGACCGCGACGGACAGGTCGCCGAGGCGCACAGCGCGAGCGCCGGCCTCGACTATCCCGGCGTCGGCCCGCAGCTCGCCGCGCTCGCGGAGGCGGGCCGGCTCGAGGTCGCCACGGCCACCGACCGGGACGCGGTCGCGGCGATGCGCAGCACGACCCAAGCGGAGGGGATCCTGCCGGCGCTCGAGACGGCACACGCGATCGCGGCGCTGCCGCGACTGCTCGCGGGGATCGACGGCGCCGGGCGGAGCGGCGGTGCGGCCACCTGGCCGGACGAGCCGCTCGTGCTCCTCGGGTTCTCGGGCCGGGGCGACAAGGATCTCGCGGCGCTCGAGCGGTTCGCCGACGTGGCGCCGTGGGACGAGGGGCCGTGAGCGCCGCGGCCGCCCCGCCCGACTCGCCGGCCGGCACGAACGACACGGCGGGCGCCCGGCGCATCGCGTCCGCGTTCGAGGCCGCGCGCCGGGAGGGCCGCGCCGCGCTCATCCCGTATGTCGTGGCGGGCTACCCGGACCCGGCGACGTCGCTCGAGATCGCCCTGACCGCGATCGACGCCGGGGCCGACCTGCTGGAGGTCGGGCTGCCGTACTCCGATCCACTCGCCGACGGCGCGACGCTCCAGCGCGCGTCGGCGACCGCGCTGCGCGCCGGCGCAACCCTCGACGCCTCGCTCCGCCTCGTCCGCGAGATCGCCGCCGCGCGGCCCGGCACGCCGCTCGTCCCGATGGCGTACGCGAACCAGGTGCTCGGCGGTGGCGACGGTCGCGAGCGGGCTCGGGCGCTCGCCGAGGCGGGCGCGAGCGGCGTGATCGTCGCCGACCTCACGCCCGACGAGGGCTCGGCATTCGAGGCCGCGGCCGCGGCCGCGGACCTCGCGGTCGTGTATCTCGTCGCCCCGACCACCCCGCCCGAGCGCCGGGCGTCCGTCGCCCGGCGCACCGGTGGCTTCCTCTACTGCGTCTCGCTCGTCGGCGTCACGGGCGCGCGCGCGACGCTGCCCGCCTCGGCGGCGCGGCTGGTGCGCGACGTCCGCGCGTCGAGCCCGGTACCGGTCGCGGTCGGCTTCGGCGTCTCGCGACCCGCTCACGTGCGGGCGCTCGTGCGCGCCGGCGCGGACGGCGTGATCGTCGCGTCGGCGCTCGTCGACACGCTCGGCCCGGACGGCCGTGCCACCGATCGCCTTGCCGCCCTCGTGCGTTCGCTGCGTGCAGCCACCGCGCGCGAAGCCTGAGCTCCATGCCCGTCCCGATCCGCGTCATCCTCGAGGTCACCAGTGCGAAGACGTTCGCGACCGCCGCGGACTGGCCCGGCTGGTCCCGGGGCGCGCGGACGGAGGCGGAAGCGCTCGCGTCGCTTGCCGCGTATGCGCCCCGATACGCGCCCGTGGCCCGGGCGGCGGGGTTCGAGCTGCCGCCGACGGATCCCGATGACGGCACGTTCGACGTGGTCGACCGGGTGGAGGGCTCGAGCGGCACGTCGTTCGGCGTGCCCAGCCACGTCGCCCCGAGCGACCGCGAGCCGCTCGACGAGGCCGGGGCGGCCCGTCGGGCGGCACTCGTCGAGGCGGCGTGGACGACCTTCGAGCGGATCGCGCGGGACGCGCCCGCGGGGTTGCGCAAGGGCCCGCGCGGGGGCGGCCGGGACACCGCGAAGATCGTGACCCATGTGGAGGAGGCGGACCGCGCGTATGCCGCCGAGATCGGCATCCCGGTCGAGCTGCGCGGCGCGAGGGCGGACCTCGCCACGGCCCGGGCCGCGATCCTCGCCGTGCTGCGCAGGCCCACCGACGGCAGCCCGCTCGCGGGCCGTCGCTGGACCGCCCGCTACGCCGCGGCGCGCGTGGCGTGGCACGCGCTCGACCACGCCTGGGAGATCGAGGACCGCTCCGGACCCGGCTAGGGCCGGGTGGGCCGCACGAACGGAGCCGCCGGGTCCGCGATCGGCGACCCGTCGCCGAGCCCGACAAGGCATGCCGCCTCGCCGAACAGCGCCGCGGGCGTCCGCCCGGCGGCGAGCAGCGACCGCACCGATGTCGCCCCGTCGGCCTTGGACAGCTTCGTGCCGTCCGGGCGGCGCACGAGCGGGTGGTGGAGGAACACCGGCGGCGCGTCGCGCCCCAGCGCGCGCCCGAGCCGGATCTGGACGGCCGTCGCGTGCAGCAGGTCCCGGCCGCGGATGACGAGGTCGACGCCGTGCCGCAGGTCGTCGACGACGACGCACAGCCCGTACGTCCAGTTGCCCAGCCGGTCGCGAACGAGCAGGTCGCCGCGCGCGGCGACGTCGTCCGCCATCGGGCCGGCGAGCGCGTCCAGCCACTGCTCCCGGCCGCCCCCGAGAGCCACCCGCAGGCCGGTGCCGGGGGCCTCCGGCACGGCTCGCTCGCGGCAGCCGCCCGGGCAACCCGGCCCGGCAAACGGCGCTCCGCGCTCGCGCTCCCAGCGCTCGAAAGCCGACCGGGCACAGTCGCACGCGTAGATCCGTCCGGCGACCCGCAGCCGCTCGACCGCCTCCCGGTACGCGTCGTCGCTGTCGCTCTGGCGGTACGGCGACGGGCCGGCGCGCAGCGCGGCGAGCCTGGGTCGATCTGGCTCCAGCCCGAGCGTCTCGAGGTCGTCGAGCAGGTCGGCCTCGAACGCGCGTCGTGAGCGCTGTCGGTCGTGGTCCTCGATGCGCAACACGACCTCGCCACCCGTTGCCCGGGCGATGCCCCAGACGTACAGCGCATTGACGAGATGCCCGAGGTGGAGATGGCCGGTGGGCGCAGGCGCGAATCGGGTCACGGCACCCGACGGCACCGCGCGCAGGTCGGGGACGCCGCCGGGCTCAGGCGGGCCGGCGGTCGTCGGGATCCTCGGTGTCGAGGACACGTCGCACCCGCTCGCGCTCGCGGTCACCGGCCTCGAGGGCCCGGGTGGCCGCAAACAGGCGGCGGTAGATCGCGAGCAGGTCGGCCTGGGGCATCGGGCCGGCGTTCGCCATCGCCACGCGCACGAGGATCTCCCGCTCCCGGGCGGCGTCCCGGATCGCCCGGCGGCCGAGCGCGAGCTTCGCCCGTCCCACCCCACGGGCAAGCTCCGCCCGCTCGTTGAGCAGCTCCACGAGCCGGCGGTCGATCTCGTCGATCCGCGCCCGCAGCGCCTCGAGCTCCCGTGCCGGGTCCGGCTCGCGGCCGGTGCCGTTCACGTCGCGGGCCCCTGTCGGCGGGCGATCGATTCGAGCGCGAGGTGATAGCCGCGCGCCCCCTGGCCCACGATCGATTCCAGCGCCACGTCGTGGAGGAAGTTCACGTGCCGGAACGGCTCGCGCGTCGACGGGTCCGACAGGTGGACCTCGATGAACGGCCGCTCGATGCCGAGGAGCGCGTCGCGCAGCGATACCGAGGTATGCGTGAGACCGCCCGCGTTCACGATCGCGACGTCGAAGTCGCGCCGGTGGAGGCGATCGATGAGCGCGCCCTCGTGGTTCGACTGGAAGAAGTCGACCTCCAGGCCGAGCTGGGCGGCGCGGGCCGCGATCCCGTCGTGGATCTCGTCGAGCGTCTCGCGCCCGTAGATCTCCGGCTCGCGCGTGCCGAGGAGGTTGAGGTTCGGTCCCTGGAGGACCAGCACGCGGGTCATGCGCGGGCCGCCGCGGGGGCTCCGGCGAGGATGTCGGCGGCGACGGCGGCGACCAGCTCGTCGGGCACGTCCGCCCGGACCTCGTAGCCCGCCGCCGTCGGCAGCACCCACCGAAGCCGGCCCCGCGCGTGCTTCTTGTCGGCGCCGAGCGCGTCCAGCACCCGGTCGAGCGGGTAGGGCAGGCCGCCGACACCCAGCTCGAGGCGATCGAGCAGGCGCTCCACCCGCGCGGCCCGATCCTCGGGTGTGACGCCCAGCGCCAGGCCGATCCGGCACGCGGCGCGCAACCCGAAGGCGACCGCCTCGCCGTGGAGCAGCGTCGCGTAGCCGTCCGCGGCCTCGAGGGCGTGGCCGAGCGAGTGGCCGAGGTTGAGGGCGATCCGGCCCGCGGCAGCGCCCGTCTCGCGCTCGTCCGCGGACACGACCTCGATCTTGGCCCATGCAGCCCGTTCCACGACTTCCGCGACCGCGCCGCTCTCGAACGCGGACGCGTCGCCGCGGGCGATGGCCGGGCCGTCCGTCTCGAGCGTCACGAACAGCCGCTCGTCACCGAGCATGGCCATCTTCACGCACTCGCCGAGCGCCGCACGGAGCTGCCGCTCGGGCAACGTCCGGAGAAGCGCGACGTCGAGCACGAGCGCGGTGGGCTGATGGAACGCCCCAACGAGGTTCTTGCCCTCCGGCAGATCCACCGCGGTCTTGCCGCCGATCGAGGCGTCGACCTGGGCGACGAGGGTCGTCGGCACCTGAATCCACGGGATCCCGCGCTGGTACGTCGCGGCCACGAACCCGGCCGTGTCGCCAAGCGCGCCGCCGCCGATCGCCACGATCGGCTCGGAGCGCTCGACGCGGCGGCGCGCCAGCTCGCGGGCAACGTCCTCGACGATCGCCAGCCGCTTCGCGTCCTCGCCTTGCGGCAGCAGGACCTGCTCGACCGTCCAGCCCTCGGCGGCCAGCCGATCCGCAACCGGCCCGCCCGCGGCGGACCATGCGCCCGGCTCGGACAGGACGATCGCCCGGCGCGCCTCGAGGCGGTGGAGCACGCCGCTCACGGTGGCCGCCGCGACCCCGTCGCCGATCGTCACCTCGCCGATCCGGGTGGCGGCCCGCAGGAGGATCGTCCCGGCGGCGGGCCCGAGCGCGACGACCTTGTCGACGGCGTCGACCACGCCCTGCACCTCGGGGATCCCGTTGATCCGGTGACCGGCGGCGTAGAAGCGCTCGCGGGTCCGGGCGAGCTCGCGGATCGCCCCGATCGGGTCGCGCCCCTGGACGAGGGGCCGGACGTGGATCGAGCGCCGGAGGCGCTGGGCGAGCACCTCGGGTCGCCCGTCGAGCCAGACCGGGACGCGGCCCCGGTAGAGGAGCCACCGGTTCCGCGGGTCGACCGGTGCGCCGCCGCCCGTCGAGATCACGCGCCGCACGGCACCGGACGGGTCGGGCGGTCCGAGCTCCGCGACGGCCCGGCGTTCGAGCGTCCGGAATGCCGGCTCGCCGTCGGCCGCGAAGATGTCGGGGATCGTGCGGCCGGTGGCCCGCTCGATCGCGTCGTCGAGGTCCACGAACGTGGCGCCGTGGCGCGCGGCGAGCCGGCGCCCGACGACGCTCTTGCCGCTGCCCGGAAGCCCGACGAGGACGACGTCCACGCCTCAGTCGTCCCCGCCGCTGCCGACCTCGGCCTCCGCGATGTCCCGCTCCGCACGCCCGGACGCCCGGCTGTCCGGCATCGCGCTCCCGCCCTCGCCAGCAGGCGAGACCACCCACGCGTGGCCGCCGGCCGGAGCGCCCGCGACCGGGGCCTCGATCGCGGCCGCGATCCGGGCGCGGTAGCGCGCGAGGCTGTCGAGCGTCTCGGCCATCGAATCGCCACCCAGCTTCTCGAGCGCGAAGCGGGCAAGCGTGAGCATCACCATCGCCTCGGCCACGACGCCCGCCGCGGGGACGACGCTGATGTCGCTCCGCTCGTAGTGCGCCTTCTCGACGGACTCGCCGGTGACGAGGTCGGCTGTGGGCAGCGGCCGGGCGAGCGTGGAGATCGGCTTGACGGCGCCCCGGACGACAAGCGGCTCGCCGTTCGTCACGCCGCCGGTCAGCCCGCCGGCGTTGTTCGTCCGATGGACCCACCGTCCCTCGTCGTCCCGACCCTCGATCACGTCGTGGACCGCCGATCCGAACCGGCGCGTCTGCTCGAACCCGAGCCCGAACTCGACGCCCTTCACGATGTTGATGCTCATCACGGCCTGGGCGAGTGCCCCGTCCAGGCGCCGGTCCCAGTGCGTGTACGACCCCAGGCCGATCGGCAGGCCGTGGACGACCACCTCGAACACCCCGCCGACCGTGTCGCCGTTCGACCGCGCCTCGTCGATCCGGGCGATCATCGCCTGCTCCGCCTCGGGATCCGGGCAGCGCAGCGGCGACGCGTCGGCCTCGTCACGCGACCGGGTGGCGCGCGCCCGGTCGATCGCCACGCCGCCCACCTCGGCCGTGAACGACCAGCACTCGACGCCGAGGGCGCGGAGGAACTGCCGCGCGATCCCGCCTGCCGCCACGCGCGCCGTGGTCTCGCGGGCGGACGCCCGCTCGAGCACGTTCCGGACGTCGTTGAAGCCGTACTTGAGCGCGCCGGCCAGGTCCGCGTGCCCGGGGCGCACGCGGGTCACGGGCACCGCCCGCTTCTGGCCGTCCTCCGCGAGCGCCGCGAGTGCCGCCGAGGCCTCCTCGTCGAGCGGCTCGACCTGCATCACCCGCGTCCAGTTCTCCCAGTCCCGGTTCCGGACGAGGAGGAGGATCGGCGAGCCGAGCGTGCGCCCGTGCCGGACGCCGGACACGATCTCCGCGCGGTCCTGCTCGATCGCCTGGCGGGCTCCCCGCCCGTACCCGCGCTGACGTCGCGCGAGGTCGACCGCGAGGTCATCCGCGGTGAGCGGCAGGCCGGCCGGGACGCCCTCGACGATGACGCCGAGCGTCGGGCCGTGACTCTCGCCGGCCGTCAGGAACCGGAAGGCGTCCACCGGGCTCGCTCCCGAGGGTTCAGCCCGCGCCGCGGTCGGCGCCCGTGGTCGCGCCGGCCGGCTCGGGCGGCGTCGCAGCCGGCTCCGCGGCGGGCGTTCCGGCGGGCTCGCCCTCGGCGGAGCGGAGGCCCTTGGCTCGGGCGTCCGCGAGGGCCGCCTGCATGACCTCGAGCGGCGCCGGCTGCCCCGTCCAGAGCGTGAACGAGGCCGCGCCCTGGTGGAGGAGCATGAGCTCGCCGTCCGAGACCGTGCAGCCGGCCGCCTCGGCGTCCCGCAGGAGGCGCGTCCGGGCGTAGATGAGGTCCAGCACGAACAGGTCCGGGGTCAGGACCTCCGCCGGCACCGGCGACTCGTCGGACGCGAGCCCGATGGACGTCGCGTTGATGAGCACCTTCGTCTTCGCGAGCTCCGACTCGATGATCGACTCGTGCCACGGCATCGCGCGCAGCTCCATGTGCGACGCGCTCCGGCCGAAGTGCTTGACCAGGCCCTCGGCACGGTGGAGGTGGCGGTTGAACACGACCACCCGCTGGAAGCCCTCGCGAATGAGGCCGTACACGACCGCGCGGGCGCCCCCGCCGGCCCCGAGCACCACCGCCGCGCGCGGCATCTTCTGTTTCCCGACGAGCGTGTCCAGGGCGACCTTGAACCCGGCGACGTCCGTGTTGTGCCCGACGAGCCGGCGGCCCTCCCGGGTGATCGTGTTCACGGCGCCGGTCGCGTGGGCCTCCTCGATCGTCCGGTCGACCAGCGGCACGACGCGCTCCTTGTGGGGGATCGTCACGTTCGCCCCCAGCGTCTCCTCGTCGCGCAGCTCGGCGATCGTGTCGGCGAGGGCGATCGGCGGCCGGTCCCAGAGCTCGTAGCGGGCGTCGATGCCGAGGTGGTCGAAGGCGGCCTGCTGCATCGCCCCGGACAGCGAGTGCGCCACCGGATGGCCGATGAGGACCGCGCGCTTCGTCATGCTCGTACCCCTTCGAGTTGGGCGAAGAACCCTGGATCGCTGATGGCCGCGGATTCATGCCGATCGATGGTCGTCGTCCCGTTCGCGACGAGGGCGGCGACGGCAAAGGTCATCGCGAGACGGTGATCGTCCCGGGCGTCCGTCGGCCCCCCGCGGAGTCGGGCTCCGCCCGTGATCGTCAGATTGTCGCCCTCCACGCGAACTTGCGCACCCAGGGCGGTGAGCCCGGCCGCGACGCCCTCGAGGCGATCGGACTCCTTGTGGCGCAGCTCGCCCGCGCCGACGATCCGGGTCGTGCCGCTCGCCACCGCCGCGGCGAGGCAGAGCACGGGGATCTCGTCGATGGCCGCCGCGACGTCCTCCGGCCCGAGGTCGATCCCCCGGAGCTCGCTCGAGCGGACCACGAGGTCCGCAACGGGCTCGCCCGCGGCCCCGCCGGCGACGGGGAGGGGCTGCTCGTCGATCCGGGCACCCATCCGGCGCAGGAGGTCGACGATCGCGCGGCGTGTCGGGTTCGTGCTCACGCCCGCCAGGCGGAGCTCGGCGTCGGGGTGGATCGCTCCCGCCACGAGCCAGAACGCCGCCGCAGACGGATCCGCCGGCACGTCCTGGTCGAGCGGGCGGACGGCCACCGGGCCGGCGACGCTCGAGACGTGGCCGCCGTCGGCCGCGGTGGATTCGCCGACCGCCACGCCCCGCGCGCGGAGCATCCGCTCGGTGTGATCGCGCGTCGCCAGCGCCTCGTGGACGGTGGTCGTACCCTCCGCGGCGAGCGCGGCGAGCAGGATCGCGGACTTCACCTGCGCCGACGGCACGCTCGTCGCCCAGTCGATGGCACGCAGCGGCCGCCGGCCGCGAACCGCGAGCGGCAGCCGCGACGCCCCGGCACGGCCGTCGATCGCCGCGCCCATCGCCTGCAGCGGCTCGGTCACCCTCGCCATCGGTCGCGACCGCAGCGACGCATCCCCGGTCAGGACGGCGTGGAGCGGCTGGCCGGCGAGGATCCCGAGCAGCAGCCGCGTCGTGGTCCCGGAGTTCCCTCCGTCCAGGACGTCGGTCGGCTCGCGCAGCGATCGTGCGCCGGGCGACGTCACCCGGTAGTCCACGCGGCCGGCACGTTCTCTCAGGCGCTCCACCTCGGCGCCCAGCTCGGCCGCCAGCCTGGCGCTCGTCCGGACGTCCTCGCCATCGCCGGCGCCCGTGATCCGGCTCGTCCCCTCGGCGAGGAGGGCCAGGAGGAGCGCGCGATGGCTGATCGACTTGTCGCCGGGCAGGGCGGGCGAGCCCCGCAGCCGGCGGGCGGGCTCGATCGCCGCCGGGCGTCCGGGCGCGGCCGCCGATGGACGCTGGATCACGGTCGTCAAGGCCGGCCCCCACCGACGCTCGCCGCCGCCTCGAGCGGGTCGCCGTGGAGGGATCGGACGTGCTCATGGACCGGCAGGATCGCGGCCATCATCGCGCGGAACCCGTCGAAGGTCAGGCTCTGCTCGCCGTCGGAGAGCGCGTCCTCGGGCCGGGGATGCACCTCGACCATCACGCCGTCGGCGCCGACCGCGACGCCGCCCACCGCGAGCGGCTTGACCAGCCAGCGCTTGCCGGTCGCGTGCGACGGATCGACGATCACCGGGAGGTGGGTCAGGTGGTGAAGCAGCGGGACCGCCGCGAGATCCATCGTGTTCCGGGTATACGTCTCGAACGTCCGGATGCCGCGCTCGCAGAGCATGACGTTCGGGTTGCCCGCGGACACGATGTACTCCGCGGCCATCAGCCACTCCTCGACGGTCGCGCCGAAGCCGCGCTTGAGCATCACCGGCCGCCCCGCCCGGCCGGCGGCCGTGAGGAGCGAGAAGTTCTGCATGTTCCGGGTGCCGATCTGGAGCACGTCGGCGTACTCGGCAACGATGTCGACCTGGTTGGGCTCCATGACCTCGGTGATCACCGGCAGCCCAGTCCGCTCCCGCGCCTCGGCCAGGTAGCGCAGGGCCTCCACGCCGAGGCCCTGGAACGAATAGGGCGACGTCCGGGGCTTGAACGCGCCCCCACGGAGCATCGTCGCCCCGTTGGCGGCGACGAAGTCGGCGACCTCCATCAGCTGGTCGCGGCTCTCGACCGAGCACGGGCCGGCCATGACCGTGAGCGATCCGTCCCCGATGACCGCGTCGCCGACGCGGATGACCGTGTCCTCCGCCTGGAATTCGCGCGAGACGAGCTTGAACGGGCGGCTGATCGGCGTCACGCTCTCCACGCCGCCGAGCGCCGCGAGGCGGCTCATCAGCTGCTCCCGACGCGCGCCGACCTCGCCCACCACCGCCAGGACCGTGCGCCCGGTCCCGACGTTCTCGAACGGCGTCAGGCCCTCCGCGAGGATGAGGCTCTTCACCCCATTCACCTCGGCCTCGGTGGCCGTGCCCGCCATCACCACGAACATCGTCTGCTCGCCCCTCGCTCGTCTCGTGCCGCGTCGCCTGCTTCACGACCGTCGGACCCATCCCCGACCCGTGGACGGGGAACAAAAAAGCAGAGGTCCGATCGACCTCTGCTGCACCCGGCAGGACCCGCTCATCCGGGCCCGTGGCTCCGGATCAGGTCATGCCGGGTGGGTAAAGAGATAGGCGCGCGTGCTCATCGGTGCAGCGGAAAGTACCTGCGCCCCCGGGCGGTGTCAACGCGACCTCGCCGGCCGGTCGCGGCCGGACCCCGTGCTAGGATTCCCGCTCGCTCCGGAGAGGTCGCATAGCGGTCTAGTGCAGCGGTTTGCTAAACCGCCGAGTGGGGTAACCTGCTCCGAGGGTTCGAATCCCTCCCTCTCCGCCATCTCTCCGGCCCGACGCGCGAACCGAGCGCGACACGGGACGGCAGGCGCCCGTAGCTCAGTGGATAGAGCGTCAGGTTGCGGACCTGAAGGCCGTGAGTTCGAGTCTCGCCGGGCGCGCCACCTTCGTCGATCACGCGACCCTCGGCCGGGGCCGGGGGTCGTCGCATGTCCGGGAGGAGCGATCGCATGGGCGAGTCCGTCGGCGTCGTCGGCCTGGGAACGATGGGCGGCGCGATGGCCGCGAACCTGGCGCGGGCCGGGTTTCCCGTCCGGGTCTGGAACCGGACCGCCGGGCGCACGGCGGCGCTCGAGGCCCTCGGTGCGCAGGTCGCTCCCGATCCCGCTGCCCTCGCCGCGGCGTCCGACGTCGTGCTCGTGTGCGTGTCGGACACGCCGGACGTCGAACAGGTCCTGTTCGGTGACCGCGGTGTCGCTGCGGGGATCCGACGCGGAAGCCTCGTGATCGACTGCTCGTCGATCTCGCCGTCCGCCACCCGCGACTTCGCGGCGCGCCTGGCCGACTCGGGCGTGGGCTACGTCGACGCGCCGGTGTCGGGCGGCTCGGAAGGCGCACGGCACGCGACGCTCACGATCTTCTGCGGCGGCAGCCCGGCCGACGTCGGGCGTGCGGAACCGGTCCTTCGAGCGCTGGGCACGAGCGTGACCCACTTCGGCCCGGTGGGCAGCGGACAGGCGGTCAAGGCGGTCAACCAGGTGATGATCGCGGGCGGCTACCTCGCCGTGGCCGAGGGCCTGCTGCTCGCGATGCGCGCCGGGCTCGACCCGGCCAGGGTCGCGGAGGCGCTCGCCGGTGGGGCCGCCGGCAGCTGGATCCTCGCCAACCGGAGTACGCGGATGATCGAGAACCAGTATCCGCTCGGCTTCCGGACGTCGCTCCACCTCAAGGACCTCGGGATCGCCCTGGGCATGGCGCGCGAGCTCGGGGTCGCGATGCCGGTCGCGGCGCTCACGGCGCAGCTGGAGGCCGGGCTCGTCGCTCGCGGGTACGGCGACGAGGACGTCTCGAACGTCGCCCGTGCGATCCGGGCGCTCAGCGCGCCCGAGGACGACGCCGCGCCCGGGACCTGAGCGGCGTCAGCCGACGGGCACGGGCAGCTGCGCGAGCAGGAGCGGCTCGCCCAGCCGATCGGCGTACTTCGGACGGAAGCGGTCGAGGTCGTAGTCGTTCCCGATGTCCACGCGGCGCGCGGGCTTCTGCGGCATCGGCGCGTGCGCGTACTTGCCGTCCTGGATCGCGACCATCCGGCCCGTGATCCCGTCGCGCAGCAGGTCCATCGCGACGTTCGCGAACGTCGTCGCGACCATCGCGTCGAGCATGTCCGGCTCGCCCGAGCGCAGGTCGTACGTGAGCTCCGAGGCGACCGCCTCGATCCCCGTCCGGTGCTTGAGCTCGCGGGCGAGGATCTCGCCGATGTTCGCCTTGTGGCGGTGGCCGAAGGCGTCCGGCTCGCCGACGTCCGGGATGTGCGCGCCCTGCCAGATCGCGCCCTCGGCGGTGATCACCAGCGCGTAGCGGCTGGGGTTCATCCGGTGGTCCGCGGCCAGGATCTCGGCCAGATGCTCGAGGTCGTAGGGTGCCTCCGGGATGAGGCAGCGAGACGAGGTGACGTAGGCCGCGTACAGGGCGGAGAAGCCGGCGTCGCGCCCGAAGATCCGGAACACGCCGATCCGCTCGTGGCTGCCGAGCGTCGTCCGCTGCCGGTTGATGAGTTCCCGAGCGCGCGTGATCGCGGACGAGAAGCCGATGCAGTACTCCGTGCCCTGGACGTCGTTGTCCATCGTCTTCGGGATCGCGACGAGCGGCACGCCCCGGTCGGCGAGCACCGCGGAGAACGACAGCGTGTCGTCGCCGCCGATCGTCACCAGGTGGCTGAGGCCCAGATACTCGATGTTCCCGATCACGTGGTCCGTCAGGTCGAGCACGCCGTCGGCCGAGGTCGGCTTCCCGGTCGACGGGTCCACCCATGCCGGCAGCTTGTCGGCCTGCATCCGCAGCGGGTTCGTGCGGGACGTGTGCAGGACGGTCCCGCCGGTCCGATCGATCGCCCGGGTGTTGACCCGATCGAGCGGCCGCACGTACTCGGGGTCGAGCTCCGGCCCGCGGCGCATGTGGGTGAGCCCTTCCCAACCGCGCCGGATCCCGAGCACCTCGTAGCCGAGCTCGGTCGCCCGGTAGACCACGGACTTGATGACGGAGTTGAGACCGGGCACGTCGCCGCCGCCGGTGAGGATGCCGATGCGAGGCTTGCTGGACATCGTGGAGCGCTCCGCGCTGGTCGAGGGAACGGCAGCAGATCCTAGCGCGGCGCCACGCGGGCGGGGTCGCGCCGTGGTCGGTCTCCGGACCTTCCGCTAGAATCGTCGGTGGAGAGGTGTCCGAGTGGTTGATGGTGCCGCTCTCGAAAAGCGGTGTGCGAAAGCACCGTGGGTTCGAATCCCACCCTCTCCGCCACCCGCCAGCCGGCAACCTCAGTGAGCGCCCGCCCGTTCGCCCTCCGAAGGCCGCGGGGACGCGCCTGCGAGCCGTCGGCCCGAGGAGAGGTCGCCTAGAGGCCTAGGGCGCCGCACTGGAAATGCGGTATGGGGCAACCCATCGCGGGTTCGAATCCCGCCCTCTCCGCCACCCGGCTGCCCGCCCGGCTTGAATGCGGGGCCCCTGCGCGTCGTTCGTGACCCCTCTCCCTCCGTTTCTCTCATCTGCTCGCGATGCGAGCGCTATCCCAAAACGTCCTTCTCGGACGACCGCCTCACGGTCAGGTGAGCAGAACCGTCGGACGAGCCCCGCACGGCAGCGACCCTCGCGGCCCCACGACGTCGGCGAACGCTCACGCGCTGAGCATCCGAGAACAACGGACCGGGATGCCGCCGGCCCGTCCTCGCCCCGACCCCATCCGGGGTAGACTCGGCGGGCCGTGCTAGGCGGGGAACTAGCGGTGCCCTGTACCTGCAATCCGCTCCAGCAGGGCTGAATTCCCTCCCGAGGTCGGCGCTCTCGAGAGCCGACGGCTCCCGCGACGTTGAGGGCCGGGTCCCGCGCAGCGGCGACTCGTGAACCGTGTCAGGTCCGGAAGGAAGCAGCACTAAGCGATCTTCGCCGGGTGCCGCGGAACGGCCTGGTCCGAGCCGCGAGGGTCGGTGGGCGCGGGGGCGTCCGGATCGACGGAGGGTGCACGGCAACGCCCCAGCGACGCCAGGAGCAGCGTGACCTCGACCCACCAGGCCCTCTATCGACGCTGGCGTGCCCAGACGTTCACCGAGATCGTCGGCCAGGACGCCGTGGTCGCGACGCTGCGCAACGCCGTCCGGACCGGCCGTGTCTCGCATGCGCTCCTGTTCACCGGTCCGCGCGGCACCGGCAAGACGTCGCTCGCCCGGATCGTCGCAAAGGCGCTCAACTGCGAGCAGCTGTCCGACACGGGCGACCCGTGCGACCGGTGCGTGCCGTGCACGTCGATCCGGGACGGCGCCGCTCTCGACGTCGTCGAAATCGACGCGGCGTCGAATCGCGGCATCAACGAGGTCCGCGAGCTGCGCGAGCGGCTCGCGTACGCCCCCGTCCAGCTGCGGCGGAAGGTGTACATCCTCGACGAGGCGCACCAGATCACGCGCGACGCCTGGAACGCGCTCCTCAAGTCGCTCGAGGAGCCGCCCGAGTTCGTCACCTTCATGTTCGCGTCCACGCATCCCCAGGACTTCCCGCCGGCCATCCTCTCGCGCCTCCAGCGGTTCGACGTCCGGCGGCTGACCGAGGCGGAGATCACGGGCAAGCTCCAGCGCATCCTCGAGGCCGACGGCCGTGTCGCCGAGCCAGAGGCGGTGCAGCTCATCGCGCGGCTCGCCGCCGGCGGCATGCGCGACGCGGAGTCGATCCTCGACCAGCTCCTGTCGGCGACCGCCGGAACGATCGAGGCCGCGACGGTGCGCGACCTGCTGGGGCTGGCCGATGCGGAGTCGGTCGACACGTTCGTGGACGCCCTCGAGGCGGCCGATCCGGCCAGCGGCATCGCTGTGCTCGACGCGCTCGAGGAGCGTGGCCGCGACCTGCGGGTGTTCCTGGATCAGGTCGTCGACGCGCTGCGGAGCCGGCTGCTCGCGCACCTCCGTGGGGACGGGGTGGATCTCACGGAGCGGTCGACCGCGGCGGCGCACCAGCTGGCCGGCATCGACCCGACCCGCAGCGGGCCCGGCGGTCTTCGCCTCCAGCTCGAGCTCGTCCTCCTCGCAGGTGCCGGCGCCGGGACGCCTTTGCGCGTCCGCAGCGTGGCTGCACCGGTGCGCGATCCGGCTGTCGCGCCGCCGAGCCCGCGGGCCGCCGGGAAGCCTGCCGTGACCCCGACCACCGCTGCCCCGCAGGACCGAGCCGTCGTCGAGCCTGCCAGGCCGGCCGATGGGGCCCAGGCCCCCGCACCCCGATCGTCGGCTGCGGCGACGCCCGAGCCGGCCGTCGCCCCCGAGCCTGCGGCGACGCCCGAGCCGGCCGCCGTCCCCGAGCCCCCATCGCCGGCTGCGGCGACGACCCCCGAGCCCGGGGCGGCGCCCGACCTCGAGCGGCTCCGCTCCGGCTGGCCCGCGATCGTCGCCGCCTCCCGCCCGGCCACGAAGCCCCTCATCGGCGAATGCCGGCCGCTGAGCGTCGAGGGCGCCGTCGTGACCCTGGGCTTCCCGGAGGCCAAGGCGTTCCTCAAGGACGTCGCGGAGCGGAAGCGAGCGGACCTCGAGGCGATGGTGGGCGACTTCCTCGGGCGCGCCGTCACCGTACGCTGTGTCGCGACGAACCTCGAGCTCGTGCCCCCGCTCCCGGGTGACGGCGAGGCGGAGGCGATCCTCGCGGAGGCGCGGCGGATCTTCGCCGACGACCTGGTCGACGTCGGCGAGGTGCAGTGACCGAGGCGTGCCCCGGCGAACCCCCAGGAAGGAGACAGCGTGCGCAACCTCGGTGACCTGCAGCGCATGGCGCAGCAGATGCAGCAGCAGATGCTCCGGATCCAGGAGGAGCTGGAGCGGGCGACGGTCGAGGGAAGCGCCGGCGGCGGCGTCGTCCGCGCGACGGTGACCGGCAAGCAGGACCTCGTGTCGCTCACCATCGATCCGTCGGCCGTCGACCCCGACGATGTCGAGATGCTCCAGGACCTCATCGTCGCGGCCGTGAACGACGCGATCCGCGCCAGCCGCGATCTCGCGGCGGAGAAGATGGGACCGCTCGCGGGCGGCCTCCCCGGCCTGGGCTTCTAGGCTCGATGCCCGCCGTCGTCATCGAGCCCGTCGCACGCCTCGTCGAGGCGTTCGCGCGCCTGCCGGGCATCGGCCCGAAGACGGCCCAGCGGCTCACGTACCACCTGCTGCGTGCCCCCGACGCGGAGGCGCGAACCCTCGCCGCGGCGCTCGTCGCCGTCCGCGACGAGGTCGTGTTCTGCGAGACCTGCTTCAACATCAGCGACGCGCCGACGTGCCCGATCTGCCGCGACCCGGCCCGCGACGACCGCCGACTGTGCGTGGTCGAGGAGCCGCTGGACGTGCTCGCCATCGAGCGCACGGCCGAGTTCCGTGGCCGCTACCACGTCCTGCAGGGAGCCATCAGCCCGATCGACGGGATCGGGCCGGAACGGCTCCGGATCCGCGAGCTCCTCGCGCGCGCGGAAGAGGCTCGCGCGCGAGGGGAGCCGCTCGAGGAGGTCATCCTGGCCACCAACCCGACGCTCGAGGGGGAGGCGACGGCGATGTACCTCGCGGAGCGGCTGGAGGGGACCGTGGGGCTCGTCTCCCGGATCGCGCGCGGGCTGCCGGTGGGGGGCGACCTGGAGTACGCGGACGACGTCACGCTCATCCGGGCGCTCCAGGGCCGACGGGCCGTCTGAGGCCGATGCGCGAGCTGCTCGTCGAGGTCCTGCTCCGGCTGGTGAAGCCCGCGCTGGCGACCCTCATCGCCGTCCTCGTCTGGGCCGTGGCCACGGGTCCGCTGGGAGCCGCTCCCGGCGCGGAGCTGGCGATCCTCTCGTGGATCGGCGGCGCCTGCTTCGTGCTGCTCGTCCAGGAGGGGCCGATCTGACGATCGGGATGAAGGCCCCTTTATCGAACGTACGTCCGATTTCGTATTGACCGCGCCGGGCGCCCGGCGTACAGTGACGCCTGTCAGCACGAGAATGCCCGAGTGGTCCGGAGGGGCCGCGGCCGTCCGGCCGGCGCGGTTGACACCCGCACCGGGCGCCCGCTACCATCCCCCCTCGCGTCGGCTCCCACAGCGGAGGCCGACCTCCCCGACGGCCCAGTGCCGGTCGGAGGCCCGCCCTGTTTGACAGGGTTGGCTCCAAGCCCCATCATCCGGGCTCTGCGCCGCGAACGGCTGTGCCGGGCGCTGCACCTTAACAATTGAAGAGTGACAGGAACTTCACGCACAGATGTGTGCACGGATCGAACT
>DASSPX010000081.1:0-62192 GCA_035699445.1 Candidatus Limnocylindrales bacterium | reverse complement strand
GAGCGCGGCCAACGCGTCGGGTACGACCTATGACGGAGCGACCGCCAAGCTGGAGGCCGCTTCTCCGGTCACCGCCGGGACACACAGCCTCTACCTGTCGGTGTTCGACCAGGGCGACCAGATCTACGATTCGGCCCTCTTTGTCGACAACGTGCGGTTCCAGACCGTGGCGAACGTGGCGACACAGTGTCGTCCGGGTGCCCAGCCGGAGCCAACTCCGACCCCGACGCCGACGCCGACCCCCACGCCGACGCCGACGCCGACCCCGACGCCGACGCCGACGCCGACCCCCACGCCGCCCCCCACGCCGACGCCGACGCCGACCCCCACGCCGACCCCCACGCCGACGCCGCCTCCGCCTCCGCCGCCCACGCCGACGCCGGTTGTCACGCCGACGCCGTCGCCGACGGGTGGAGTCCTGGGTGCCACCGGCGCCCCGGCCGCGACGCTGCCGCCGACCGATGCGACCGACGCAGCGCCCGCACAGCAGGCAAACCCGGGCTACAGCCTGATGCTTGCTCTGATCGTCATCGCGGCACTCGCGATCGTGGTCGGGTCCGTGACCCCGGCCCCGGAGCGGGTCCGCCGGCAGGACCGCCGCTGAGGCGCTCGTCGCCCACCGCCGGCCCGACACCATCGGGCCGGCCGGGCGGACTGTCGTAACGTGAGCCTGGGTCCCCGAGACCCGGACGGGGCGTGCCGTAGCCTGCGGCGCGCCCCGTCTGTCTGTTGTCCTTCCGGCACCCGGAGGTACCAGTAGCGGGGGATCCGTTTGGTGCCGAGCCGCAACGGGTTCTCCGATCGCCGCTGGAGTCCAGTGGAGTCCGGGGCGGATGCCGTGGCCGGACGGTCCTAGACAGGTACCAGGGTCCCCGACGAAGATCGAGTTGCCCCCTAGGCAAGGGCCCAGGACGCAGGTCCTGGATCGATCAACCCTCCACACCAGGCGCTTCTCGGGGACCAAGATGAAGACGACTCGAACGACGCGGCGACGGTCCGCGTCCGGCATTCGCACCGCGGGCTGGCTGTCCGTCGCGGCATTGCTGGCGACCGCGACCTTCGCTCCCGCCACCGTCAGTGCCGCCAAGCCGGCCGATCCGGCTCCCGTGCCCGTTGCAGCCTCGTCACCCGCGTACGGGTCGGGGATCGTTGTCGACGGCAACCGGGGCGACTGGAACGCCGCCGACCGTCTGGCGGACCTGTACCGCGCCGGGCGAGCCGACAAGGAGCTCGAGGCGATGCTCTTCGCGCGGTACGACTGCGCGACCGGCACGCTGTCCGTCATGGTGCAGACCGCGCCGGGCGTGACGCTCGACCTCACGGGGGACCACTTCGTCAAGTTGGATGCGACGAAGCGCATCGGGACGCCGAACGTGGGCAACTTCACGTTCAGCGCTGACGGCCTCGGCTGGGAGGGGTCGTTCACCCTCGGTGCCGGGACGTACGACCTTGATGTGCATGTCCAGGTCCTCCATCACGGTTCCCAGTCCGCCGCGCTGGATGGCCGTAGCCTGGCCCTCCTGATCGCCTGCCCTGTGCCCACCCCCACGCCGACGCCCACGCCCACGCCCACCCCCACCCCGACGCCCGTCGTCACCCCGACGCCCACGCCGGAACCGACTCCGACGCCCGTCGTCACCCCGACGCCCACGCCGGAACCGACTCCGACGCCCGTCGTCACCCCGACGCCGACGCCGGAGCCGACCCCGACGCCCGTCGTCGCCCCGACGCCGGAGCCGACCCCGACGCCCGTCGTCGCCCCGACGCCAACAGGCTCGCTCGCGGTGGTCACCCCCACCGGCGGCGTCCTCGGCACCGTGGGAACCCCGGCGATCACGCTGCCGCCAACCGACACCCGGGTCGAGACGGGGCCTTCCGAGGCCGACGACCAGAGCTGGCGCGTCGCGCTCCTCGTCCTCGCCGGCCTGATCGGCACCGGGCTCCTCGCCGGGCCGCGCCGGGCAACCCGACCCGCCTGACCCCTCGCTGTCCCCGAGCGACCGAAGGGCCGGAGGCCGCCGCCTCCGGCCCTTTCGATTCCGCTTTGTTGCGCACTCGACACTCTGCCTGCCGCTGTGGCAGGTTCGGCCGATTCCTGTCGCCTCCTACTGTCGGCCCAAGTTCGCCGGCGTCATGGGCCGGTCTTCGCTGGCATGGCCAGGGGGTAGACGGATGCACAGAGTTTCGACACGCGCCGGGGCGATGGACGGCGCCGCGGGATTGACCCGCGCAATTGGATGGCTCGCCGTGGCGGCACTCGTCGTCGCGGCGTTCGCGGGCCCGGGGGCCCAGTCTGCCCAGGGCCAGACCGGCCCCGGCGGCCCGCCGGGCAACAACGGCACCGTCAAGGTGGACGGCATCCCATTCGACAGCCACCCGGACAACGAGCCGCACGTCGGTTGCGTCTTCGAGATCGATTGGTACGGCTTCGACGCGGGTGTCCGCTCCGATGTCACCTTCGAGTCGCATCCGCCGACGGGGCCCGTGCGCGTGCTGCTCACCGACAGCGTGACGCTCGATGCCGACGACAACAGCGGGGGTGGCTCCGAGGCCGGCCTGGACGGCCATCGCGCATACCAGCTCTCGTTCACGGGCATCGCGCCACACCCGAAGCAGGGCTTCCACGTGAAGCTGACCATTCACACTCAGGGCTCGCAGGGCGCCGACGTCAAGCACAAGGTGTTCTGGGTGCAGGAGTGCGCGCCAGTGGCGACTCCCACGCCGACCCCGACCCCGACGCCGACCCCAACCCCGACCCCGACTCCCACCCCGACCCCGACGCCGACCCCGACCCCCACGCCGACCCCGACCCCCACGCCGACCCCGACCCCGACCCCGACGCCGACGCCGACCCCGACGCCGACGCCCACGCCGACCCCGACCCAGGTGGTCGCGCCGACCCTTGGCACACCGTCCGCAACGCCCACGCCCACACCTACCCCGACGGGGGCGGTGCTGCCGATCGAGGGCACGCCCCCCGCGACGGCTACACCTCAGGGCGCCGTCCTCGGTGCCACCGGCGCTCCGACACCGCCTCCCACCGACACCACGGCTCCTGACCGCACCGGTGATGGCGGCTGGCGGGCGGCGCTCCTCGTGCTCGCCGCGATCCTCGGAACGGCGCTCGTGGCCCTGCCGCGACCGTCCGCGCGGAGGGTCCGGGTGCGCAACTAAGCTTCTGAGCGAGCGACCTCGGAGCGGGACGGCGATGCGTCGTCCCGCTCCGTCGTGTCAGGCGAGCGTCGCGCGGCTCCCCGGCCAGACCATCTCCACCGATCCCTCGTACCCCGCCTCGTGCACCGAGCGGACGGTGGCGTCCGGGTCGAAGCCCATCTGGATGTGGGTCAGCAGCACCCGACCGACGCCGCAGCGCGCCGCCAGGCGCCCGATCGCCGGCCCGTCGAGGTGTTGGGCGCCGGGCACGACCGGGCCCGGCCCGAAGGACGCCTCGGCCAGCAGGGCGTCGCCTGGTCGCAGGAGCGCCTCGAGGTCCTCGGCTCGCCCGCAGTCGCCGGAGTAGACGAGCGCGGGGCCGTCGGCAGACGCGGCGGGGGCGAGCCGATACGCATAGCTCTCGTTCGTGTGCAGCACGAGCGCACTCTCGAGCTCGAAGGGGCCGATCGTTCGACGCCCCACACCGACGTCGACCGTGTCGAGCGCTTCCGCTGTGAACCCCGGCACCGCATGGAGGCCGTCCAGTCGATCCGCCAGCCCGGTCGGGCCGTAGACGGTGACACGCCGCGGCGGATCGAACTCGTAGCGGAGGTAGTGGCGGAGCGGCACCAGATCGACGAAGTGATCCGGGTGCAGGTGGCTGACGACGACGCCGATCAGCGTGCTCGGCTCGGCGTGGCGGAACAGCCGCGGGAAGGATCCCTGTCCGAGATCGAGGAGCAGCGACGAGTCCCCCAGTCGAACGAGGTACGCCGATCCCGAGGCGCCCTCACGATTCGTGTAGGCCGGGCCCGCCCCGACGACGATCAGCTCCACGAACGCGTCCCGACGACCACCCGTTAACGGTAGCGTCCCGGGGCGCGATCAGTCTCCGCCGCCCCCTCGCCCGGGCCCTCCCGGGGCCAGGGGCTGCCCGGCGTCGGGAGGGCGTCCGCCGCCGGAGCTCTCGGAGGGCTTGCCACCGCCCTGGCCCTGGGAGCCCGGATCGTCGGGCGGACCGGCGTCCGTCGGTCGCGCTGCCGGCGTCCTCGCCGGCTGATCCGGGGTGGCGGCGGGCTGCTGGCCCCCCGATCCGGCGTCCGGCTTCGATGTCGATGCGGGTTCGCCCGCCTGCGCGCCGCCGAGTCGATCGATCGCCTCCGAGCTGCGCTCCAGCGCGTTCGCGAGCGCATCGGCGGCCGGTGAGTCGGCTGTCTCGAGCGTCTCCTGGAGCGCGCTGAGCACGGTCAGGTGGTGCAGGAACGCGAGCGTCGCGCGCTCCGCCCCGTCGACAGCGGCCGCGCCCTCCGCCAGTGTCTCATCGACGATCCGCGCGTACGCGCCGAGGGCGGCCGCGACGGCACGGTCGTCACCTGCCGCCTCGGCCTCGGTAGCCTCGGCCAGCCGTGCCTGGGCGCGCGCGATCTCGGCCTCCAGCCGCGCGTCGGGATCGGACGGCAGCGTGACCTGCTCGAGCCAGACCCGGGCGTCGTAGAGCGGCGCGCCGGGCCGCGTGGACGCGAACACGGTTCCGCCCAGGAGGAGCCCCGACATCGCCGCGGCGACGAGGACACTCGTGAGCCGGCGTGCCGACCAGCTGCGGAACGGCCGCCGAAGCGAGACCGTCCGATGGTCGCCCGTCAGGCGGTCGAGCGGCGGGCGGGTCCCTCCGGCGGGGGCCAGTCGCCCGAGCCGGGCCTCGCGCAGCAACGCCGCCCGGATCCGGGCCATCGCCCCCGGGTCGGGCTCGAGGGCGACGCGCGCGAAGTCGGCCAGCTGCCGCTCCACTGCATCCATGTCGCCCGCCGCGATCATCCTGCTCATCTCCCTGCCCCCGCTCCGCGGGGAAGCTCCATCGGTTGCCGGTCGGGCTCGAGGCCCATCGACCGGCGCAGTGACGCGATCGCCCGGAACTGCAGGCCACGAACGGTGCCTTCCTGCCGGTTCATCGCGACCGCCACCTCGCGGGTGGTGAGGCCGGCGAAGAACCGCAGGCTGATCGCCTCCCGCTGCTCCTCGGTGAGCGCTGCGAGGGCGTCGCGCATGGCCTCGATGTCCGCGCGGGTCATCGCCTCCTCGTCCGGACCCCGGTGGGCGGAAGGCCGAGCGACCGCGCTGTCCAGCCCGGCATGCTCGTGTCTCGTCCGAACGAAATCGATCACCACGTTCCTGGCCAGCCGGAATAGCCAGCCCCCGAAGGGGACGCCGCGGGCTTCATAGCGCGGCAGCGCCTCCAGGACCTTGACGAAGACGAGCTGCGTCAGGTCCTCCGCGTCCGCCGGGCGTTGGACGCGGTTGGCGATGTAGCGGTAGACGCGGACGTGGTAATGGTCGAACAGCGCAGCGAACGCCTCGGCGTCGCCGGCCTTCGCATCCGCCACGAGGCGGTCGAGCGCGACATCGTCGAGGGTCATAACGAGCGATCCCGCGACCCGTTAGGGCTGTCGTCGTCGAGCGTGGCGGCCGGGATCGCGATCTCGATCGGCAGTCCGCCACGCCGGAACGCGAGCGACGCGAACCCGGCGCGCATGGCGTGACGGTACGCCTCGTCGAGCGCAAAGGCGAACGCGTCCGCACGGTGGGCGTCGGATCCTGCCGTCACGGCCCGGCCGCCGAGCTCGCGGAACCTCCGGACCACCGCTGCGGACGGGTACGTCTCGCGCGCCGCCTGGCGCAGTCCCGACGCATTCACCTCGAGCGCCGTCCCGCTCTCCACCAGCGCCACGAGCAACGGCTCGTAGAGCTCCGGGGCGGCGGCGAAGTCGGCAGGCAGCACGTAGGGAACCACGTAGCGCTTCACGAAATCCAGGTGGCCGATCGTGTCGAACAGACCGGACCGTGCCGCCGACCGGACCTCGGCGAAGTAGGGCGCGACGATCTCCGGAAGGGATCGTCCCCCGATCCAGGCAGCGACGCGGTCGTGGCGATATGGACTATCCGCCGTCACGTGGACGGAGCCGATGACGAAGTCGTACCGGTGGCGGGCGAGATGGGTACGGATCGCATCCTCGTGGTCACGCTGATACGTGATCTCCACGCCGAACCGGATGGCGACCCCCCGCGGCGCCCAGCGATCGGCGGCCTCACGCACCTCACGCTCGCGATCCTCGAACGAGACGTACGCGTATGCCGGCCCGCGTGGATCGAAATCCACGTGGTCGGTGATCGCGATCTCGGGGATCCGGCGCGCCACGGCCTGGGCGGCGAACACGTCGATCGGCACGTCGGAATCGGGCGACAGCGTCGTGTGGAGGTGGCTGTCGAGCGGAAGGTCCGTCGCCTGGCCGTGGCCCGCCTCGATCGCTGCCTGAAGCGGGTCGACCCCCGGGCTCGGCGAGCCGGCCGTCACCCGCGGATCGCGCCGAGCTCCCGCCCGACCCGGTCGAACGCGGCGAGCGCCCGGTCGAGCAGCTCGTCCGTGTGGGCCGCGGTCACGATCGTGCGGATGCGCGCGCGATCGAGCGCGACCGTCGGGAATACGACCGAGGTCGCGAACACGCCCTCCTCGAACAGGCGGTTCGAGAAGCGGATCGTGAGCTCGGGGTCGCCGAGAATGACCGGCGTGATCGGCGTCTCCGAGCGTCCCGTGTCGAAGCCCAGCCGGGCGAGCTCGGCCTTGAAGCGGCGGGTGTTCGCCCACAGGCGCTCGATGAGCCCGGGCTCCTCCTGCATCACCCGAATCGCCTCGCGGCACGCGGCGGCGACCGCCGGCGGGTGCGACGTCGAGAACAGGAACGGTCTCGCCCGCTGGGTGAGGACGTCGCGCAGCGCCTGGCTGCCCGCGACGTAGCCGCCGAGCACGCCGACCGCCTTCGACAGGGTGCCGACCTGGATGGCGACCCGACCGGTCAGCCCGAAGTGGTCGACGCTGCCGCGGCCGTCGCGCCCGAGCACGCCGGAGGCGTGCGCATCGTCCACGAACACCGCGGCGCCGTACTCCTCGGCCGCCTCGACGATGCCGGGCAGGGGCGCGATGTCGCCGTCCATGGAGAACACGCCGTCCGTGACGACGAGGATCAGGCGCCACGACTCGCCGCTCCCGTCGCGGCCGGAGCGGCGCGCCTCCTCGAGGATGCTCCGCAGCGCCGCCACATCGGCGTGGGGGAAGATCTTCCGCGGCGCCTTCGAGAGCCGCATGCCGTCGATGATCGAGGCGTGGTTGAGCTCATCCGAGACGATCAGGTCCGTTTCGCCGGTGATCGTCGGGATGACACCGGTGTTCGCGGTGAAGCCGCTCTGGAACGTCAGGACCGCCTCGGTGTGCTTGAACTCGGCGAGCTCCGCCTCGAGCTGCTCGTGGAGCGTCATCGTGCCGGCGATCGTGCGGACCGCCCCGGACCCCGCGCCGTACCGGCGGGTGGCGTCGAGCGCCGCCTGCTTGAGCCGCGGATGGTGCGTGAGCCCGAGGTAGTCGTTCGAGCTGAGGCTGATGACGCGTCGATCGTCCACGCTGGCGACCGGCCCCTGCGCCGACGACATCACCCGCAGCGGCCGGTACAGGTGGCGCTCGCGGAGCGCGGCCAGCTCGTCGTCGAGGAACGCGAGGGGGTCGGGTCGGCGGGTCGTGCTCACAGAGTGGTCCAGTCCATGATCACCTTCCCCGAATCCCCCGAGCGGGCCGCGGCGAAGGCGGCCACGTGGTCACGGGCATCGAACCGGTGCGTGATCGCCGGCCGGATGTCCAGCCCCGACTGGAGCATCACCGTCATCTTGTACCAGGTCTCGTACATCTCCCGGCCGTAGATCCCCCGGATCGTCAGCATCTTGAACACGATGTCGGTGAAGTCCAGCCCGATCTCCTGGGTGGGGATCCCGAGCTGGGCGAGCGCGCCGCCGTGGGCCATGTGCGCGATCGCCGTGCGGATCGCCGCCGGGTTGCCGGACATCTCGAGGACGACGTCGAAGCCCTCGACCATGCCCAGCTCCGACATCACGTCGGCGAGATCGCGCTCCCCCGGGTCGACGACGACGTCCGCGCCCATCCGGCGCGCCAGGTCGCGCCGGTACGCGTTCGGCTCGCTGACGACAACGAACCGGGCGCCGGCATGCTTCACGACCGCGGTCGCCATCAGGCCGATCGGCCCGGCACCCGACACGAGGACGTCCTCGCCCAGCACCGGAAACGCGAGCGCCGTGTGGACCGCGTTCCCAAACGGATCGAAGATCGCGGCGACCTCCTCGTCCACGCCCGGCCAGTGATGCCACACATTCGTCATCGGCAGCACGACGAACTGGGCAAATGAGCCGTCGCGCTGCACGCCGAGGCCCACGGAGTGGGCGCACAGGTGCCGTCGGCCGGCAAGGCAGTGGCGGCACCGGCCGCAGACGACGTGCCCCTCGCCGCTCACGAGGTCGCCGGGATGGAAGTCCGTCACGTTGTCGCCGACCTCGACCACCTCGCCCACGAACTCGTGGCCCACGACGAGGGGCGGTCGGATCGTGCGCTCCGCCCACGGGTCCCAGGCGTCGATGTGGAGGTCCGTGCCGCAGATCCCCGTCCGGCGGACGCGGACGAGGACGTCGTTGATGCCCACGGTGGGCATCGGAACGTCGCTCAGCTCGAGGCCCGGTCCGGGCGCGGTCTTCACGAGGGCGAGCATCGCGTCACAGTGTGCCGCCCTTCGGGCAGATCGCGCGAGGTCCGGTGGCCTGGGCTCAAGCGCGCGGGTCGTCCGTCCAGTCGACGATCGGGTTCTCGACGCTGCCGATGCCGTCAATCTCGCAGCGCACCCGGTCGCCCGGCTCGAGGAACACCGGCGGCGTCCGGAACACGCCCACGCCCGCCGGCGTGCCGGTGGCGATGACGTCGCCCGCGTCGAGCGTGATCTGGCGCGAGATGAACGCGATGAGCTCCGGCACTGGCCAGATGAGGTCGCGCGTCGAGCCCTCCTGCATGAGCCGGGGCGTGCCGGCGTCCGGGCCGGCGCCGGGAATCCGCCAGCTGCGGAGCGCGAGTCCCGCGGCTGGATCGAGCTCGTCCGCAGTGACGAGCACTGGGCCCATCGGCAGGAACGTGTCCGAGCCCTTGGCTCGCAGCCACTGGCCGTCGCCCCTCTCGCCCTCGCGCAGCGCGGGCGGCGAGCCCTGCCAGTCGCGGGCACTGATGTCGTTGACGACGACGTAGCCGGCCACGTGCGCGGGCGCCTCCGCCTCCGTGACGCGGCGCGCCCGCTTCCCGATGACGACCCCGAGCTCGACCTCGAGGTCGAGTGCCCGGCAGCCCTCGGGTCGGACGACCGCCTCGCCGTCGCCCACGAGCGCGCTCGGGAACTTGCCGAAGAGCAGCGGCCGCTCCGGAACCGTGCGCCCGGCACCTTCGGTGACGTGGTCCCGGTAGTTCAGGCCGACGCACACGATCTTGCCCGCGTCGACGGCCGGCCGCGGCGGGAGGTCCGAGACGGCGAGGCCACGGGCGCCACGGAGCGGCTCGGCGCTCCGCCGGAGCGCAGCGAGCCCGTCCTCCTCGAGCAGCGCCCCGACCACGCTGCCCCAGGCGAGCGGGACGACGCGATCGCCCACGAGCAGCCCGACGGCGGGTCCGTCCGCCGGGTCGTCGTACGCGAAGAGGCGCACCTCAGCCGGAGGGCGACGGCGCCGGGGTCGTGCTTGCCGCCGGGCTGGCCGACGGGCTCGCGCTGGCCGCGGGCGAGAGGCTCGCGCCCGGCGAGGCGGACGCAGGCGCGCTGGCCGAGGGTGCCGCGCTGGACTGCGGCGTGCAGACCTGCTCGGGCGGCATGATCAGCGTGCCGTCCGGGCCGAGCCGCTCCGCCTCCGTCAGGAACATCTGCGTGGCGAGGTCGGGGTCGAACTCGTCCATGTAGAGCACGCGTCCCCAGGTCAGGGCGGCATAGGGCTGGGCCATCTCGTCGAATCGGGCCACCACCGGGCCGACCGTCCGCGGTGGGAAGCTGCACACGGGACTCGGCTCGTCGAAATCCCGCACGAACGCCTCGAGCGCCCGCAGCTCCTCCTGGGACGGACAACCACCGAAGCGCTCGGCACACGAGTAGAGGACGACGAGGGCACCGTGCTCCAAGTTGTGGATCCAGCCCTGCGGCTGGCTGCGATCGTTCGGGCCGTAGGCCTCTGGCTCGATCGGCCCGAAGCCGGAGCGGTTCACGTGGTTGCCCGACGCCGGCGGGCAGTACGTGTACCGGACGTGCTCGCCGAATGACACGTGGGCCTGGCCCATGTCCGGTTCGACGGCCCCGAGGCGCCCTTCCTGCTGTGCAGCCGCGGTGGGCTCGAAGATCGTCGAGCATGAGTACGGCGCCGCCGAGGCGGACTGGAAGACGAACAGGGCCGTGCCGATCACGGCGACCGCGACCGCGCCCGCGATGATCGGCGTCCGGAACCGCTCGAACAGCGTCGGCTCGTCGTACCGGCGACGGGTGGTCGTGCGGCGGCCGGCGCGGGCGGTGCCGCTGGGGGAGGTGCTGGATCGGCCGGCGGGGACGGCGCCGGGCGTCGCGGCAGGTTGCGGGGCGGACGAGGACGATCCCGGCCGACCCGACCGGCGGTTGCGGTTGCTCAAGGTTGCGTTGCTCCGTCAGCTCGCGGGTGCGCGTCGACGAAGGGGCGCCGAGCGCGCGGGCGCGACCGGGCCCGGTCGGCGCAGCGCGAAGGGTAGCGTCCCGAGCGACTCAGGGCTCGCTGAGCCAGGTCCGCACCTCCGGTCGCGTCAGGCCGCGGAACAGGAGGATCGCCAGCGTGGCGACGAACAGGGCTTCCACGAGCAGGCGCGAGAGGACGAGCAGCGGGATCGCGGGTACGGTCAGGCTGGCCAGCCCCAGCGCCAGCCCGCGCGCCGCCTCCTTTCGCTGCAGGACGAGCGTCGTGGTGAAGATCGTGTACGCGAGCAGGACCATGACGACCACGCCCGTCAGCGTCACCGGCGCGCCGATGGCCAGGTCGACGACGTACCGCAGCGACAGGCCGATGCCCGCGAGGAGGAGCAGGGCGTACAGGAGGAACAGCCGGATCCCGGATGGCATCGCGCGCAGCTGGGTGAGCATCGGGCGCCGATGATGCCACGCGCCCCGCGGCTTCAGAGTGGGCCGGAGATGCCGCCATCCTTCCGGATCCGCCAGAAGTGGACGGCGAGGAAGATCGCCGCGACGAGCGGCAGCACGATCACGTGGACGGTGTAGAAGCGGATGAGCGTGTTCTGGCCGACCTCGAGCCCGCCGAGCAGGATGCGGTTGACGGGCGTGTTGATGACCGGGAAGTAGCTGCCGAAGTTCGTGCCGATCGTGATCGCCCAGTAGGCGATCTGGTCCCACGGGAGCAGGTAGCCGCTGAAGCTGAGCATGATCGTGAGGAACAGCAGGACCACGCCCACCACCCAGTTGAACTCGCGCGGTGGCTTGTAGGCCCCGTGGTAGAAGACCCGCATCATGTGCAGGAACACGAAGAACACCATCAGGTGGGCACCCCAGCGATGGATGTTCCGGGTGAGCAGCCCGAACGTGACCCGGCTCTGGATCTCGAGGATGTCCGAGTACGCCTGATCCACGGACGGGACGTAGAAGAACATCAGGTAGACGCCGGTCACGGTCAGCACGAGGAACAGGAAGAACGACAGCCCGCCGAGGCAGAACGTGTACGCGAACCGGACCGCGTGCTGCCGGACGCGAACGGGATGGACGTGCAGGAACACGTTGTTCATGACCGCGTACGCGCGCGACCGCTCGTCGTTCGGGTACGGGTTGCGGAACAGCGAGCGCCACACCACGCTGCGCCGGATCGCGCGGTCGATGCGCTCCAGGGCGCTCATGGCGGGCCTCAGCGGGTATGTCGATCACCGATATATCACCCGTCCGGCGAATGTCAACCGGTGCGCCGGCGGGCGCGGGACCCATTGACCGCTTGGCGTGAGCGTTCGTGCCACCCAGTCGCCGGAGGCATCCTCGGCGCGGGGGCCGGGTTGGGAGGTGTGCTCGGGTCGCCGCCCGAGCGGGGAGTCGGTGGCCGCTGACTCGCGTTCCGGCGCGGCAGCCATGGCCGGCATGCCCGGGACGGACTCCCTGACCACGATGCTGTCGGGGCCTGTGCGCAGGATCGGCGATGCGAACCGACCCGGGGCGGGATTCACCCGGGCCGTTTGGGACTTGACACGTCCGGATCGGGCTCCTATCGTCCCTAAACCGGTTTGCTAAACCGGTTTGCAGCCACGATGGACCCCGGCGAACGATCGCCCTGACGCCCACGCGCGTCGCCGTCGCCGGACGAGGAGGCCATGGAGGAGCGGACCCGGCGTCGGCCGCGGATCGCGGACGTCGCGCGCGAGGCGGGCGTGTCGAAGACGGCCGTGTCGTTCGCGTTCAACAGCCCGGACCGGCTGAGCCCGGAGACCGCAAGCCGGATCCGCGACGTCGCTGAGTCCCTCGGCTACCGCCCGAACCCGGTCGCCCGCATGCTCACCCAGCGGCAGACGCTGTCGATCGGCGTGCTCACCCCCCAGGCGCTCTCGGTGATCTTCTCGAACCCCTTCTTCGGCGCATTCAGCGAGGGCGTCGCGGTGGCCGCCGAGGAATCCGGTTACGCCCTCCACTTCATTTCGCCGCTGCACGGCTCACTCGCACGGGCGATCGGGCGTGCGACGGTCGACGGGGTCGTCGCCGTGGGGCTGTCCGCGGACCATCCCGAAGTCGAACAGATCCGCGCGAGCGGGCTGCCGATGGTGCTCGTCGATTCCACGGCGATGCCCGATCAGCCGAGCGTCGACGTCGATGACGAGGGCGGGGCGGAAGGGGCCGCCGAGCATCTGCTCGCCCTCGGCCACCGCGAGTTCCTCGTGATCGGCGTCGAGCCCACGCCGGGCGCCCAGCTCGAGCCGGACGGCGTGATGCATCGCCGGCTCAAGGGTTACCTGCGCGCCTTCGCGCGGCACGACGTGGAGCTTGCCGACAGCGCGTTCGTCGTCGGGCCGGCCACGATCGAGGGCGGCATCGCCGCGCTGCGGCGTGCCTGGGAGGACGGGCTCCGCCCGACTGCCGTGCTCGCGATGGCCGATGCGATGGCGATCGGTACCATGCGGGCGGCACGCGAGCTCGGCCTGCGCGTGCCGGGCGACCTGTCCGTGGTGGGCTTCGACGACATCGATCTCGCCCAGCACACGGACCCGCCCCTCACGACCGTCCACCAGCCGATTCGCCGCAAGGGCGAGGAGGCGGTGCGCGTCCTGCTCGCCATCGTGGAGCGACGCGCGCCGCACCGATCGCCGCAGCGCCGGCTCGAGACCCGACTCATCGTCCGGGGATCGTCCGGCCCGGTGCCGCGCTCGCGGCAGGAGGTGATCGGCAAGGGCTGATGCGACTGGTCGTGTCGGCGGGCTTGCGCCGCCGACTGCTCGCGCACGAATGGGTGCACGCGGCAACGAGATACGGCCGCAACGAACGGCGGCCTGCCAGAGGAGGATCTTCCAGCGAGATGCATTCCACGTTGAGATTGGGCGGGGCGCTTGTCGCGCTCGTCCTGCTGCTCATGGCCTGCGCCGGTCCAGGCGCGACAACTGCACCAAGCGCCACCGCGAGTGCGGCGCCCTCAGCCGCCGCCAGTGAGGAGCCGACGGCGGCTCCCTCCGAGCCGGGCGCCAGCCCCACGCCCACGCCTCCGCCGGCGGCCGAGGCAGGCACCCTGACGCTCTGGGTCGATGAGACCCGGGCGCCGGTCCTCACGGCCATCGCGGAGCAGTTCACCGCTGACACGAACGTCCCTGTCGCCGTCTACCAGGTCGGGTTCGGCGACATCCGTGACCGGCTGCAGCTCTACGGCCCGTCAGGCGAGGGTCCTGACATCGTCATCGGCGCCCATGACTGGCTCGGCCAGCTGGCGACCAACGGCCTCGTCGAGCCCCTCGATCTGAGCGCTGTCTCCGACAAGGTCGACCCGGTCGCGCTGGGTGCCTTCACCTACGACACCGGCGAAGGCGGCCAGGTCTACGGCTTGCCCTACGCGGCTGAGGCGGTCGCGCTCTACTACAACACCGAGATGGTTCCGACTCCGCCCGCGACCTGGGAGGAGCTGATCGAGTTGGCCACAGACCTGCAGGCGGATGCGGGGCTGGGTCTCGAACAGGCCTACGTGCTCCAGGAGAAGGACCCCTACCACAGCTATCCGCTGCTGACCGCCAACGGCGGTTACATCTTCGGCAAGAACGACGACGGCACCTACAAGCCCGACGACGTTGGACTCGACAGTGAAGGCGGGCTAGCCTACGGCCGGATGCTCGACCAGATGGTCAAGGACGGTCTGCTGCGCGCCGGCGTCAACTACGACACCATGATCCAGCTGTTCACGACCAAGAAGTCGGCCATGTTCGTCACCGGCCCCTGGGCGCTGCCGCAGATCCGCGAGAGCGGCGTCCCCTTTGCGGTGGCGCCGATCCCCGCCGGTGCCGAGACGGCTCGCCCGTTCGTTGGCGTCCAGGGCTTCATGGTCAGCGCATTTGCGCCCAACAAGGAGCTCGCGGTCAGCTTCCTGACCGACTACGTCGCCACCGACACGACGATGCAGTCGCTCTTCGATGCCGATCCGCGGCCGTCTACGTGGGTCCCCGTCGCCGAGGCGATCGACGAGGCGGACGTCCAGGCGTTCATCCAGAGCGCCAGCAACGGCGATCCGCTGCCGGCAATCCCCGAGATGTCTGCGGTCTGGACGGACTGGACCGACGCTCTCGACCTCATCTTCACCCAGGCCCAGGAGCCCGACCCGGCGTTGCAGGACGCCGCCGACAGCATCCGGGCGCTGATCGCGGGTTCCTGACACTCCCGTGACGACCAGGACACAGGGGGCGCCTGGCACGGGCGCCCCCTTGTCCGTTTCCGCCATCCTGTTCCGGATCGTCGGCCTGGCGGTCATCGACGCCGTCGCGCTGGTCTTTGGCATCGGACTGTGGTACGGAGGCCTCGGCCTGGCGGCCGTGGTCCTGGCGGCCATGACGGTCGTCATCAACGTCGCTTTCCTGAGCGATCGGCTGATGCCCGTTCGCTGGATCTCGCCCGGCCTGCTCCTGCTGACGATCATGGTCGTGTACCCACTGCTGTACACGGTCTACATTGCATTGACCAACTACGGGCAGGGTCACATCCTCTCGAAGGATCAGGTCATCGCCCGCTTCGAGGACGAGACGTACTCCGGGAAGTCCTACTCGTGGGTCGCGTACCGCTCGGATGGCGGCGAGTTCCTGATCTGGCTGAGCGATCCCGAGGGCGGCGAGTTTCTGGGCGACGTCCAGGCACGCACGATCGCCCCGGTTGAACGCGCCGACCCACGCTTCGGCGCGATCGACCCAGCGGACAACCTGCCCGTCGCGATCGACGGCTTCCAGAAGGTGCCGCGTCTCCAGACGTTCCAGTACCTGACCCGCCTCGCTGCGGAGCGCCTCCAGGGCGAGATCGATGGCGCGCCGGCCGAGATCCGCATCGAGAACCTCAACACCGCATCCCTTGGCCAGCAGAAGTACACCTATGACCCAGCGCGCGACGTGCTCGTCGATAACGAGACCGGCACCGAATACGTCTCCCGCGAGGGTTTCTTCACTGCACCGGACGGCCGGACGTTGACACCCGGCTTTGCCGCGTTCATCGGTCCCGCCAACTTCGTGCGGGTGCTCACCGACCCGGGCATCCAGGGACCGTTTGTCGGTGTCTTCATCTGGACCTTCAGCTTTGCCGCCCTGACCGTCCTGCTCGCATTTGCCGTCGGCCTGGGCCTTGCGCTGGTGCTCAACGACAAGCAACTGCCGGCCAAGGGCCTGTTCCGGACGCTGATGATCGTGCCCTACACCATCCCCGGATTCATCGGCATCCTGACCTGGGTCGGATTGCTCAACCCGTTGTACGGGCCGGTCAACGGCATCCTGGAAAGCGCGCTGGGCATCGAGCCGCGCTGGTTCCAGGACGGGACGCTGGCCAAGGTCGCGCTGCTGCTCATCAACACCTGGCTGGGCTTCCCGTACATGCTGCTCGTGTCGTTGGGTGCGCTGCAGAGCATCCCGTCAGAGATCTACGAGGCGGCGAACATCGATGGCGCCAGCCCCTTCCAGCGCTTCCGCACGATCACGTTCCCACTGCTGCTGGTCGCGCTCGCCCCGCTCCTCATCGGAGCGTTCGCCTTCAACTTCAACAACTTCACCGTGATCGATCTCGCGACGGAGGGCGGCCCGCCGGTGCCGGGCTCGCAGACGCCGGCCGGCCAGACGGACATCCTGATCTCCTACGCCTACCGCCTCGCATTCGCCGGCGGGCGAGGCCAGGACTACGCCCTGGCCGCGGCGATCTCGATCGTCATCTTCCTGATCGTGGCCGCCATCACACTGGTCAACTTCCGGCTCAGCCGGCGCGTGGAGCAGATGGTCTGATGGTCCAGTTGACGCGTTCGCTGACGGGCACCCGCCGGCGGCCCATGGGCATGCGCAATCAACGCCGGATCGGGCTGGCCGTGAAGCTCGTCGTCATGTTCCTGGGCCTGATCTTCGCGCTCCTCCCGGTGGCTTACGTGATCAGCGCGTCGCTCAATCCCGCCAACACGCTGGTGGGCCTGGGCCTGATTCCGCGCGACATCACCTTCGACAACTTCGCGCGACTGTTCACCAGTCCGCTCCAGCCCTGGCCGCGCTGGATCCTCAACTCGTTCATCGTGGCTGGAACGACGGCGATCATCGTCACCTCGTTGACGGCGCTCGCCGCCTACGCCTTCTCGCGGCTCCGCTTCCGCTTCCGCCGGTTGGGCATGATCGCCCTGGTCATCGTCCAGCTGTTCCCCAACATGCTCGCCTTCGTTGCGCTCTTCCTGCTGCTCGACGCGCTCAAGGATGTCGTTCCGGCCATCGGGCTGAACAGTCTGGGCGGCTTGATCCTGATCTACTCGGGCGGTGCGCTGGGCTTCAACACCTGGTTGATGAAGGGCTACTTCGACACCTTGCCGGTCGACCTTGACGAATCGGCCATGGTCGACGGTGCGACGCACGTCCAGGCGTTCTGGTACATCATCCTGCCCCTCGTGCGGCCCATCCTGGCGGTCATCGGCATCCTGACCTTCATCTCCGCCTATGCCGACTTCCTGATCGCGAGAGTCATGCTCAGCAGTACGGAGAACTACACCCTGGCGGTGGGCATGACGCTCTTCGTGCGTGAGTACCAGCTCGAGTGGGGCACGTTCGCCGCGGCCGCGCTGGTCGGCGCGGCACCGGTGCTGCTCGTCTTCCTCATCTTCCAGCGCCAGCTTGTCGGCGGCCTCGCCCAGGGCGGAGTCAAGGGCTAGGTCGGTTCTGACACGCTCCATGCGCCGGGCCGCGCGCGTCCATCCGCCCCTGACGCAGGCGAGCCTGCTCCATTTCCCGGACCTGCCGTTCGCCTACGGCCTGAGCCGCTCGCGGCTGCGCGTGGTCCTGCGTGCTCCGGCGGGCGCCGTGGACGGCGGGATCGTCGCCTACAACGACCGCTACGCCTGGTCGGAGGAGGACGACGACTGGGCGGCGCTCGACCGGCACGCGCCGCTCACCGTCTATGCCCGGGACGGCGAGCTCGAGTACTGGTTCGCCGATCTCGAGCTCCACCCACCGCGGCTGCGGTACCGCTTCGGCCTCGACACGGCGGACGGCCGGCGCTGGTTCGGGTGGGACGGCCTGGGCGATGCGCCGCGGCCGCGCGGCTCGTTCGAGTTCGCCTACGTGGCAGAGGGCGACGTCCACGAGCTGCCCGAGTGGGCGCGGGGCGCGGTCTTCTACCAGATCTTCCCGGACCGCTTCGCGATCGGACCCGGCGGCCCGCGTCGCGCAGGCGTCGAGCCGTGGCACAGCCCGCCGCGGCGCGACACCTTCCTGGGCGGCGACCTCGACGGCATCCGGGCGCGGCTCGACCACGTTGCGTCAATCGGCGCCGACGCGCTGTACCTGACGCCCATCTTCAGCGCCCCGTCCAACCACCGGTACGACACCGCGGACTTCTTCAACGTGGCGGCCGATCTTGGCGGCAACGAGGCGCTGCGCCGGCTGGTCGATGCGCTGCATGAGCGCGGCATGCGACTCGTCCTGGACGGCGTCTACAACCACGTCGGCGCCACGTGGCCGCCGTTCGTCGACGCCCTGACCCGGGGCGCCGATTCGCCCCACGCGGGCTGGTTCTACCTCGACGGCGACATGTATGAGACGTGGGGCCCGAACGTCACGTCGCTGCCCAAGCTCCGCACCAGCCACCCTGACGTCCGCGAGCTTGTCTGTCGCGTGGGACGCTTCTGGATCGATCAGTTCGGAATCGACGGTTGGCGCCTCGACGTTGCCGACGAGGTCGACCACGCCCTCTGGAAGGACTACCGCCGTGCGGTCCGTGGCGCCCGGCGTGACGCATTGCTGGTCGGCGAGATCTGGGGCTGGGCGATGCCGTGGCTGCGCGGCGACGAGCTCGACTCGGTCATGAACTACCCGCTCCGTCGCTCCATCCTGCGGTTCGCGGCTGCCGGCAGCAGGGCGATCGACAAGGACGGGCCGCTCGACGCCGACGGGCTGCTGAACACGATGGACAGGCTGCGCGCCGCGTATCCGGAACGCGTGCTGCCGTACCTGTACAACCTGCTTGGCAGTCACGACGAGCAGCGGCCGCTGACAGCGCTCGCCGGCGACCGCGCGGCGCTGGTCGTGGCCGCGGGCCTCCTGTTCACCCTGCCCGGGATCGCTTCCGTCTACTACGGCGACGAGGTCGGCCTGGAGGGCGGCAAGGATCCAGACAACCGACGAGGAATGGAGTGGGCCGTGGAGCGCCAGGACGCGTCGCTGCTCGGCGTGTACCGGAGCCTGGGCGGCCTGCGGCGCGCCCTGCCGGTCCTTCGCCATGGCCGCTACGAGCGGCTCGACGCCCAAGACGATTCGGGCTCCGTGGCCGCGTTCGCGCGCGTGCACGACGGGCAACGTGTCGTCGTCCTTGCCAATGCGGGTCGGGCGGATCGGTCGGTCGCCCGGCGGCAGGTCGAGGCATGGCTCGGCGGTCGCCCGGAGCTGGTCGCGTCGCTGGCGTACCGTCGCGAGTCGTCGGTGGTCGAGGGCGCAGCGCTGCATCTGCCCGGCCAGAGCGTCAGCATCGTCCGCCCGCTACGGTGACGGCGATGCCGATCGACACACCCGACTGGGTTCGGGACGCCGCGTTCTACCAGATCTTCCCCGACCGATTCGCGAGCTCGCCGCGGGTCGTGAAGCCGGGTCCCCTCGAGCCGTGGGATACGCCGCCCACGACGCACGGGTTCAAGGGTGGCGACCTGCTGGGCGTGGCGGAGCGCCTGCCCTACCTCGAGGACCTGGGGATCAACGCGATCTACCTCACGCCGATCTTCTCGTCGGCGTCGAACCACCGGTACCACACGTACGACTACTTCGAGGTCGACCCGCTCCTGGGCGGCGACGCCGCGCTGCGCACGCTGCTCGACGAGGCGCACGCACGCGGGATCCGAGTGGTCCTCGACGGCGTGTTCAACCACACCGGTCGCGGTTTCTGGGCGTTCCACCACGTCCTCGAAACCGGAGCCGCCTCGCCGTACCGCCACTGGTTCCTGTTCGACCAGGCGGCGCTCGACGACGGCCGCCACCTCCGGGCCTACCCCCAGGGCTACGAGGGGCGGACGGGCGTCGGCGAGGACGAGCCCGGTCTGGACGCGACGGTCAGCCACCGCGGCGCCGGTGCGCGCTCGCTTGAGCGGCTGGGCTACATGGCGTGGTGGGATCTGCCCGCATTGCCCAAGCTCAACACCGACGACCCGCACGTTCGCGAGCATCTCCTGTCGGCTGCGGAGCACTGGCTGCGGTTCGGCATCGACGGCTGGCGGCTGGACGTTCCCGAGGAGGTGCCCGCGCCGTTCTGGGAGGAGTTCCGGCGGCGCTGCCGGGCCGTCCGTCCCGATGCGTACATCGTGGGCGAGATCTGGCACGAGGCCCCCGACTGGCTGGCCGGCGACCGGTTCGACGCGGTCATGAACTACCCGCTCGGCAAGGCGATCCTCGGGTTCACGGCTGCGCCGTCCTTCCGGGCGGACGTGGCGGCGTTCCACTTCGAGTACTCGCAGGTCCGACCGCTGGATGGGCCGACGTTCGCCCACGAACTCGAGCGCCTCATGACGCTCTACGACCCGGACGTCACGGCGGTGCAGCTCAACCTCGTGGACTCGCACGACACGCCGCGCTTCCTCACGCTCGCGGGCGGCGACCGCGCGGCACTCCGGCTGGCGATCCTGCTCCAGGCGACCCTGCCCGGTGCGCCGTGCGTGTACTACGGCGACGAGATCGGGCTGGAGGGCGGGCGCGACCCGGATTGCCGTCGCGCCTTCCCGACCGACGAGCGAGCCTGGGACCGCGACCTCCACGCCTGGTACCGGGCGGTCCTCCACGCGCGTCGGGCGCATCCGGCCCTGCGCCGCGGCGACCTCCGCGTTCTCGCGGCGTCCGGCGCGGCCGTGGCCTTCACGCGCTCGTTCGAGGACGTGACGGTGGTCGTGGCCGTGAACGCGGGCAGCGAGCCCGTCGAGCTCGACGTCGATCTGGGTGGCCGGGGCGAGGCGCGGTACAAGGACATCCCGCTTCCGGGGGCCCCGACGGGTGGCGTCCGGCTCGATGCCGGCTGCCTCCGGCTCCCGGTGGACGGCCGGTCCAGCCGGGTGCTCGTCCCGGCCTGAGCACCGGCGGAGCGCCCGGGCACCACGGTGGGGAAACGCCGGGCCACTGGATTCGGGCGGCGGCGTATCCTCGCTGCCACGTGGCAGACCTACCCATCGACCTGCCGGCGAACGTCGCTGGACGGCTCGCCCGGGCACTGGATGTCGAGGGGAAGATCCCGCGGGCACTCGAGGCGCTCGGACCGGTAGGGGGGCGGGAGGTCCTGCTCGTCGACGTGCCCGAGGGGTTGATGTCCCATCGTCTCCAGGAGCTCGGTGCGCGCCTCCGGCATGTTGCCGCTGCGTCGCCCCTTGCGCTCCCGGTTCCCGACGCATCGGTGGACGTCGTGATCGGGTTGTGGTCGGCATTCCGCGGGGTGGACCCGGCCGATCTCGTCGAGACGGACCGTGTCCTCCGCCCGAACGGGCGGCTGCTGGTCGTCCACGACTACGGTCGGGACGACGTGTGCAGGCTGCGGGACGCCGATCTGCCTGAGTACGGCTCGTGGAGCCGGCGAGGCGGACCGTTCCTCAGCGGCGGCTTCCGCATCCGGGTCGTCCACTGCTTCTGGACGTTCGAGGACCTGGAGGACCAGCGCTCGTTCCTCGTCGAGGCATTCGGCGAGCAGGGGGCGGCCCTCGCGGAGACGGCACGACGTCCCCGGCTGTCATGGAACGTCGCGATCTACCACCGGACGCGCGGCGGCGTGGTCGCGGAGGACGGCGATGGCCTGGTGGCCGTCGGCACGGGAGCGGCGGCTGGCGACGGGCACGGGGCGAGGCGTCGTCCGGAGCCGGGACGGTCAGGCGACGGACCGAGGTGACCGGGTAGCTCGTCGCGCCACCCGGATCTGGTCCGGCGGGAGCGGCTGTTACCCTCCCGACCATGGCACGTGGCCGCTACTCCCCGACCGCCGATGCGCCGGATCCGCGCTGGCAGGCCTCTCCTCGCCGTTCGGCCGGCGGGCGCGGCCCCCGGACGGAGGATGTCGGGACGATCCGGGTGACCCCGCTGCGCGTCACGCTGGCGGTCGCCCTCGTCGGCTCGCTCGCATTCATGGCGTATGCCGTCACCGTGCGCGACGAGCTCCAGGTGCCGCTGCTCGCCTCGGGCTCGGCGGTTCTCGGCCTCGTGTTCGCCGCGCTCGCGATCACGGGCGCGATGGCGACGATCCACGCCGCCCGCGAGGAGCGCGGCCGCACCGCCATGCTCCACGCCCTCGGAGGCGGGATCGCCGCGGTGATCGCGTGCGGGGCGTTCGCGGCGGCGACGATCTTCGGGTTGCTCTGGAGGCCGGGGGCCTGAGCGCTGGTAGACTCGCCCGGCGCTGCCCCCATCGTCTAGAGGCCTAGGACGCCACCCTTTCAAGGTGGAGATCAGGGGTTCGAATCCCCTTGGGGGTACCACCCACGACGCCGGACGACGGCGACGGCCGTCACGCCCTAGACTCCCGGGCGTGGAGATCCAGGGCGTCCAGATCCGCACGATCGTCTCGGAGAACGTCGCGATTCGCTGCGACGGGTGTCGCGGGATCATCGACGGCACGCCGTGGCGGCTCAACGTCCTTGACACGGTCTCGACCGAGACGGCCGTGAGCTGGGCGGAGGACACGCTGATCAACCCGGGTCCGCACCAGTTCCACGCCGATGCCGCGTGTGCCCGCCGATGGATGGCGGAGCGCGGCTACCGCTTCTGCCGGCGGGGCCAGGTCCGCGAGATCATGCGCCCGGTGCCGCTGCCCACCGATCCACCGTCGTGGGGCCTGTGCGACGGCATCCACCGCGACGACCACGAGTTCGTCCCCGCCTGACCGCTGCTATCCTCCGGCCCACCGCGGTGGCCGTTGGTGCCCAGAATTACCCAGATTTCGAGGTGGGGCGCGCCGCCGCGTGAAACTGGAGCCTCGTTCGTGCCTGCCGCCCGCCCGATCCTCCCGTCGCAGGATTCGTGGCTGCCGCTGGGCGCCGCCAGCCGGATCGTCGGCGTGGATCCGGACACCCTCCGCCGCTGGGCCGACGAGGGCCGGGTGCGGGCGTACGCGACCCCGGGCGGCCATCGCCGGTTCCGCCGCGGCGACCTCGATCGGCTGATCTCGAGCCGGCAAGTCGGATCTCCCGGGGCGCTGACCGCGCTCGGTGCGACGCCCGCCCGCCTGTCCGCCGCGTATCGTCGCGGCTATGCGCGCACGGGCGGCCCCGGTCCGCTCGTCCGCCTGGCCGTTCCCGGCGGCGAGCGCGAGGCGTATCGGGCGGAAGGCCGGCGGTTGATCGCCCTCCTGCTGGAGCACCTCGACACCGGCGAGCCGGAGGTCCGGGCGCGGACGGCTCGGACGGCGGGTACGGTCGCCGAGGACCTCGGCCGCCGCCTCGCGCAGGGGGGCGTTCCGCTTGATGATGCGGTGCGTCAGTTCGTCGCGGCCCGGCGTCCGTTCCTCGCCCAGATCGCCACCCTCGCGCGACGTCGCGCCCTGTCGAGCGACCGCGTGGCCGATGTCTACGATCGCGCCACGAGCCTGCTCGACGACCTCCTCGTCCGCTTCGTCGACGCCCACGGCGAGGCCGCCCGCTCCTCGGCTCGCGAACGGACTGCCCCGACCGCCCGATGACCGTCCTCCTGCCCGCCGCGACCTCGATCCTCGCGCTCGTGTTCTCGGCCGCGCTCGCCGACCAGTGGCGCGAGCGCCGCCACGGGTTCCAGGCCGTGTGGGCGCTGGGCATGCTCTTCTACGGCATCGCGGCGGGCGCCGAGGCCCTGGCAGCGGCGGGCGGCTGGAATGAGGCGCTGTACCGCACCTGGTACCTCACGGGAGCGGTCTGGACCGCCGGGTGGCTGGGCCTCGGCACGGCGTTCCTGCTGCGCCGGACCCGCTTCGGGTACGCGTTCGCCCTGTGCCTGTTCCTGGCCGGGCTGTTCACGTTCCTCGTGCGCAACAGGCCCGAGTACGCGGGGGCGGGCACGCTCCCGCTCCTCTACTTCATCGCCGCGGGTGTCGTCGCGCTCGCGGTCGCGATCGAGACGTACTTCCAGAACGACCGCTGGCCATCGATCGCGGCGATCGCGGTCGTGGGCGCGACGCTCGTATCGATCGTGATGATGGCCACGACGACCCTTCCCGCGCCCGGCTACGCGCTCGATCCGGACACCGGAATGCCGGTCGCCACCCTGTTCCCCGGCCAGCTCCGGCTCCTCACGCCGTTCCTCAACATCACGGGCGCGTTCGCGCTCGTGCTCGGGGCGGTGTTCTCGACGTACGTGTTCATGCCCAAGCGGCGGGTGCTGCCGTACTCGCTCGACCCGACGCAGCGCGGCGACGAGTTCCTGTTCAACCTGCTCATCGCGCCCGTCGCGATCGCGGTCAACCTGGTCGCCTCGCTGCCGCTCGCCGCCCGCGCGCTCGCCACCGGCCGGATCCATTCGCGAGTGCCGGCCACGATCCTCATCGCGATCGGGGCGTTCATCCCCACGGTGACCGACTCGCTCAACCGGTTCGGCGCGACGGAGCTGTTCCAGCTGGGCAAGTTCCTGGGCGTCGTGTTCCTGTTCGCGGGCTTCCTCGTCTCGGTGGAGGTGTTCCGCGAGATCCGGATCCCGTTCACGGGCGTGCGGTTGACGACGCTACGGCGCGAATCGCCGGGTGCCGCGCCGGAGCCGCCTCCGGCGCATCCCCGCCGGGCCTGACGCACCTGTCCGGACGGGTCCCGCGCCCACGGCGGCGGCTATGCTTGCGTGTCCGTGGACCGACCTGTCACGCCCGGCGACGAGGGTGCCGCCGGGTCACCGATCCGCGTCCTGATCGTCGACGATCACGCCGTGGTCCGGCGCGGCCTGCGGGGCTTCTTCGAGCTCCTCGACGACATCGAGGTCGTGGGCGAGGCGGAGGATGGCGAGGAGGCCGTTCGCATCGTCGGCGAGCTCGAGCCCGACGTCGTCGTCATGGACCTGCTCATGCCGGTCCTGGACGGGATCGCCGCCACCGCGCGGATCAAGGCGCTGCGGCCCGACACGGAAGTCGTGGCCCTGACGAGCTTCATCGAGGAGGACCGGGTGACCGCCGCGCTCGAGGCCGGCGCGTCGGGCTACCTGCTCAAGGACGCCGAGGCAGATGACGTCGCGACCGCGATCCGCCGCGCCCACGCCGGCGAGGTGCACCTCGATCCCCAGGTCGCCCGCCTGCTCGCGGAACGGCTGCGCGCGCGGAGGAGCGATCCCGGGCCGCGGGAGCCGCTGACCGAGCGCGAGCGCGAGGTGCTCGGCCTCGTGGCGAAGGGTCTCTCGAACAAGGAGATCGCCGCCCGGCTCGCGATCACCGAGCGCACGGCGCGCACGCACGTGTCGAACATCCTGGGCAAGCTCGACCTCGCGAGCCGCACCCAGGCAGCGCTGTGGGCGATCGAGCACAAGCTCACCTGATCCATCACGCCGGCACGTCCGGCGGGGAGCCGGTGGCGGCCAGCCCGAGCACGGCGCGCGTGCCCACCAGGTGAGCATTGGCGGGTCTTCGGACGGGATCCAGCCCGCCGCGAGAGCACTCGACGGGGCTCGGCGCGCTGACCGCGAGGACAGGCCGGAACGATCGTCTGCTCGCGCGCCTGGCGTGAGCTTCCCGGCCGATGTGCGGCCCGTCGGGCCGTGCCCGCCCGCCGCTCCCGTCGTCGACGCCCGGCGTTTGCCCACCTGGCGGTCAGCACGAGCGGGGCGTGTGAGCGGACCGCCCGGGCCAACGGGGCCGAGGGGCCGACCGGGCCAACGGGGCGAGGGGCCGACCGCGCCGACGGCGCCGCTGTGCAAGGGCCGTTTCGGGACCCTTTGGTAGACTCGCCCGGCCGTCCCCGACCCCTGGCCCGGAGGTTCGATGCGCGTCCGAAAAGCCGTCTTCCCCGCTGCCGGTTGGGGTACCCGCTTCCTCCCCGCGACGAAGGCGCAGCCGAAGGAGATGCTGCCGCTGGTCGACAAGCCGGTCATCCAGTACGCGGTGGAAGAGGCGGTTGCCGCTGGCATCGAGCAGGTCATCATCGTCACCTCGTCCCAGAAGCGCGCGATCGAGGACCACTTCGATCTCAACTACGAGCTGGAGCACCTGCTCGAGGAGAAGGGGGAGATCGAGAAGCTTCGCCAGGTGCGGCACATCAGCGATCTCGCCCAGGTCGCGTACGTCCGCCAGAAGGAGCAGCTCGGGCTCGGGCACGCGGTGCTCATGGCGAAGGACCTCATCGGCCACGAGCCGTTCGCGGTGATCCTGCCTGACGACGTCGTGGTCGCCGAGCGGCCGTGCATCGGGCAGCTCATCCACGCCTACCACCAGGTCCACGGCTCGGTCGTGGCGGTCATGGAAGTCCCCTCGGACGAGGTCGGGCGGTATGGCGTGATCGCGGGCGACCGCGAGGACGGGCATGACGGCCGGCTCTATCGCGTGAACGGCGTGGTCGAGAAGCCGGACCCGGCGTCGGCGCCGTCGAACCTCGCGATCATCGGCCGCTACGTCCTCACGCCGAAGATCTTCGACAAGCTGGAGCAGACGCAGCGCGGCGCGGGCGGCGAGATCCAGCTCACCGACGCCATCCAGGCGCTCATGGACGAGCAGGGCGTGTACGGGTACGCCTTCGAGGGCGTGCGCTACGACGCCGGCACCACGATGGGCTGGCTGCAGGCTTCGGTCGAGCTCGCGATGGCGCGGCCGGACGTCGGGCCCGCATTCCGGGACTACCTGCGCACGCTGGGCGTCTGAGCGCGGCCGGGCCCGGGAGGCGGGGGCTCCGACCGCCCGTATCATGCGGCGGGCCCTGACCCGCGCCACCGTCACCTGGAGGTTCCGTGGCCGACATCGGGAGCACGCTGGGCGGCCGGTACCGGCTGGTCGAGCTGCTCGGCCAGGGGGGGATGGCGACGATCTATCGCGCGCACGACGCCCAGCTGGGCCGCGACGTCGCGGTCAAGCTGCTGCGGCCCCAGTACGGTCGCGATCCGGACTTCCTGGCACGCTTCCGGGACGAGGCGCGGTCGGTCGCGGCGCTCAGCCACCCGAGCATCGTCCAGGTCTTCGACTACGGCGAGGACGAGTCGGGGCCGTACATCGTCATGGAGCTGGTCGAGGGGGACGACCTCGCCTCGATCATTCGCGACACGGGCCCGCTTCCGCCGCGCCAGGCGGCCCGGATCGCCGCCGAGATCGCGAAGGCGCTGCACGCCGCACACGGACGCGGGATCGTCCACCGCGACGTCAAGCCGTCGAACGTGCTGGTGTCGCGCGACGGGCGAGTCAAGGTCGCGGACTTCGGGATCGCCCGTGCGCTCGCCGAGTCGCAGCTCACGCTGCCGGGCACGACCCTGGGCTCCGTCCACTACTTCAGCCCGGAGCAGGCCCGCGGCGAGCCGGCGACGCCCGCGTCGGATGTCTACGCGCTGGGCATCGTGCTGTTCGAGGCGCTCACCGGCCGGCGGCCGTTCACGGGCGATGGCGCAGCGGCCGTGGCGCTGGCCCGTCTCCAGGGCCCCCCGCCGCGCCCGTCGGACGTCCGCACGTCGGTCCCGCCCGCGCTCGATGCCCTCGTGGCACGTGCGCTGGCCCGGGAGCCCGAGGCGCGGTTCGCGAGCGCGGCCTCGATGGCCAACGCGCTCGAGGCCTACCTCGCCGGTCGGCCGGACGCGGCCGTGGCCGCGGCCGGGACGACAGGTGCTGTCGCCGGCTTGGGCGCAGCGCGGGCGGCAGCGGCGATCCCGCCGGTCGGCGGTGAGACGGTCGCGTCGGCGGCCGCCCGCCCGAACGCCGGGCGGGCCGTGCCGTACGTTCCCGAGGCGTACGCGGACCCGGATGAGATTCCGCCTCGGCAGACCCGACCGCCGGCCGCACGCTACCGCGACGAGCGGGACGATCCGGGCGGGGCGGCCTGGGGCTGGATCGCCGGGCTGCTCGCGCTGCTCGTCCTGGCTGCGGTCGCGTTCGTCGTGTTCCAGCTGCTCACGGCGGAGGGCGGCGGACCCCAGGACCGGATCGAGGTGCCGCAGCTCGTCGGGCGCCAGTTCGCCGACGCGCGCGCAGACCTCGCCGACCAGGGCCTCGAGCTCGTGGAGGAGGGCACGCAGGCAACGCGGGATGCAGAGCCCGGCACGATCCTGTCGCAGGATCCGGAGCCGGGAACGCTGCTCGACCCCGGCGACGAGGTGCGGGTGGTCGTCGCCGTGGGCCTGGACGAGCAGCCCGTGCCGCGCCTGATCGGGCTGACCGAGGAGCAGGCACTCGCGCTGCTGCTCGACCAGGGGTTCACGCTCGGCGAACGGACCGAGGAGTTCAGCGCCGACGCCCCCGAGGGGACGGTCGTCGCCCAGGATCCGCTGGAGGGCGTGCTCGCCGCGCCCGGCACGCCGATCAAGTACACGATCTCGCTCGGGCCGGAGCCCACGCCCAGCCCCACGCCCAGCCCGACCCCCGAGCCGACCGCGACCCCCGAGCCGACGCAGCCGCCCACCGAGCGCCCGCGGAACGTGGGCAGCTACGTCTGCCGATCGCTCGAGGAGGCGATCGGCGCGATCGAGGACGACGGCTACGTCCCGGGCTCGGTCGTGGGTGCCCCGGAGGGCTACCAGCCGGACGGCGGCTCGACGGTCGTGTCGCAGGATCCGCCGCCGGGCGCGAACCGGCCGCCGGGCACGGCGATCGACCTCGTCGCCGCGGACCCCGCCACGGTCGCCGGGTGTCCCTGAGCGGGTCCGCCGCGGACCCGGAGATTCCGGGCGTGGACGGCGCGCGCCGGCGCCCCGCCTAGGAGCCCGCCGGCCAGAGCGACCAGGGCTCGTCCGGCTCGGACTCGCCGGCAAGCGCCGGAGCGGTCCAGCAGCCACGGACCTCGTCGCCGCGAAGCGCCTGTCGCCGGGGATCGAGCCCGCAGAAGCCGAGCCCGGTCGCAACCCCCCGGCGGTAGTGGCGGCAGGTCGCGCAGCAGGTCGTGGACCGGCGGCAAACCCAGCACCGCGACGTCTCCGGCTGCGGGGTCCCGCAGTGGGGGCATCGCCAGGCGCCGGTGGCGGCCATCGGGGGCGACCCTACTCGACGATCGTGAGGACCTGGCGGTCGGACACGCTGCCGTACTCCTGGGTCTCGACGAGCACGGTCACGAGCCCGCCGCCCTGCATCGCCCCCTCGGCGATCCGCGTCTCGAACGTCGCCGTCCCGTCGCCGGCTGTCGCCAGTTGTGCCGACACGATCGGCTCGAGGCCGGGCACCGTGACCGTGAACAGGACGAGCGCATCGGGCAGCGGGCGTCCATCGGGATCGGTGACCGTGACGGTGAAGCGCACGTCGTCGGGCAGGCTCGCGACCCGGAAGCGGTACGCGCTTCCGGACAGCACGGCACGCAGGACCCCGGAGCCGCGTCGGACGCTGACCGTCTCCTCGCTCACGTTGCCAGCGGGGTCCGTGATCGTGAGGGTGATCCCGTTCGTCCCGGCCGCGATCGGCACCGCGATCTCGAACGTCCCGTCGCCCGCGGCGTCGGTCGTCGTCGTGGCGCCGTTCGCCTCGTTGCGGGCGACGATCGAGCTCCGGCTCTGGGTCTTGCCGGTGACGCGAACGGTGTCGGCGTTCACGACCTGCCCGTCGGTGGGCGACGTGATCGTGATCCCGGGGTTCGACAGGTCGAGCACGTACTCGACCACCGGCGAGGGATCGGTCTCCCCGCCCGGGCCCACCAGCGTCGCGTGCACGGTGTTCAGACCCGGCGACAGCGGCACGTCCCGAAGCAGCACCGTGGACGTCCGGCCGACGGGCGCCTGAGCCGCGAGGGCCGGCGGCGTGTCCTTCAGTCCGACATACACCCGAATCTCGTACGCCGGGTCGCCGACCACGCCCGGCGGCACGACGACGGCCACGTCCGCGGTCTCCGACCGGGTGTAGCGCTCCTCGGGCGGGATCACCGTCGGTGACTCGACGATCGCGACCGGCGTCGGCCTGGGCGTGGCCGTGGCTGTCACGTCCTCCATCACGCCACCGACCACGCCCGCGAGGCCGGAGACGACCGCGCCGACCCCGCCGCTCCCCGCCCACAGGACGGACGCGCCGAGCGCGACGATCGCGAGGACGAGCATCGCCTGGGCGACGAGCGGGAGCCCGCGGCGGCGCTCCACACCGCGGTGGGCGGCGAGCCGGGTGGTCGATGGAGCCACCGGTCTCGCCCGAGCGGGGAGCGGACGACCGGTCGACGGGGGGCGGGGCCGGACCTGTGACGGTCGTCCGGTGCGCCGCGGCTGCATCGGCCCGAATCGTCGCACGTCCGGGCAACACGCGCATCGCCCATCCGCGTGAGATGGCAAGGTGTGGCGCGGTGTACTCTGCGCCAGACCGGCGCGCGTGCCCACCTGGAAAGCGGCCGTGTGCGCGATGAGGGAGGCGTGCAGGCACGCGATCGACGACCCGAGCGGACGCACCCGGCCGCGTCTCGCGGTTCCTGGAGTCACGGTCCGGTCGCTCGGGTCCACTCGCCCAGCCCGCCCCGCACCCTGCCGGCCGTTCCGGCCATCGGCGGTGTCGGGCGCGCCGGCTTCGGCCTGCCGAACCTGCGCCGCAACGTCTGCCCGCACTTCTACATGACGGGCTCGCGCGGCGCGATCCCGATCCAGGCGCCGCACCTGCTGAAGGCGCTCATCCGGCAGGACACGAACGTCTCCCGATGCCAGCTCCGGGGTGGCGTCCACCTCGAGCAGGGTTACGTGAACGACGTCTGTCTGACCCCGCGCTTCAACCAGTGCGTCTTCTACGAGGACGAGCTGACGAAGCGGTGACCTCTGCACTCGACGGCGGCGCTGTCGCGTACGCGGACGCGCTGCGCGCCCTCACCGAGCGGGGCCGCTACGGCGTCCGTCTCGGGCTGGGCCGGATCCGGGGCCTGCTGCGCGAGCTGGGCGACCCCCAGGTGGGCATCCGCGGCGCCCTCGTCGCGGGGACGAACGGGAAGGGGAGCGTGATCGCACTGGCGTCGTCCGCGCTCCGGGCGGCCGGCCGGCGCGTGGGCGAGACGCCGAAGCCGCACCTCGTGTCGTACCGCGAGCGGATCGTCGTCGACGGCCGGCCGATCGAGCCGGAGGCCTTCGCGCGGCTCGTCGAGCGCGTCCTGTCCGTCGCGGACCGCGTCGCCCGACGCCGCGGCGAACCGACCGAGTTCGAGTTGCTGACCGCCGCGATCTTCCTCCACTTTGCCGAGGTCGGACTCGACGTCGCCCTCGTCGAAGTCGGGCTGGGCGGGCGGCTGGACGCGACCCACGCCTGGGACGGCGGCGTGGCGGTGGTCACGAATGTCGGGCTCGACCACCAGGAGCAGCTGGGTCCGACCGTGGAGGCGATCGCGCGGGAGAAGGCCGCGATCATCGAGCGCGGCGACCGTGCGGTCACCGGCGCCGACGGCTCCGCGCTCGCGATCGTTCGCCGCCGGGCGGCCAGGCTCGGGGTGCCGCTCACGGTCGCGTCGCCTGCACCCATCGTGGCCGTGCGCCGGGACGGCATCGAGGTGGACCTGTCCGGGCTGGGGCCGACATCGGTGGGGCTGCGCGGCCGGCACCAGGCGGCCAATGTCGCGGTCGCGGACGCGCTCCTCGACGCGCTCGAGGCGGCGGGGATCGCGGCGGCAGATGCCGGGGCCCGCCGGCGCGGCTACGCCGACGCGCGCTGGCCGGGGCGGCTGGAGCTGCTGACCGTGCCGGGCCCGGACGGCCGCCCGACCGACGTCCTCCTCGACGGCGCGCACAACCCGGCCGGGGCCGCGACCCTTGCCATCGCCCTCGACGACCTTCGCCCGTTCCTCGTCCCGGCGCCGCCGGCACCGCTCACGCTCGTCTGGGCCTCGATGGCGGACAAGGACGTGGCCGGAACCGCGGCGTCGATGGTGCGCTCTCCGGCGTTGCGGGGCGTGCGCGTCGTGTGCACCCGGGTGGACGCGCCGCGCGCGCTCGACCCGGCCGCCCTCGCAGCGGTCTGGCGGAGTGCGGATCCCGGGCTCCAGTTGGCCACCGCCGCGACTCCGGACGCCGCGCTCGAGCAGGCGCTGCGGACCGCCCCGGGCCCGGTCGTCGTCGCGGGCTCGCTGTACCTCGTGGGCGCCGCGCGGGCACGGCTTGTCCCCGACCCCGAGCTCCAGGATCCGGTGCCGGCATGACGGGCGACCATCCGGCGCCGATCGAGATCCGTGGCGCGCCGTTTGCGTGGGGATCCCGCACGTACGTGATGGGCGTTCTCAACGTCACCCCCGATTCGTTCTCGGGCGATGGGCTGCTCGCCGGTTCCGAGGCTGGCGTCGTGCGCGCCGTGGACCATGCATCGCGGATGGTCGCCGACGGCGCGGACATCCTCGACATCGGCGGCGAATCGACGCGTCCGGGGCACCACCCGGTGGACGCGGACGAGGAGCGCCGCCGCGTCGTGCCGGTGGTGGCAGCGGTGCGGGCGGCCCTGCCGGCGATCCCGATCAGCATCGACACGACGAAGGCGGCCGTCGCGGACGCGGCGCTCGATGCGGGCGCGGACGTGATCAACGACGTCCACGGGACCCGCGGTGATGCGGAGCTGTTCGCCGTCGCGGCCCGCCGCCGGGTGCCGATCGTGCTCATGCACGGCCGACCCGAAGCCGATCACGGCGACGTCGTGCCGGAGGTCCTCGCGGAGCTCGAGGCTGCGCTCGACGCTGCCGTGGCGGCGGGCGTCCCCGACGCGCAGCTGCTCGTCGATCCCGGCATCGGGTTCGGCAAGACGCCCGACCAAAACCTCGCCCTGCTGGCGCGGCTGGGCGAGCTCCGCGCGCTCGGACGCCCGATCGTCCTCGGCACCTCGCGCAAGTCGACACTCGGCCTGCTGACGGGCCTGCCGCCGGCGGAGCGCGTGGAGGCGACGGTCGCGACGACCGTGCTCGGGGTCGCAGCGGGCGTCGACATCGTGCGCGTCCACGACGTGCGGGCGAACCGGCGGGCGGCGCTGACCGCCGACGCCATCGTGCGCGGCTGGCGACCGGCGGGCTGGGAGGAATCGCGGCGATGAGCGACCGGATCGTGCTCCGCGACATGCGCTTCATGGGTCGCCACGGCGTGAACCCGGAGGAGCAGCGGACGCCGCAGCGATTCGAGGTGGACGTCGAGCTCGTGCTCAACCTCCAGCCCGCGGGCGTGGACGACGACCTGGCCCAGACCGTGGACTACGCGCGGGTGTACGAGACGGCGCGCCAGATCGTGGAGTCCACGACGTACCACCTCATCGAGGCGCTCGCCGAGGCGATCGCCCACGAGATCCTTGCCGAGTGGGCGGCGGACGGTCGGCTGATCGAGGTCGGCGTGCGCGTGCGCAAGCCCGACGTCAAGCTTGGCGGCCCGCTCGCCTGGGCGGGCGTGGAGATCTGGCGCCGTCGGGCCGGTTGAGCCGCGCGCTCGTCAGAGATCCGCGGGTCGCGTCCCGAGCGTGACCTCGATCTCGACCGTCTCGCCGTCGCGGAGGATCTCGAGGGTGACCGTGTCGCCCGGGGCGAACTGGACGAGCAGCGCGTCGAGCGGGTGCTCGTCATCGATCACCTGGCCGCCGATCGAGCGGATGATGTCGCCCTCGCGGACGCCGGCCTCCGCCGCCGGGCTGCCCGCGACGACGGCCTCGTCGGTCCCGCCGGCCCCCACGAGCGCTCCGTCCTCGACGGGCAGGCCGAGACGCTCCTTGAGCTGGAGGTCGATCGACTCGAACCGGATGCCGATCCACGGGCGGGCGAGCTCCTCGCCGCGGACCGCCTGCTCCATGATCGGCCGGGCGATGTCGATCGGGATCGCGAAGCCGATGCCGTTCGCGTTCGTGGCGACCGCAGTATTGATGCCCACGACGTTGCCGGCCGCGTCCACGAGCGGGCCGCCGGAGTTGCCGGGATTGATCGCCGCATCGGTCTGGATGAGGTTCGTGAGGCGGGTCCCGCCATCCACCGTGATCGAGCGGCCGGTGCCCGAGACGATGCCCGACGTGACCGAGAACGTGTACGTCCCGAGCGGGCTGCCCACGGCCACGACGAGCTGGCCGATCTTGAGCCCGTCGGAGCTGCCCACCGACGCCGGTACGAGGTCCGCGGCGTCGACCTTCACGATCGCGAGATCGGTGAGCGTGTCGATGCCGTAGACGCGGCCGGGAAACTGGCGGCCATCCTTGAGCTCCACCGTCAGGCGCTCGCTGCCCGCGACGACGTGCCGGTTCGTGACGATCCAGCCGTCCGCGTCGTAGATCACCCCGGACCCGATGCCGTTCGTCGGCACGTCGCCGAACGGGTCGAACGCGCCGCCACCGGTCGAGGTCTGGATGCGCACCACCGCCGGCCCGACCCGGTCCGCCGCATTGATGATCGCCGAGGATTCGTCGATCGTCACCGGCGCCTGTGCGCCCACGGTCTGGCCCGGTGCCTGCGACGCGACCGGGGCGGCGTCGAGCGCGCCCGTCCGGTCGAGGACGAGCACCGTGCCGCCCGAGGCGAGGACCGCCGAGAGGAGCGACGCCGCGACGACCGGGCCGACACTCGATCCGCGGCGGGCGCGAACCGGCTGGGCAGCGCCCGTGGTCACCGTGGTCGGCGCGGCATGCCCGGCGCCGCCTGCGACGGCGGCTCCGCCCGGGTGTGTCGGCTCGAACCACCGCTCGGGGCTCGTCGCCGCCTGCTGGGGGCCCCAGCCGGCCCAGCCCGGGTCCGGGCGGTGCTCCGGCTTCGGCGTGAACCAGGGGGTGGGCACGGGCTGCGTCGGGTCGAGATCCTGGCCCGGGTGCTCGCCTGGGCCCCCGTGGGGCTCCGATCGGTCCGTCATGGGCTTGGGAGATCCTCGTGGCGCCGGCGCGCGGCAGTCGCCGGCGGAGGGCGGTCGGGTGGGTGGCCCCGCAGCCGGTGGCCGTCGCGGGGATCGGTCCTCAGCGTGCTACGCCCCGATTCAGTCGCGGCGCGTCGGCCGGTGAAGAATCCGCCACCTTGGGCGCGGACGACGTGGCGGGCTCGGCAGCCGCGGCCGCGCGTTCGGTCTCCGTCGGCTCGCGCGGGTCCCGCGGGAGTGTGACGACGAACCGGGATCCGTGGCCGACGCGGCTCTCGACCGCGATCGTGCCGCCGTGCATGTCGACGATCGACTTCACGATGGACAGGCCGAGCCCGGACCCGCTGCTGCGTGCCTCGTTCGCGCTCGATCCGCGGTAGAAGCGCTCGAAGATGTGCGGCAGCTCTGACGCGTCGATGCCCACCCCGGTGTCGGCGACCTCGATCCGGGCGCTGCCGTCAGCAGCGGGGGAGGCGGTCACGGTCACCGCGCCCCCCTTCGGCGTGAACTTGATCGCGTTGCCGACGAGGTTGCCCACGACCTGGCCCACGCGCGGGGGGTCGTGACGGATCCGGAGGGGCTGGTCGGGCAGGTGGAGCGACAGCGTCACGCCCCGCCGGCGCGCCGAGGGCTCCGCCTGCTCGAGCGCCGATTCGACCGTTGCGCGCAGGTCGTCCGGGCGCAGGTCGAGGAGCACGAGACCCGAATCGAGCTTCGAGAGCTCGAGCAGGTTCATCGCCAGCCAGTCGAGCCGCTCGAGCTGCACGGCGGACGACTCCAGGAACTCCTGGCGGGTGGCCGGGTCGTCGGCCGCGCCCGCCTGGAGCAGCTCGTTGAACGTCCGGATGGCCGCGATCGGCGTCCGCAGCTCGTGGCTGACGTCGGCGAGGAAGTCGCGGCTCCGGTCGCGGTCGCGACGGATGATGCTCACGCTCTCCTCGAGCCGGTCGGCCATCGCGTTGAACTGCCGGGCCAGCTCAGTGAGCTCGCGCGTCGTCCAGGACGCATCCTCCGCAGGGACGCGCGACGTCAGGTCGCCCTCCGCGATGCTTCGTGACGTCTCGGTGAGGCGCCGCAGCGGGGCGGCGAACCGCTGGCTGAGCAGCGCCGCGACGACCACCGCCACGGCCATCGCGATCATCCCGACGACGACCACGAGGCCGGTCACGGTCGCGATCGTGGATGCCCGGGTCGTGAGCGGTCCCGCGAGCTCGATCTGCATGCCCCACGGCGGCAGCCCGGTGACCGGATCGGCGGCGGGCATCCAGTCCGCGGGAGGGATCGAGATGTCGTCGCGGGCCTGACCCGGCCGGGGGGCGGACGACAGCTGCGCTTCGACAATCTCGAGCGGCCGCACCTCCGGCCCGCCGTCCACACCCTGGATGGTCGGGCCGATCCCGATCCGGACGTTGGCCCGCGCGATCCCCGCGATCGCGGTCAGGTTGTTGGGTGACGTCAGCAGCTCGCGCACCTTCGGGTTGACGCTGATCTCGCCCGTCACGGCGTCGGTGACGAGCACCGTGCGCGGACCGAACCCGGTGCGTGCCGCCTGATCGACGAACACCGCCAGCAGCGGGGCGAGCGCATCGCGCTGGGAGACCAGGCCGTCCTCCTCGCGCTGGCGGAGCGCGTCGTCGAGGCGGTTGATGACGACCGGCAGGACGAGCGCGAGCGTGAGCGCGACGATGCCGACGAACGCGAGGGTCAGCCGGGTCTGGAGCGAGCGCGGGACGCCCGGGCGGATCGGGGGCCGGCGCGGTCCGGGCGCCGGGAGGCCGGCCTCGAACCGGTCAGCGCTCGGCGAACTGGTATCCGGCGCCACGGACGGTCAGGACGAACTGGGGCGTCGAGGGATCGTCCTCGATCTTGTCCCGGAGGTGGCTGACGTGGACGTTGATCGTCTTCTCGTCCTGGTCGAGCGCCTCGTAATCGCGGAGCAGCTCGAGGAGCTCGCGCCGGCTGAACACGCGACCGGGGCGGCTGGCGAGGTGCCGGAGGATCTCGAACTCGGTCGCCGTGAGGGCGATCCGGCGCTGGCCGCGCTGGACCCGTCGCCGTTCGAGATCGATGACCAGATCGCGATGACGGATGACGCGCCCGCCCCCGGCATCGGCATAGTCGCCGTACGCGCGCCGGAGCAGCGCCTTGATCCGGCTCATGAGCTCGCGCAGCGCGAACGGCTTCGTGACGTAGTCGTCCGCACCGAGCTCGAGGCCCACGACCTTGTCGAACTCGTCGTCGCGCGCGGTCAGGAACAGCACGGGTGCCTTCGAGCCGATGGCCCGCAGCCGCCGCAGGACCTCGAAGCCGTCCATCCCGGGCAGCCGCACGTCGAGCACGATGAGGTCCGGCGCCTGGGTGGCCGCGAACTCGAGCCCCTCCTCGCCGGAGCGGGCCACGGTGACGGTGTAGCCCTCCTGCTGGAGCGCGTACTGGATCCCGCGCGCGACGGCGTACTCGTCCTCGACGATCAGGATCGTGGCCACGGTGGCGGGATGCTACACCGGGGCCCTGATCGGGCCCCGTGGTACCCTCTCCACCTTCCCTGAAGGTTCTCCAGAGGCCAACCATGCCCGATCGCCCTTCGCTCACCGCCGAGCGACGCACCATCACCGGCAAGGAGGTCGCTCGCCTCCGCCGCGCCGGCCGCCTGCCCGCCGTCGTGTTCGGACACGGCCGCGACTCCGAGTCGGTGTCCCTCGACGCCCACGAGTTCGAGCTCCTCCGCCGCCACACCGGCGCCACCGCCCTCGTCGACCTGCGGGTGGACGGCGGCAAGGCCCTTCCGGTCCTCCTGCACGGTGTCCAGATGCATCCGGTGTCCCGCACGCCGCTCCATGTGGACCTGTTCGCGGTGCGGATGACCGAGGAGATCACCGTGGACGTGCCGCTGGTGGCCGTGGGCACGGCGCCGGCGGTCGAGACCGGTGGCGGCACGCTGCTCCACATGCTCGAGTCGGTGAAGATCAAGGCCCTGCCGGGTGACCTCCCGCAGTCCATCGAGTACAACGTCGACGGCCTGGTCGACTTCGAGACGGCGGTCCACGTCCGCGACCTCGCGATCCCGGCCGGGTCGACGCTGCTCACGGACCCGGACGAGCTCGTCGCCCGCGTCCAGGCGCCGCGCGTCGAGGCCGAGCCGGAGCCCGTTGCCGCGGCCGAGGCCGAGGGCGAGGCCGCCGAGGGCGGAGCGGCCGAGGGTGGTGCTGCCGAGACTGGCGAGAGCGGCGAGGGCGAAGCCGGGAGCTGAGCCTGACGGCCGCCGCCGGCCGCGCTGTCAGGTGGCCCGGGTGCCCGTCGCGTAGACGATCGGGAGCCGGTACGTCCGCGCCTCCTCGCTCAGGTCGCGCAAGCCCTCGAGGATTCGCCGGCGTGCGCGCTCGCGCGTCCGTCGGCTCATCGATTCGAACGCGTCCTGCTCGTCGAACTCCTCCACGAACCCGAGGTAGGACTCGGGCGTGAACGGGTAGCGAAGCTGGCGCGCCTCCGCGCGCACGTCGTGGAAGCCGGCGCGGCGGAGCTGTGCGGTGGCGGCGCGGACCGACGGCACGTCGCCCGGCCGGTCTTCGACCTCGCGGGGCCCGAACCCGGCCTCGTCGAGCGCCTGGTCGAGGATCGCGTCCGGCGCCCACTCGCGGCCCCCGGCGAGCCACGTGACGTACGCGAGTCGCCCGCCGGGCCGGAGCACGCGCCGCGCATCCATGAGCGCGCGGTAGCGTGACGGCACGAGGTGGAACACGAATGAGCTGATGACCGCGTCCACGCTCGCGTCGGCCACCGGCAGCGTGTCGGCAAACGCCTGGCGAAGTTCGATCCGCGCGGCCTCCCGGGGGGCGAGCTGGTCGCGGATCTCGCGCCGGGCCGCCGTCAGCATGCCCTCGGACGCGTCGGTCGCGATGACGGTCACGCCCGGGAAGCGGCGCACGGCGGCGATCGCGAGCGTGCCCGTCCCGGTGCCGACATCGACGACGACCCCCGAGCCGCTCCCGAGCTCACCGTCGACGAGCTCGAGGAGGCGCTCCGCGGACGGTCGTAATACCGGTGCCCACCAGCGGCCGTAGCCGCGGGCCATCCGGTCATAGCGTTCCTGCTGGTCGGTCATCCGAGGATCGTGCCAGACGGCGGCTCGCCCATGCGGGCCGATCGCTCAGCCGGTTGTCGGCGTGGTCGGTGCCGGCGCCCGCAGGGCGTTGACCCGGCGAACGATCACGGTGACCACCGCGATCGCCGCCCCAACCACCAGCAGGATCGGCAGCCACACGATCGCGAACCAGATGCCCACGGTTGCCAGCCCCTGCAGGACCGACACGAGGCTGGCGACGGCCCGGTCGATCTCGCTCGCCGGATCCCAGTCCCGCGCCGCTTCGACGACCGCCACGAGCTCCACGCCGTACGTCACCGCGAGCGTGCCGTAGGCAGCCTGGTCCTCGAGCGACGCCCGCTGTGCGTCGAGCTGCTCGATCTCGCCTCGGACGGTCGTCAGCTCGCGCTGGACCTCGAGGATGTCGGCGATGCGCTCGGCCCGCGACAGGATCGCCTGGAGCGCCGCCTCCGTCGCCCGAAGGTTGCGGATGCGCGCCTCGAGATCCACGAGCTGACCCGTCACCTCGATCGCCGACGTGCGCTCGCCGGCGACCTTCTGGCCCAGGTCCCGAAGCTGCTCGAGGGCGCCATCCCAGCGTTCGGCGGGGATCCGGTAGGTGATCGTCGCGACGGGGTTGTCGCCGTCGCTCGTGCGTTCCGACGCTGCCACGTAGCCACCGGCCCCGCGCACGAGTCCCGATGCCGTCACGATCGCGGCGTCGACGTCCTCGACGACGAGCTGCAGGCTGCCGGTGTACACAACCTTCGTCTCGTCACGGATGGCGGACGGCGGCTGCTCACCGGTGCCGCCTGTTCCCGTGTCTCCGTCCCCGGGCGCCTCACCGGCCGGAGCCTCCGGCGCCGGCTGTCCGCCGACGCTGTTGCCGACGTTCGAGAGGACCGCCCCGCCCGCGCCGCACGCGGCGAGCAGCGATGTAAGCGTGACCAGGGTGAGGATGTGCGGCACTCGGCGCCGCACGCGATCGATACCCGCCATGGCGCACCTCCGTGCCCCTCGGCCGTCCACCCGATGGGGGCGGCGCGGCGCCGGGACGTGGGGAGGCTGCCGCGAGTTCCCGGCTACGCTTCATCGGTGACGCTGCCCTTCTCCCCGCCCCTCGAGCCGATGCTGGCCAAGGCCGTCAGCGGCCTGCCCGAGGGCGACGGCTGGCTGTACGAGCCGAAGTGGGACGGGTTCCGGGCGATCGTGTTCAAGGACGGCGACGACGTGTTCACGCAGTCGCGTGATCTCAAGCCGCTCGATCGCTACTTCCCGGAGCTCGCCGAGCCCGTTCGGGCACAGCTGCCCGAACGGTGCGTCCTCGATGGGGAGGTGGTGATCGCCGGCACCGACGGGCTCGCCTTCGAGGCCCTGCTGCTGCGAATCCACCCGGCGGCCTCCCGGGTGCGGCTCCTGGCGTCGGAGACGCCGGCCTCCTTCGTCGCCTGGGACCTGCTCGCGCTGGGCGACGAGGACCTCCGCGGCGCGCCGCAGGGCAAGCGGCGCGCGAGGCTCGAGGAGGTGCTCGGGGGCGTCCAGCCTCCCCTCCACCTGACGCCGGCCACGACGGACCGCGCCACGGCCGCGGACTGGTTCGACCGCTTCGAGGGCGCCGGGCTGGACGGCGTCGTCGCGAAGCGGCTCGACGGGGTCTACCAGCCGGGCAAGCGGGCGATGCTGAAGATCAAGCACGAGCGAACGGCCGACTGCGTCGTGGCCGGGTTCCGGTGGCACAAGAACGGGCCCGGCACGCACGTCGGGTCGCTGCTGCTCGGGCTGTACGACGACGCGGGCAAGCTCCACCACGTGGGGATCACGTCGTCCTTCACCTGGGAGCGCCGGGCGGCGCTCGTCGCGGAGCTCGCCCCGTTGCGCGAACACGCCGGGAGCGGCCATCCATGGGCCGAGTGGGCGGAGTGGGCCGGATTCGGTGCCGCGGATGCCTCCGGGCAGCGGATGCCGGGAGCGACGTCGCGCTGGAACCGCGGCAAGGACCTATCGTGGGAGCCGCTGCGGATCGAGCGCGTCGTGGAGGTCGCGTACGACCACCTCCAGGGCGACCGCTTCCGCCACGCGACGACGTTCCGCCGCTGGCGCCCGGACAAGCGCCCCGAGGACTGCCGCTACGACCAGCTTGAGGTCACGGCCCCGTACGAGCTGGAGGCGATCTTCGGAACCCGCTGAGGGTGGCCGGGCGTCGGTGCGCCATGTCGTCACGCCCGCGTCTCGTGCTCGCGATGCTTCCCCTGGTCATCATCGCGTCCGCCTGCGGGGCGTCGCTGCCGTTCGGTCCATCGGGCGGGATCGCGCGCGGCGAATGGGTGTGGCCGACGCCCGCGCCCCTGCCGCCCGGCGCGGTCCCGGTGCCGCTCGAGACGCTTCCCGTGCCCGATTCCGTCGAGCCGGGTGTCAGCTACGACGCGTGTCCGGCTGCCCTCGTCGGGGACTTCACCATCGCAGCGGGGCGGGATGGGGCCGCGCCGATCCGCTACTCCCTGGTCGACTCCGGGAACGACATCCGCGTGATCTGGCCGGCCGGGTTCTCGGCAAGGCGGATGCCGCTCATCCAGATCGTGGCGCCGGACGGGACGGTCGTCGCCCGCGAGGGCGAGGTCGTCTCGGGCCTCGGTGGCGGCCAGTTCGGAGCGGAGGGCCAGGACGCGTTCGCCGTGTGCCTTCCAGCGTGGCTGCCCATGCGTCGCGGAGCGGCCGCCCCCTGACCCGTGCCAGACAGCGACGGAGGGGTGCCTGAGCGGGGTTCGGAAGGGCCGAAGTGGCGATTCCGTCGTCAGGTCGAACGCCGGACGGGTCGATCGCGACCAGAGGGGCCGGCGCGTGGAGCGGTCGCCGGCGCGGCCCGCCAGATCGCCACCGGGTCGGGCAGGCCTCGAAGCTCGACGCGGCCGACCGGCTCGAAGCGGGCCGTTCCGCGCGGCAATGCCACGACGACCCCCTCCTCGACGAGCACCTCCCCCGGGCCGGCCTCCTGGGCCATCCGCGCCGCGAGGTTGACGGTTCGACCGAACACGTCGCCATCGCGCACGATCACCCGCCCGGCGGCGATCCCGGCATGGGCGGCGGGCAGATCCGCGCGGGAGACCGCCTCGACCAGTTCGAGGGTGGCGGAGAGCGCCGATGCGGCGTCGACGAAGCGCAGCAGCACCCCGTCGCCGAGCAGCTTCACCACCCGGCCGCCCTGCGCCCGGCAGGCGCGCTCCGCGAGTTCCTGGAGGCGCGCCGCAGCCACCGCCGCGGCCTCGTCGCCCGCGGCGATCGTGAGCGACGTGAACCCGGACAGGTCGACGAACGCGACGGCGGGTGGCCGTGCCGTCCGCATCGGCAACCGGTTTGCGCGCGCGAGCAGCCGCTCGACACCGGCGATGATCCGCCGATTCAGCGATTCCTCGAGCATCCGCTCGTGCAGCCAGGGCACGAGCCGCCGCGTGAGTTCGGCCATGAGGACCGAGCCATCCTCCGAGCCCGGGCGCGGCAGGAGCCGCCCATCGGGAGCCCGCTCCGTGGGTGAGCCCTGGGTGGCGACAGTCGGTCGCGCCGTGGCGTCCCACAGGTCGAGCCACGCCTCGGTCGCCCGGCGAAGGCTGTCGCCCGCGATGCGTGCCGCGCGCGTGAGCGCCTCCCCGGAGTGGTCGACCGCGTGCCACGCGCGGATGAGCTCGCGCACGATCGCCTCCTCGTCCTCGCGGAGGTGATCGTCGGGCTCGGGCTCCGGCAGCCCCAGCGCCGCATACATCGCGGGGAGGTGGTCGGCGGCCTCGGCAAGCTCGATGCGGAGGTCCGCGTAGGTCCGCGGTGAGCGTGCCGCCGGCGTCGCGTAGTGGCGCGCGATCGCCTCGAACGCGGCCCGGCCGCCGCTGATCGCCCACGCGAGGTCGTCCATCCCGACGCCGGCGTCGAGGATCGCCCGCACCGTACGCACGGTCGCGGCGTGCCGGGCGTCGTACCGTCCGTCCGGCTCACATGCGAACGCCCCGATCGCGACCATCTCCGCCACGAGGGCGGGCGGAGCGTCGGACTCCTGGGCAAGCTCGTCGAGCGTCAGCAGCCGGTGCACGAACTCCTCCCTGTCTCCGGGAGTGTCGTGCGTCGTCCGTCAGCCGGCAACGCCTCGGATCGACGCGGGCGTCACCCCCCGGCGGCCTCGACGAGCAGCCCGTCCGCCCGCATGCGCGACCGAGCGCGCCACAGCAGGGCGCGCGTCGCCAGCTCGGTCCGGCCCAGGAGGCGGGCGATCTCGGGACCGCGATACCCGACTGCCGCGAGCAGGACCGCGCGTCGGTCGGCGTGTGGCAGACGGGCGAGACCGGCCTCGAGCGCGGCGACCCGGTCACGCCGGATGACGACCTCATCGGGCGCCGCTTCACGCCCCTCCGGTTCGACCACGGAGACCCGCCGACGCGCGATCATGGTGCGGCGGCCCCAGCTTCGGGCGAGGTTTGCCGCAACGCGGAACAGCCAGGCGGCGGGCTCATCCGGCGTAGTCCCGTGCTGTACCTCGCGGACGAGACGGAGGTAGGCCTCCTGGACCAGCTCCTCGGCGGCCTCCGCGTCGCGCACGAGACTGAGGACGTAACGGGTCAGCGCGTCGCGATGGGCTCGGTACGCCGCATCCACGAGCGCCCCGTCGTCAGCGGTCATCGTCCGTCCGGCGCGGCCGCCGGTTGGGGGGCCGGCACGTGCGTGCCGGCCGAGAGCGCCCCGGCGACCTCGCCCATGGGCCGCGCACCGTACGCACCGAGGAACGCGGCGAGCGCCACCATCGCCGCGAGGGCCGCCTCGAGTGCGACGACCCGCCACAGATGGGCACCGGCCCCAACCGCTCGCACTGGACGCTCTCCGCCGAACACCGTTGCAGCCCACATCGCTCGTCCTCCGCGCGTCGTTCTGACCGTTCGTCGCGCGGCGAGACGGGAATCCGTCGGTGGGTGCGCAGAATTTCCTTGCGCCCCCGACGGATTCCGACGACCACGGACGACCAATGAGGCGATGAGCAGCGTCGCGGGTGGCAGGGAAAGGTCGCGTCCAGCGTGACGGCAGGTGCGAGCGCAACTCGGCAGGGGACCGAGCTCGACCTGGCGTTCAGCAGCGAGCGCGCGTTCCGCGCGTGGTACGACGCTGCGCTGCCCCGGGTGTACGGCTTCGTCCTCGCGCACGCTGCCGGTGACCGCGAGCTAACCGAGGAGATCACCCAGCAGACCTTCATCGATGCGCTTCGCGACCATGCGCGGTTCGACGGGCGCTCGGACGTGGTCACGTGGCTGTGCGCGATCGCCCGGCACAAGCTGGCGGACCACTACCGGCAGCTCGACCGCCAGGAGCGCCGCCGGTTGCGGCTCGTGGTCCGGGAGCTCTCGGAGGGCGGCGAGACATCGGCCTGGAGCGCGGCCGAGGATCGAGCGGAGGTCGAGGCTGCGCTTCGAACGCTGCCGGCGATGCAGCGCGCGGCGCTCGTCTCGTTCTATGTGGATGGCCTGAGCATGCGCGAGATCGGGCGGCTCGTCGGGCGGACGGAGACGGCCGTCGAGTCGCTGCTGACCCGTGCGCGGACGAACTTCCGACGAGCCTTCAGGGAGGCCGACGATGGCTGACGATCGAGTCGCCGCACGCCTCCGTCCGCTCCGGCAGCCGGTCGTGCCCGATCCGGAGTTCGCGGAGCGGCTCTTCCTGCGCCTGGTCGCGGAGGTGGACTTCGAGCGCGGGACGGTTCGGCGTGCGTCCTTGCCGTCCCGCGTCCGTCGGGCGTGGCAGCTGACGGCACGAGAGCGCCGCGTCATCTGGACGCTCGCGGCGGTCGCGCTGCTGCTCGGCCTGTTGCTGTCGCTCGCGATCATCGGATCGCGCGTGCCGGCCCCGAGCGAGCTGGTCAGTCGTTCACAGGCCGTCTACGACAGCCCGCCGGCATTCGAGATGACGGTCGCCATGCCCACCATCGTGGTGCGCTACCGGTTTGATGGGGCCGGTCTGCTGCGCGGTGACATCCTGCCCGGTCGTTCCGGGAGTGGACGAGGGGTCGGCACGTATTTCGTGTTCGACGGCGTCCGGTACCACGAGTTCGACTCGAGGGGCCGGCTCGTTGGCTCGTTCGCGATGCAGGGCGTTCCCGTCGGCTGGTACGGCCGCGCATTGCTGGCGCCGTACAACGACTACAGCGTGGGGGAGCGATCGACGCCCCTGGCGCCGTTTCCGCTTACCTGGACGCTCGCCCAGACCTTCGAACTGCCGCCGCCGATCACGAACTGTGCCGGTGCCGAGCGTGGTCCCGACGAGCTGGTTGCCGGCCGTCTGACCTATCGACTGACCTGTCCCACGGTGCGCAACAGCTACTGGGTCGATACCGAGACGCTGTTCGTGCTCAAGGTTCTGAACCGCGGCGGCGAGGTGTTCGAGGCGACATCGGTGGACTTCGCGCCGTCGTTCGAGCCGGGAACATTCGACATCCCCGACGGGCCGGGCGGCGCGCGGCCGCTCGTCTACGGCGCGATGGAGCCGGGCGCGTACTTCACGCCGGTGTTCACGCCGACGATCACGTTCCGGCTCGGCGATGGATGGTTCAACGGGTTCGACCGGCACAGCGACGGGCGCCTGTCACGGGAGAACGTGGACCTGCTGTTCGTCCGCGTCGATCGCCTCGTGGACCCGGAAACGGGGGAAGCAGTCCCGTTCGACGGCAGCGCGACGGACTTCGTCGCCTGGCTTGAGCGCCACCCCGCGCTAGCGATCTCGGCGCCGGAGCCGGCCCAGCTACCGGGTGCGAGCGGCGTGGAGTTCGAGCTCTCGGTCAGGCCGGGCACGGCGGGCGTGCCGTGCGAGAACACGCCGCAGTTCCAGTGCGTGTTCGTGCTCGCGATCGATGTCGGTCACATCCAGCTCGCGCTCGACGCGCGGGCGCGGGTCGTCGCGCTCGACGTCCAGGGTGAAACCGTGGTGCTGCTCGCGTTCGGTGACGGAGCAGGCGACGTGGATCTCCCCGCGATCCTCGCGTTCCCCTGAGCTGCGGGTCAGCCGTCAGGTCCTTGGGCCCGTCTGCGCGGCGCCCGCTCGAGCTGGCCGCTGCGGTCGGGCCACTCGTAGCCGGCCCACGGGTCGTAGTCGGGGTCGAGCGGCTCCTGTGGCGGGCGGTCCGCCTCGGGGACGTGGCTGAGGTTGACGCGAACGCGGTACCAGAGGCTCGATCGCCCGCGCATGCCGTCGACGAGGACGTCGGCCGGCTCGAGATGCTTCGCCGCCTCGGGATGGCGTGCCTTCCAGCGTTCGAGGCCCTCGAGCGCCTCCTGCTTCCGCGCGGCGCGCGAGATCTCGATCACCGGCACGCTCGTGCGGCGGCGCCCGGTGGGGGTCGGGCGGGTGCCCTCCCACTCGGTCGGCAGGCCGGCGTTCGGATCCCCGGCCGCGACGGCGGCAGCCCGGGCGGCGGCGACCTCCGGCGGCGGCCCGCCCTCGACGCCTCGTCCGTCGTACTCGTCGTCGCGGCGCCGCTTGCGCGATGGCTGGACACGCGGCGGCTCGCCGGCCTGCTTCGCGTAGTTCGGCGGCCACGGCGCGTCGCCGAGCCCCTCGGCCTCGTGCCGGGCGGACAGCTCGAGGAGCGCCTCGAGCGACCCCACGGCGTCATCGATGCCGCTGCCCGCATCACCCCGCTCGCGGACGAGTGACGGGACCGTGACGAGCGTGAAGTCCTCGGCCCGGACGTCGGCGACCTCCTCCCAGCGGAGCGGGAACGAGACGCGGGCGTCGGGCAGCGGCCGGACCGAATACGCGGAGGCGACGGTGCGGTCCTTCGCGTTCTGGTTGTAGTCGAGGAACACACCGTGGCGTTCCTCCTTCCACCACTTGCTCGTCGCGATGTCGGGGGCACGCCGCTCGACGTCGCGGGCGAGCGCGAGCGCCGCGCGGCGGACCTGCGGGTACGTCCATCGGCGCTCGATCCGCACGTTGATGTGGATTCCGCGCGAGCCGCTCGTCTTCGGCCAGCCCACCAGCCCGACGTCGGCCAGTGCCTCCCCGGTCACGAGCGCGACCTGGCGGACGTGCTCCCAGGGCACGCCGGGCACGGGATCGAGGTCGACGCGCAGCTCGTCGGGGTGGTCGAGGTCGTCCGCGCGGACAGGGTGCGGGTTGAGGTCGATGCAGCCGAGGTTCACGACCCAGGCGAGGCCGGCTGCGTCATCGACGACGATCTCGTCGGCGGTCCGGCCGGACGGGAACGTGAGGGTCGCCGTCCGCAGCCACGGCGGCCGCTTGTCCGGTGCCCGCTTCTGGAAGAACGCCTCGCCGGTGATGCCGTCGACGAACCGCTTGAGCGCCATCGGCCGCCCGCGAATCCCCATGAGCGCGCCCTCGGCGATCGCGAGGTAGTAGCGCACGAGGTCCAGCTTTGTATGCCCGGCCTCGGGGAAGTACACCTTGTCGGGGTTGCTGATGGTGACCTCGCGGCCGGCGACCTCGAGGATCTCCTTGCGCGGCGGCATCGGCTGATGGTAAGCGCGGCGCGACGGCGCGCCGGAGCACGTTGCTCCGGGACAGTGCCCCGGTGATCCTGCGAACGCCGCGGCACCCCGACGGACCGCCGGAATCCCGGCCCACTCCCGCGGCTGCTGTCCGGGACCGCCGAGCGCGGATTGGCCTCGATTTCGGTCTCGTCAGGAGCGCCGACGTACCGATGATCCGCGCACGATCACTGGCAGTGCTGTCCCGCGGAAACCTGGTGACTGCCCAGCTACCGGTCCATGCGGTCGACCTGCGAGCCGTCGTCCCCCTCTCCGTCCCCCGCCTGGGCTCGCCCGCCCTCGACCGGCTGATCGTGGCCGGGCAGGCCCGGATCCGCGGGGCGGTCGGTCGCGTGCGGTCCCCCGATCCGGTCGCCCGGTCCGCCCGCCTGGAGCAACTCGGCGTCCTTGCCGGTCATGTCCGGGCCTGAGGGCGCGGTGCCCGGCCCTCGCTCCTGCCCGACGCGGTCATGCGCAACCTGATCGGGGTTGGGCTCGCCTGCCTCGCCGTGGGTGGCGAGCCGGTCGGCACTCGGGTCATCGGCGTTCGAGAACGGCGGGCGTTCGCGCATCGCGCGGGAGAAGTCGTCGGCCATGGTGGATCTCCTCCTTGACGCCGCGTCCGCGGGCGACGCCTGATCGGCGTTCGTCGCAGCCTTGACCGGGCGCCGGCTGACATGCGCGCCACTCGGCTGCCGCGCGTGTTGCAGGGATCCATCGGCCTGTCGGCCAGACGGCATCGATGGTCGAGCCTGTCGATTCCGGTGCCACTCGATCGTCGATACGATGACGCGGCCGGAGGGACCGGCGGCGGGAGTCCACCGAGGACGCAGGAGGACCCGAGCGTGAAGTACGCGCTGCTGATCTACGACGAGAACACCGCCAGTCCGTCCCCCGAGCCGCCGGACCCGGCGCTGTGGGGCCAGGTGATGGACGAGTACAACGCGTTCACGAAGGCGATCACGGACGCCGGCGTGTATCGCGGCGGCGAGGCGCTCCAGCCCAACCCGACCGCCACGACCGTGCGCGTCCGGGACGGGAAGACGCTGACCACGGACGGCCCGTTCGCGGAGACGAAGGAGGGCCTGGGCGGCTTCTACCTGCTCGAGTGCGCCGACCTCGACGAGGCGCTCGGGTGGGCGGCGAAGTGCCCCGGCTCCTGGTACGGCTCCGTGGAGGTGCGGCCCGTGGTCGACTTCGAGGCGCCCGACCCGACCGGCCAGCTCACCGCCGCCTCGGCCTGACGCGCCGCTGATCGCGTGACCGCGGGGGTCACGCACGACGTCGTCGACCGCCTGTTCCGCGAGGAATCGGGGCGGGCGGTCGCGACGCTCATCCGGATCACGGGCGACTTCGACCTCGCCGAGGAGGCCGTCGCGGACGCCTTCGTCACCGCGCTCGAGCGCTGGCCGGTCGAGGGGATGCCCGCCAATCCCGGCGCGTGGGTCACGACGACCGCGCGGAACCGGGCGATCGACCGCCTGCGCCGGGCGCGCACGCTCGCCGCGAAGCAGGAGACCCTTGCCCGTGAGGCCGCCGTGGAGGCCGAGCGTCGGGAGACGGCGCTGCGGGTCGCTGCCGAGGACGAGATGCATCCGATCCCGGACGACCGCCTGCGGCTGATCTTCACGTGCTGCCATCCGGCGCTCGCTCCGGATGCCCGTATCGCGCTGACGCTCCGGACGCTCGGCGGGCTGTCCACGCCGGAGATCGCCCGCGCCTTCCTCGTTCCCGAAGCCACGCTCGCGCAGCGGCTCGTCCGTGCGAAGCGGAAGATCCGTGAGGCGGGCATCCCCTACCGCGTCCCGCCGGAGCACCTGCTCCCCGAGCGGCTCGAGGCCGTGCTGGCCGTCCTGTACCTCGTGTTCAACGAGGGCTACGACGCGACCTCCGGGGACGCGCTCATCCGTCGCGAGCTGTGCGCGGAGGCGATCCGGCTCGCCCGCGTGCTCGCCTCGCTCATGCCCGACGAGCCGGAGGTGCTCGGGCTGCTTGCGCTCATGCTGCTCCACGACGCCCGGCGCGACGCGCGCACGGGGCCGGACGGCGAGATCATCCTGCTCGAGGACCAGGATCGCAGCCGGTGGGACCGGGCACGGATCGAGGAGGGTCGCGACCTGGTGGAGCGGGCGCTGCGGATGCGCCGCCCCGGGCCGTACCAGCTCCAGGCGGCGATCGCGGCCGTACATGACGAGGCGCCGTCCGCCGTCCGGGTGGACTGGCCGCAGATCGTCGCCCTGTACGACGCACTCGCGCGGATCGCGCCGTCACCGGTCGTGGAGCTGAACCGGGCGGTGGCGGTCGCGATGGTCGCCGGACCGGCGGCCGGGCTGACGCTCATGGACGGCCTGGCCGCATCAGGCGTGCTCGACGACTACCACTTCCTCCACGCTGCGCGGGCGGACCTGCTCCGGCGGCTCGACCGCCGCTCGGAAGCGGCCGATGCCTACGGGCGAGCGCTCGCGCTCGCACGCAACGAGCCGGAGCGGGCATTCCTCAGGCGGCGTCTGGCGGAGGTCGGCGGGGGCTGACGACGGCGGTTGGGAGCCTGTCGGCCGGCCTCACCCGCCGCGCGTGCGAAGCTCCTCGAGATGCTCCTCGTCGTGCTTGAGCGCCTCGCGGAGGAGGCCTGCCACGTCGAGCGGGCCGAAGCGCTCGTGGACGCCTTGCCGCGCCCACCCGGCGGCGTCGAGCGCGCGGATCCGCGCGAGGGTTTCGGAGCGAGCCGTCGCGAACCGGTCGAGCAGCTCCGCCAGGGTGGCGTCGCCCGGTCCCTCGCCGACGCCGGGCTCGGTGTAGCTCCAGCGGGGCCCCGGGCCGTCGCCCGCGGCCTCCAGGTCGTCGAGCCGCCGCCGCCACACGACCCGCTCGACGAGCGCGAGGTGGGCCACGATCAGCCGCGCCGGCCAGCCCTCGATCGGAATCTCCCGCTCCACGAGGTCGGCGGCCTCGGCGGCCGCAGCGAGGCGTTCGGGAATTGCCGCGAGATCGGCGAGGACCTGCGACCGCTCGTCGATCACCGCCGTCAGCCGTGCTCGAGCGCCGCGAGCTGCTCGCGGCGCCACGCCTCGGTCGGGCCCACGGCATTGAACGTGTACAGGTGGAACCCGGTCACGTGCGCCGACGGGTCGGCGAGCAGCGGCGCGAGGTCGCGCACGAACGACGTGGGTCGATAGAAGCCGCCACTGCGCGCCAGCCCGGTGACGAAGCGCAGGTTCTTGAGCAGGAACCGCTTCGCGTCCTTCACGCCGATCCGTGCCGCGATCGAAAGGAGCTTCTGCGGATCGGCCACCCCGGGCACGCCGATGACGAACGGGCGCTCGAAGCCGGCCGTCCGACGCTCGCGTACCCAGCGGCCGATCGCCGCCGTGTCGAACTCGAGCTGCGTCGTGGCGTGGTGGACGTACGGCGCCTTCTCGTCGAGCGCGCGCAGCAGGAGGGCATCGGGGATGTCCGGGTGCCCCTTGGGATAGCACGGGCAGCCGATCGTCTCGAACGGATGCCCCACCTCCTCCATCGCCCGGAGCAGCGACAGGCCGTCGAGGTAGTCGCCGGGCTCATCGGCGTCGCCGCCGACGACGAACGCGCGGCTGAGGCCGGCCTCGCGGGCCTGCGCAACGAGATCGGCGAGGTGCACGCGGTCGCGGATCATCCGCGCCGAGAGGTGCGGGATCGCGCGGAACCCGTCACCCTGCAGCCGCGCTGCCCAGTCCACCGTGGCCTCGATGCCCTTTGCCGGCGACGCCGTGACGCTCACGAGCGCGCCGGGCGGCAGCTCGCCGACCTGGTCGCCGAGGGACTTGAGCGGCAGCACCTCGAAGACCGGGTCCTCGAGGGCCCGCACAAGCGCGGCACGCGCGGGCGTGTCGAGACCGGCGCGGCGCCGACCGAGGATCACCATCAGACGTCCGAATCCGGGAAGGACGCCTTGCGCCGGATCATGTACTCCATCAGCGCCTCGTCCACCGCGGCGTCGAGCGGCGGCGCCTCGTACTCGCGCAGCATCCGCTTCCAGATCGCGTTCGCCCGCTGCGCCGCATCGAGCGACCCGGCCTCCTGCCACTGCTCGAAGCTGTTGTTGTCGGCCGTCTCGCTCCGGTAGAAGGCGGTCTCGAAGTTCGCGAGCGTGTGCGCCGAGCCGAGGAAGTGCTGGCCGGGCCCGTTGTCGAGGATCGCCTGGACCGCCTGGCCGTTCTCCGACAGGTCCATGCCCTTCACGAACACGGCCGCCATGCCGCACTGGTCGGCATCGAGGATGAATTTCTCGTAGCCCATCGCGAGGCCGCCCTCGAGCCAGCCGGCCGCGTGGAGGACGAAGTTCACCCCCGCCAGGATCGTCGGGGTGAACGTTGCCGCGCTCTCGTATGCCGCCTGGGCGTCGGGGACCTTCGCTGCGCACAGGTTGCCGCCGCTCCGGAACGGCACGCCGAGCCGCCGAGCGAGCGCGGCCATCACGTACAGCACGAGCGCAGGCTCCGGGGTCCCGAACGTCGGCGCACCCGACTGCATGGAGAGCGAGCTCGCGAACGAGCCGAGGATGACCGGCGCTCCCGGACGCACGAGCTGCGCGAACGCCATCCCGCCCAGGGATTCGGCGAGGGTCTGCGCGCACACGCCGGCCGCGGTCACGGGCGCCATCGCGCCCGCGAGGATGAACGGGGTGACGATCGTCGCCTGGTTCGCCTCCGCGTACGCGCGGAGCGACCCGAGCATCACGGAGTCCCACACGAGCGGGCTGTTCGCGTTGATCAGGCTCGTGATGACCGTATGGTCATCGAGGAAGCGCTCGCCGAACAGGATCCGAGCCATCGCGATCGTGTCCCGGGCCCGGTCCGGATGGGTGACTGAGCCCATGAACGGTTTGTCGCTCCAGCGCATGTGCGCGTAGACCATGTCCAGGTGCCGCTTGTTGACCGGCAGGTCCACCGGCTCGCACACGGTGCCGCCGCTGTGGTGGAGGTGCGGCGACAGGTACGCCAGCTTCACGAAGTTGCGGAAGTCCTCGATCGTCCCGTAGCGGCGACCCTGGTCGAGATCGCGGACGAACGGGCTGCCGTATGCCGGGGCGAGCACCGTCGCGTCACGGCCGATCCGGACGCTGCGCGCCGGGTTGCGCGCGTGCTGGACGAACTCGCGCGGCGCCGACGACTGCACGATCGAGCGGGCCATCCCGCGCGGGAAGCGGACCCGCTCGCCGCGGACGTCCGCGCCCGCGTCGCGCAGGATCCGCAGCGCCTCCGGGTCGCCGCGGAACTCGAGGCCCACCTCCTGGAGGATCGTGTCGGCGTTCGCCTCGATGATCGACAGGCCCTCCTCGCCGAGGACCTCGTACGGGGCGAGCTTCCGGGTCAGGAACGGCTCGCGCTCGATGTGCGCCTGGGCGCGCGCCGCGAGTCGCGCGTCCCGGCCGCCGCTGCGCCGGCGCGGCCCGGTATCGGTCATGACTGCTCCCTTCCGGCGACCACCGCCGGGCGCCGACGCGCGTTCACCCGCCGGCCGCGGCCGTCGGCGCGCTCGGCGGTGCGCGGCGGGGGCAGGTCGACGGTGGCGGCGAGGTATGGCGTCGGCGCGGTCCGATGCGGAATCGCCATCGCGTCCACGAAGTGCTCCTGGAACCGCGGCTCCACGGCCGTCTCGATCTTGCGGACCGTGCGCACGACCTCCTCGATCTCGGCGCGGGCGCTCCTCGACAACAGCGCGATCAGCGCGCCGGCCCCCGCCGCGTTGCCGGCCGGGCCGGCCTGGGACGGCTCGCAGTCGGGCACGAGGCCGAGGACGAGCGCATGGAGCGGGTCGATCTGGCTGCCGAACGCGCCGGCAAGTCTCACGGCGTCCACGTGATCGACGCCCGCGTGGTCCATCAGCAGCCGGACCCCGGCGTAGAGCGCCGCCTTCGCGAGCTGGATCGCCCGGACGTCGTTCTGGGTGACGGCGATCCGCGGCTCGCCGTCGTGGAGGATGTACGAGAACGTCCGGCCGTCGGCGATTACGCGCGGCGTTTGCGCCGCGATCGACCCGTCGATCGTGCCGTCGCTCGCGATCACCCCTGCGAGGAACAACTCGGCGATCACCTCCACGATCCCCGAGCCGCAGATCCCGGTCACGCCGGTCCCGGCAGCGTCGAGCTTCGCGCGAAAGTCCGGGTCGTCCGACCACGCGTCGACGCCGATCACCCGGAACCGGGGCTCGAGCGTCTCGCGGTCGATCCGGACGCGCTCGATCGCGCCCGGTGCCGCGCGCTGCCCGGCGGAGATCTGGGCGCCCTCGAACGCCGGGCCGGTGGGCGACGAGGCGGCGAGCAGCCGGCCGTCGACCGCGAGCACGATCTCGGCATTCGTGCCGACATCGACGATCAGCCGGATCCCGGTGCTCCGATGCGGCGCCTCGGCGAGGATGACGCCCGCCGTGTCCGCCCCGACGTGGCCCGCGATGAGCGGCAGCAGGTAGACACGTGCGCCCGGATGCGCGACGAGCCCGAGCTCGGACGCCTCCATGCGAACGGCGGCGTCCACCGCGAGTGCGAATGGGGCCGAGCCGAGCGGCACCGGATCGATCCCGAGCACGAGGTGGTGCATGATCGGGTTGCCCACGATCGTGAACGCGAGGATCTCGCGGCGCTTCGTCCCGGCGCGCTGGGCGAGCGTCGCGACGAGCTCGTTGAGCGCCTTGCGAACGGCCTTCGTCATGTCCGCGGCGCCGGTCTCGTGGAGCATCGCGTACGAGACGCGGCTCATGAGATCCTCGCCGTAGCGGATCTGCGGGTTCATCACCCCGCCGCTCGCAAGGACGTCGCCGGTGGAGAGGTCGACGAGATGCCCGGCAAGGGTCGTCGATCCGACGTCGACCGCGACGCCAAGCGCGCGGTCGTGGAAACCGGGCCAGACGTCGATGACATCGCGGCCCTCGTGGACCGCGACGGTGACCCGGTCGCCCGCCTCGGCGAGCGCGGGCTGGAGCGACTGGACCACGTGCAGATCCGCGCGCAGCCCGGCAAGGCCCCACTCGCGCTCGAGCGCGCGGTACAGCCGGGTCTCCGCGGACGCCGGATGCTCGAGCGAAGGCGGCTCGACCTCGACGTAGTGCAGGCGAACGACGGGGTCGATCTCGAACGGTCGGACCGACAGCTCCTTGCGGACCACCTGGCGGTGGACCTGGCTCTCGGGCGGCACGTCGATGACGAGATCGCCCTCGATCCGGGCGACGCACGACAGCCGCCGATCGTCGGCCAGCCCGTGCTCGGTGCGGTAGGCGACCTCGTCCGCAGCGACCGGCGACAGGTGGCCGGGCGCGGAGGTGATGCCGTGCTTGGGGAACGCCCCCACGCTCTGGCTGACCTGGCACCGCCCGCAGATCGCCCGGCCGCCGCATACCGAGTCGATGTCCACGCCCAGCGAGCGAGCGGCGTCGAGCACCGTGGTTCCTGCGGCGACACGGCCGCGGCGTCCCGAGGGGGTGAAGACGATCAGGTGCTCGCCGGCGGCCCCGGCCGGTTCCGGGGTCACGGTCAGCGCGCGCCCCGCGGCTCGAGCAGCGCGAGCTCGGCCTCGGTCAGGCCGGCGGGCGCGTGGGCTGCGGCGCCGCGCGCGGCCTCGGCGGCGAGCGCCCGGCGGCGGTTCACGCGCCGGCCACCGCTCTCGCCGTCGGTGGCGGGCTGGCGGTACTCGCGGATCCAGTGGGCGGCGTCCCGGTCGTTGCCCATGAGGACGTCGGCGGCGAGGATCGCCTGCTTGAGGTGCGGCTGGAGGGGGTTCGTGATCGCGGTCGTCAGCCCGTTCGCGATGCACATCGGCAGGAAGCTCGCGTTGATCCCCTCGCGGTTCGGCAGCCCGAAGCTCACGTTCGAGGCGCCGCAGGTCGTGTTGACCTTCAGCTCCTCCTTCAGCCGTCGAAGGAGCGTGAACACCTGGCGGCCGGCCGTCCGCATCGCCCCGATGGGCATGACGAGCGGGTCCACGATCACGTCCTCGCGGGGGATGCCGTGATCCGCGGCGCGCTCGACGATCTTCTTCGCCACGGCAAACCGGACGTCGGGGTTCTCGCTGATCCCGGTGTCGTCGTTCGAGATCGCCACCACCGCCGCGCCGTACTTCCGCACGAGGGGGAGCACCCGTTCGAGCCGCTCCTCCTCGCCGGTCACGGAGTTCACGAGCGCCTTGCCCCGGTACACGGCGAGCCCGGCCTCAAGCGCTTCGACGATGCTCGAGTCGATCGAGAGCGGCACGTCGACGAGCGACTGCACGAGCTGCACCGTCTTCGCGAGGATCGCCGGCTCGTCGGCGAGCGGGATCCCCGCATTCACGTCGAGCATGTGGGCGCCCGCGGCGACCTGTGCGAGCGCGTCGCGCTCGACACGGCTGAAGTCACCGTTGCGCATCTCCTCCGCGAGCTGCTTGCGGCCGGTCGGGTTGATGCGCTCGCCGATGATCGTGAACGGCCGGTCGAAGCCGATCACGACCTCGCGCGTGGCGGACGAGACGACCGTGTGGGTCATGCGGGCTCCTGTGACGGGTCGGATGTGGGGGCAGGAGTCTCCTCGTGCGCGGCGGGATCGCGCCAGCCACCGTTCTCGATCAGCTGGTTGAGCACCTCGCGCGGGTGGTCGGCCTCGAGCTGCGCGGCGACGGCGGCGACCTCCGCGTCGAGGTCCTCCCCGCACGGACGGCGATCGGATTCCCACTCCCCGATGTAGTCGCTCGCGCTCCGCTTGCCGGCCTTCATCGCGGCCCGGTCGATCGCGACCTGGAACCGCCGATGGAGGACCTGCTTGGCGGTCCGGCGGCCGTCCTTCGCGGTCACCTGGGCGGGGATGTCGCGCCAGCGGATGATGGTAAGGATGGGGGGCATCAGACGGCCGCCGCCCTGGTGCCGTCGGGCAGCTTGCTGCCGGACAAGCACCCGCGGAGTGGAAGTCGCGCATGCCGGGCATGCATGCCTGGCAGGAACCGCGTCACGCGACGCTCCCGAGCGCCCGGATCTGCGGCTCCAGATCGCCCATGCCCACGAACCGGCGCTCGAACGCGAGGCCCAGGCGCTCGGCCGCCGCCCGCGCCCGCTCGGTGAGCGCCTCGTCGTCGGTCTGGGCGAGGTACACCAGTCGCTTGTAGTTGCCGAAGTAGAGCGGCAGGAGCTCGGGGTGCCGGTCGAGCCCGAGCCCCGCGATCACGAGGGACTCGAACTGACGGGCAAGGAAGTCGGTCAGGTAGAACGTGCCCGGCTCCTGGTCCTGCATGGCCGCGTAGGCGGCGGCGCCCGCGTAGAACTCGAAGCAGTGGGCGCCCTCCAGCCGTGCCACGCCCTGCTCGGCCAGGACCGCGTCGAGCGACCCGTTCGTGCCGCAGTCCGCGTACGCAACGAACAGGCGCACGTCGTCGCCGTGCTGCTCGCGGGCGCGCCCGATCTTTTCGCGGACGGCAGCGGCAATGCGCTCCGGCCGCATGTGGAGGCGCGCGTCAATCGCCGTCACCTGCACTCCCGGCAGGTCCCTCGTGAGCGCGAGCAGCTCACGCGCGAGGGCGCCGCAGCCGATGACCAGCGTGTGCGGGGTTCCGTCGGAGGCCGGCATGGCCGCAGGCCCGAGGTCTCAGGCGACCGCGGCGCCGTGCCGGCGCGCCTGGACGAGCGCCTTGGCGGTCTCCGCGGCGACGGCCGCGTCACGGCAGTAGGCATCGGCGCCCACCGCCTTGCCGAACTCCTCGTTGAGGGGCGCTCCGCCGACGAGCACGATGAACCGGTCGCGGAGGCCGCGGTTCTTCAGCTCGTCGATCACGACCTTCATGTACGGCATCGTGGTCGTGAGCAGCGCGCTCATGCCGAGGATCTCGGGCTCGTGCTCCTCGAGCGCGGCGATGAACTTGTCCGCGTCGGTGTTGATCCCGAGGTCCACGACCTCGAACCCGGCACCCTCGAGCATCATCGCGACGAGGTTCTTCCCGATGTCGTGGATGTCGCCCTTCACGGTGCCGATCACGACCTTGCCGACGCGCTCGACGCCCGTCTCGACGAGGAGCGGGCGGAGGATCGCCATGCCCGCCTTCATCGCGTTCGCGGCGAGGAGGACCTCCGGGACGAACAGGATTCCGTCGCGGAAGTCGATGCCGACGATGCGCATCCCCTCGACGAGCGCCTCGTTGAGCACGCGTTCCGGCGACCATCCACGGCCGAGGAGGATGTTCGTCCCGTCGCGGATCTCGTCGGCGAGACCGTCGTAGAGGTCGTTGTGCATCTGCTCGACGAGCTCGTCGTCCGAGAGACTCGAGAGGTCGATCTCCTGCTGCTCGTCGCCCATCCGAAGCTCCTGTGCCTCCGCGTGCCACCCGACCCTGGTGTGCCGGCCGGTCCGCAGACCGTGTGTCCCGTGCCATTCCACATTACGGAACCGTGCCGTATGCTGGAACGCCGCCGAAGGCGGAGGCTAATCGACAGGGGGCTGCGTGTCCAGAGTCCAGTCCATCGAGCGGGCGTTTCGGGTGCTGACCGCGCTCAGCGACGGGCCCTCGGGCGTGACCACGATCGCGGAGCGCGCCCACCTCCCGAAGTCGACGGTCGTGCGCCTGCTCCGGGCGCTCCAGACCGAGGCGGCCGTGGAGCAGGTCGCGGGTGACGGTCGCTACCGGCTCGGGCCGCGCGTGTCCACGCTCGCGGCAGGGCTGACGCCAACGCGCTCGATCGCAGCGCTTGCCCGACCGCACCTCGCCGACCTCGCCGCCGCGACCGGCGAGGCCGCCGGCCTCTCGGTGCCGGACGGCCGCGACGTCCTGACCGTCGATCAGGTGGACACGCCGAACCCGATCTCGATCCGCGACTGGACCGGGACGCGGGCGCCGATGCACACGGTGCCCGCCGGCCACGTGTTCCTCGCCTCGCTCCCGCCCGCGGCGGTCGAGCGCTACCTGGCCGGCCCGCTCGAGGCGACCTCGGCCCACACGATCACCGATCCGGACATCCTCCGCGCGCGGCTGCGCGAGGTGGGGCGGACCGGATACGCGTGGGTGCACGACGAGTTCCTCGACGGGATGTCGTCGGTGGCGGCGGGCATCGGCGACGTGACCGGGGACGTGGTCGCCGCGATCCACGTCCACGGGCCCTCCTACCGGTTTCCGCCACCCGGCACGGAGGCGTCGCTGGGTGCGCTCGTCGCCGCCGCCGCGGCACGCGTGTCCACGGCCCTGCGCCACGGCGCCTGATCCATCCCGAGATGCTCGCCTGACGCCCGGCGAGTAGGCTGCAGGTTCGCGCGGCGGGCGCATCCGGCGCTACACGGCGCCGGATGGTCGCCGATGGCTCGGGATGCCTGGAGGACCAGACGATGACGGTCGCGCTTCGCGAAGACGTGCTGTCGGCGTTCGAGGGGTTCGGCGGGCGGCTGCTCCGACCGGGTGACGAGGGCTACGACGAGGCACGCCGCATCCACAACACGCTCATCGATCGGCGTCCGGCGCTGATCGCCGAGTGCACCGGCACGGCCGATGTGGTCATGGCCGTGAACGCCGCCCGGGAGCACGGGCTGGAGATCACCGTGCGGGGCGGCGGTCACAACGTCGCCGGGCTCTCCGTGCGGGACGACGCCCTCCTCGTCGACCTGTCTCGGATGAAGGGCATGCATGTCGACCCGGAGGCCCGAACGGTGCGGGCACAGGGGGGCGTCCGGTGGAGCGAGCTGAACCGGGAGACCCAGCTGCACGGCCTGGCCGTGACCGGCGGGGCGGTCTCGACCACGGGGATCGCCGGTCTCACTCTCGGCGGCGGCCTCGGCTGGCTGCTCGGCAAGTACGGCCTCGCCGCCGACAATCTCCTGTCCGCGGAGGTCGTGACCGCTGATGGCCGGGTCGTGACGGCGTCCGCCGCGACGAATGCCGACCTGTTCTGGGGGCTGCGCGGCGGTGGGGGCAACTTCGGCGTGGTGACGTCGTTCGAATACCGCCTCCATCCCGTCGGTCCCACGATCTTCGGTGGTCTCGTCGCCCATCCGATCGACCGTGCCCGTGACCTCCTCCGGCTGTACCGGGAGGTGACGCAGGACGTCCCGGACGAGCTCACGATGTTCGCCGGCGTCACCCATGCCCCGGACGGCTCCGGCGCGAAGATCGCGGTCATCGCCGGCGCGCACGTGGGCGATCCGGCGACGGCGGAGCGCGACCTGGCCGCCGTGCGCTCGTTCGGCTCGCCGATCCTCGACGTCTTCGGGCCGATGCCCTACACGACGCTCAACCAGATGCTCGACGGCGGCTTCCCGCCCGCACCGATCTACTGGCGCTCGAGCTTCCTCGACGGCCTGACGGATGCCGCGATCGACACGATCGTCGACCGGTTCCTCGTCTCGGCGTCGCCGATGAGCGCGATCCTGCTCGAGCACTTCCACGGCGCCGTGACGCGGGTGCCGGTCGATGCCACACCCGTTCAGCACCGCGCGGTCGGCTACAACTGCCTGGTCTCGGCGGTCTGGATGGATCCGGCGGACACGGAGGCGAACGTCGCGTGGGCGCGCGGGGCCTACGACGCGCTCGCGCCATTCTTCGCCGCGCGACGGTGGCTGAACTACGCCGACGTGGAGGGCGACGACCAGGCCCGGTTGCGCGCCGCGTACGGGCCGAACTACGAGCGTCTCCGCCTGGTGAAGCGGGACTGGGACCCGACGAACCTGTTCCACGTGAACCAGAACATCCTTCCGGCCTGACGCCTCCTGGCGGGGAGGGCCCCGCCTGCCGAACCGCCCTCCGGTGCGGCTCGGCTGCGGGCTACGATCGGCGGACGTGTGGTCCCTGGTCGCATTCCCCGCGAGCCCTGCGCCTTTCGGGCGGCGTGATGCTCCGCGAGCATCTGCCACGGGATGAGCACGCCCGGATCGACATGCAGCACCGCCGGCCGTGCCCGGTTCTGCGCACGCACCACCGCCCGGTGATGCACCACCGGCATCCACGGCCGGGACGCGACCCGGGAGCAGGCGCATGACCGTGCGCTGGGACTACGTGATCGTCGGCGGTGGATCGGCCGGGCTGGTCCTCGCAAACCGCCTGTCGGCCGATCCCTCGACGCGGGTGCTCGTGCTCGAGGCGGGTCGCCCCGACTGGGCGTGGGACGTGTTCATCCACATGCCCTCGGCGCTCACGTTCCCGATCGGCAGCCGGTTCTACGACTGGCGGTACGAGTCGGAGCCGGAGCCGTTCATGCACGGGCGGCGGATCTACCACGCCCGCGGCAGGGTGCTCGGCGGCTCGTCGAGTATCAACGGGATGATCTTCCAGCGCGGCAACCCGCTCGACTACGAGCGCTGGGCGTCGGCGCCGGGGATGGAGACGTGGTCGTACGCCCACTGCCTGCCGTACTTCAAGCGGATGGAGACCTGCACCGCCGCGGCGCCCGACGACCCGTTCCGCGGCCACGACGGGCCCCTGTGGCTGGAGCGCGGTCCGGCGACGAACCCGCTGTTCGGGGCGTTCTTCCGGGCGGCCGAGCAGGCGGGCTACGCGCGCACGCCGGACGTCAACGGCTACCGCCAGGAGGGCTTCGGCCCGTTCGACCGCAACATCCGGAACGGCCGCCGGTGGTCGGCGCGGCGCGCCTACCTCGATCCGGTTCGCCGTCGGGCGAACCTGACCGTCCGAACCCGCGCGTTCGTGACGCGGATCCGGTTCGACGGCAGACGCGCCACCGGCGTGGAGGTCGCACGCGGCTCGGGCTCGGAACGGATCGAGGCGGGCGAGGTCATCCTCGCGGGTGGCTCGATCAACACCCCCCAGCTGCTGCTGCTGTCCGGCGTAGGCCCGGCGGCACACCTCGGCGAGCATGGCATCCCGGTGGTCGCGGACGTGCCGGGCGCGGGGCAGCATCTCCAGGACCACCTCGAGGTGTACATCCAGCACCGGTCGACGAAGCCGGTGTCCATGCAGCCGCACGCCGTCCAGAAGTGGCGCCGCCCGTGGATCGGCTTCCAGTGGCTGTTCTTCCGGAGCGGGCCGGGCGCCACGAACCACTTCGAGGGCGGCGGCTTCGTGCGCTCGAACGACGACGTCGCCTACCCGAACCTGATGTTCCACTTCCTGCCGCTCGCGATCCGCTACGACGGCTCAGCCCCGGCGGGCGGCCACGGCTACCAGGTCCACGTGGGCCCGATGTACTCCGACGCGCTCGGCTCGGTGACGCTGAAGAGCGCCGATCCGCGCGTGCATCCAGCGCTCCGGTTCAACTACCTGTCCACCGACCAGGACCGGCGGGAATGGGTCGAGGCGGTCCAGGTTGCACGGCGGATCCTCGGCCAGCCGGCGATGGCGGAGTTCGACGGGGGCGAGATCTCGCCCGGCCCCGCGGTCGAGACGCCCGAGCAGGTGCTCGAGTGGGTCGCGCGCGATGCCGAGACTGCGCTCCACCCGTCCTGCACGGCGCGGATGGGAACCGGCCCCACCGACGTCACCGACCCGCGGACGATGGGGGTCCACGGCGTCGAGGGGCTGCGCATCGTGGATGCGTCCGTGTTCCCGTACGTCACCAACGGCAACATCTACGCGCCGGTGATGATGGTCGCGGAGAAGGCGGCCGACCTCGTGGCCGGCAACACGCCGCTTCCGCCGGAGCACGTCGACTTCTACCGCCACGGCCGCAGCGACCCGGCTGCGGTCGCCGCCATCGCAGGGGCTGGAGCCGACGCTTCCGGCTGAGCACGCCCGCCCCCCGGTCCCGCTCGCGGGTCCCGCGCCACCAGTCCGGCGCCCCACGGCCATGGACATTCGTCGAGTCGCCGTGCCGGCAGCCGTCGGCAGGAGATTCCGGGCGCTCGCCGGGTGGCGGGCGGGCTCCGGCGCGCCACAGTCCGGGCAGCGCTCCCTCTCCCTCCCGCAGCGTCCCAAGGAGCCCTGCCCGACATGGAAGCCCGAATCGATCTCTCCTCGCCCGCGGATCTCGATGCGCTCGCCGCCGGCCTCGGCGGCCGGCTCCTGCGCGCCGGCGATCCCGCGTACGAGGCGGCGCGGCGCGGCCACAACCTTGCCCACGACCGCCATCCCCTTGCGATCGTCCGTGCCGCCGA
>DASSPX010000080.1:0-5634 GCA_035699445.1 Candidatus Limnocylindrales bacterium | reverse complement strand
GACCTCGAAGCCGAACCGGCGGCCGAGCTCGACGATCCGTCGGTGCGCCTCCTTGCGATCGAGGAACAGCGCGTTGGCCATCGTCTCGTCGCCCAGGACGATGTTCTCGGCCACGGTCAGCACCGGCACGAGCATGAAGTGTTGGTGAACCATGCTGATGCCGCGGGCGATCGCGTCCGACGGGCCGGTGATGGCGACCGGCTTGCCGTCGAGCAGGATCTCGCCCTCATCCGGCCGTGCGAGCCCGTAGAGGATGTTCATGAGCGTCGTCTTGCCGGCGCCGTTCTCGCCGAGCAGGGCGTGCACTTCGCCCGGACGCACCTCGAGGTCGATCTGGTCGTTCGCGACGACACCGGGATAGCGCTTCGTGATGCCACGCATCTCGAGCGCAGGCGCGCGGACGGCCTCGGTCATCGATCGACCCTCGTCTGGCAGCGCAGTCGGGTCATGGCGCAAACGGTTCGGGCGGGCCGGCGACGCCGACCCGCCCGGGTTGCTGCGTCGGGGATCAGTCCCCGATCGGCGGCGCCGGCACGGCGCCGCAGTCCGCGGGGCATGTTTCCAGGGCTCCCGCCTTCATCTGCTCGAACGCCTCGTCGGCCTTCTGCTTCGTGTCGGCAGCGACCTTCGACTCGTGCTCGTAGAACGGCGCGTAGCCGACGCCGTCCTTGGCCGCATCCCAGATCTGGATGCCACCCTGCGCCGAACCCGCTGCGATCGCCTTGATCGACTCCGACACGGAGAGCGACAGGCTCTTCGTGGCCGAGGTCACGATGCACGGCTGGCCGGCGGGGTACGCCTGGTACTGGTCGACGTCGACGCCGACGGCGAGGATGCCTGCCTCGCACGCCGCGTCGATGATCCCGTTGCCGGTCAGGCCGGCGACCTGGAACACGACGTCGATGCCCGAGTTCTGCTGGATGAACTGCTGCGCGAAGGTCTTCCCACCGGCCTGGTCCGCGAACGCCTTCGTGAAGTCGCTGTCGCTGACCCACGCCACCTTCACGACGATGTCGGGGTTGACCGACTTCGCGCCGAGCACGTAGCCCTGGATGTAGCGCACGCACGGGCCGCAGAGCGTGATGCCGCCGATGGCGCCGATCGTGCCGCTCTTGCTCGCGCCGGCAGCGACGATCCCGGCGAGGTAGCCGGCCTGATCCTCCTGGTAGTTGAGGCCGACGTAGTTCGGCAGCAGCGTGGCCAGGTTGGCGTTGCCGGCACACGTGAAGGTCGGGTCCGGATTGCCCTCCGCGTCAACGCACGGCGAGTGGTCCACACCGACGAACCAGGTCTCCGGGTTTGCCTTCGCGAACTTCGTCGTCTCGCCGATGGCGTTGAAGCCGCTGACGACGATGATGTCGAAGCCCTGGTCGACGTAGTTCTGGAGGCCGACCGGGTACTCACTTGCGTCCTTCGGCACGAACACGGGCGGTTCCGCGGCACCGATCGCCGCCGCGCCTTCCTTGGCGCCGACGTACGTGTACTCGTTGAAGTTCTTGTCGTTGACGGTGCCGACGTCGGTCTGGACGCCGATCTTCAGATCCGAGCCGGTCGGCGCCTCGCTGGCCGGCGCCTCGCTGGCCGGCGCCTCGGACGCCGGGGCCTCGGACGCCGGCGGCGCCTCGCTGGCCGGAGCCTGCGTGGCACCGCCGCTACAGGCCGAAACGACGAACACTGCCCCTGCGAGCAGGGTGAGCCCCCTCGTGCGAATCCGCATACTTCTCCTCCACGTCGACGCGCGCACCCGGGATCCGGAGTTCGGTGACGCGACGATCTCCCGTCCCGCTGCTCGGGGACGGCTGCGGCGTCATCCTAGCCGCCGATCCGGGCGCGCGCTACGTGTTTCGGCACGAGCGCCGCGGCCATGCCTGTCGCGGGGGGCGCCGGCCGTGCATGCCCGCGATCGGTTCGCGCGCGTGGCATGCTCGCCGGCATGCCTGCCCGCCCGATCATCCTCGACTGCGATCCCGGACACGACGACGCGCTTGCGACCGCCCTCGCCCTCGCGTCGCCCGCGCTGCACGTGCTCGGGATCACCACCGTTGCGGGAAACGCGCCGCTCGCGAAGACCACCCGCAACGCGCTCCGGGTCCTCGCGCTCCTCGGACGGGCGGACGTCCCCGTCGCGCCCGGGGCGGAGCGCCCGCTCGTCCGCGAGCCGTGGCTGCCGGTCAAGTTCCACGGCGAGTCCGGGCTCGACGGCGCCGAGTTGCCGGAGCCTGCCGCGGACGCCGTGCCGGAGCGTGCCGTCGAGCTGACCGCGCACCTCGTCCGCGCCGCCGCCGAGCCGGTCACGTTCGTGGCCACCGGCCCGCTCACGAACGTCGCGCTGTTCCTGCGCGCATTCCCGGACCTGCAGGGCCGCGTGGCGGCGATCAGCGTGATGGGCGGCTCCCTCGGGGAGGGGAACACCACGGCCTCGGCGGAATTCAACATCTGGCAGGACCCGGAGGCTGCAGGAGTCGTGTTCGAGAGCGGGATCCCGATCCTGCTCAGCACCCTCGACGTCACCCACCAGGCGCTCGCGCTGCCGCCCGACGTGGCCCGGTTCGAGGCGCTCGGCACGAGGACGGGCATCGTGTTCGCGGACCTCATGCGCTTCTTCGCCGCGCATCACCGCGACCGGTACGGCTGGGACGGCCCGCCGGTCCACGATGCGGTGGCCGTCGCACGCCTGATCGCGCCCGAGCTGTTCGGGACGCGGCCCCTCCGCGTCGACATCGAGACCGGCGACGGGCTCACCCGCGGTCGAACCGTGGCCGATCCGGAGGGCCTCCGCGGACTCCCGCCGAATGCCGAGGTGGCGGTCGCGGTGGATCGCGAGCGGTTCATGGACCTGCTCGTCGACGCCCTCGGGCGGTTCGCCTAGCATCGCCCCACGATGGCCACGCTCGATCCGTCGCCGCGCGTCGCCGGAACGGTGGATCCGTTTGCCACGACGCCCGCGGCGCTCGGGTTCGATCCCGCCGATCCCGCGTTCATCGCCGACCCGTATCCGGTCTACCGTGAGCTTCGCGAGCGCCATCCGGTGCTCTGGAACCCGGCGACGAACCAGTGGCTGATCTCGCGCTTTGCCGACGTGAACGCGCTGCTCCGCGATCGGCGGCTGGGCCGGACGTACCTCCACCTCGCCAGCCATGCGGAGATGGGTCGCCCCGACGACGTCGCCTGGCACGCGCCGTGGTGGCGGCTCGTCCGCGACGGCATGCTGGACCGCGAGCCGCCCGATCACACCCGGCTCCGGCGCCTCGTCTCGAAGGCGTTCACACCGCGCACCGTGGAGGCCCTCCGACCGCGGATCGAGGCCATCGTCGCGGGCCTGCTCGACGCGGCGGAGGACGCGCGCGAGTTCGACCTCGTCCGCGACATCGCCGAGCCGCTGCCCGTCACCGTGATCGCAGAGCTGCTCGGCATCCCCGAGGCCGACCGCCCGCGCCTCCGCCCGTGGTCAGCCGACATCTGCCTGATGTACGAGCTGAACCCGTCCGAGGCGAACCAGCGCGGCGCGGTCGCGGCGGCGGAGGAGTTCAGCGCGTACCTCGCGGACCTTGCCCGTGCGCGGCGCGCGCATCCGGGCGACGACCTGATCTCGGGCCTCGCGGCAGTGGTCGACGAGGGAGACGTGCTGACCGAGGACGAGCTGGTGGGCACCTGTGCGCTGCTCCTCAACGCCGGCCACGAGGCCTCGGTCAACGGCGCGGCGACCGCCTGGTGGACGCTGCTCCGCCATCCCGACGCGCTCGCGCCCCTCCGGGCTGCGCCCGAGCTCGTGCCCACCGCGATCGAGGAGCTGCTCCGCTTCAACACCCCACTCCCGATGTTCGAGCGCTGGGTGCTCGACGACATCGAGGTCCAGGGCGTACGGATCACGCGCGGCCAGGAGGTCGCGCTCCAGTTCGCTTCGGCCAATCGCGACCCGGACGCGTTTGACGGCGCCGACGAGCTCCGCCTCGACCGCGCGCCGAACCGCTACCTGTCGTTCGGCGCGGGCATCCACTACTGCCTCGGAGCTCCGCTCGCGAAGCTCGAGCTCGGCGTCCTGTTCACGCGCATGCTCGAGCGCCTGCCGCGGCTGGAGCTCGTCGAGGCGCCCCGCTGGAAGCCGACGTTCGTGCTCCGTGGCCTCGAGACGCTCCGGGTCCGTGCGTAAGGAGGCGACGATGACCGGAACGCCGCTGGGCCGGATCGGCCGGCTTTGCGCGCTCGCGCGCGGGCTCGAGCGGGAGGGCGGCTACAACGGCGCGAAGCTGGTTCGGGCCGCGCTCGAGGGTGAGCTGATCCGGTACACCGAGCGCGAGGCGCCGTCCGGGGTCGCGGTCCTCGACGCGCTCGAGGCGCTCGCCGACGACCTCGCCTCCGGCTACCCGGCGGCCTTCGTGTCGGCCCTGCGCGAGGCCGCCGCGGAGGCACGCCGGACCGGCGGGACGATCACGCTCGCGACGGCGCCGCGCGTCCACACCTGCCGGGTATGCGGCGAGCTGTTCCTGGGCGAATCGCTGCCCGCCGCCTGCCCCACCTGCGAGGCGCCCGCCCTCTCGTTCCGCGAACAGCTCCCCGTCTGGTACCTGGAGCACGCAGAGCCGGGCACGATCCTCGCCGAGCTCGCCACCGGTCCCCACCGGGTCGCGGCCGCGCTCGGCGGCCGGTCGGACGAGGCACTCGACCGCGAGCCGGCACCGGGCCAATGGTCGGCACGCCGGACCCTCGAGCACCTCCTGTTCGCCGAGGAGCTGCTGGCCGAGCGCATCCCGCGGCTGCTCACGGAGGACGAGCCGGACCTCGTCGCGCGGGCAGTGTGGACGGAAACCCCGCCCTCGGACGAAGGCTCGGCATCGACCGGCGAGCCGGCGTCGGTCATCGCCGAGCGTCTGCGGACCCTGCGGGAGGCGACGGTGGAGCGACTCCGCGGCCTGGACGATGCCGGGTGGGCACGGGCGGGGCATCACCCGGAGTGGGGGAGGGTCACGGTGCTGTCGCAGGCCGCGTACTTCGTCCGCCACGAGGCGGCCCATCTCGCGCAGCTGGCCGCCGCCGCCGACGGCCGGACTCCCGGCCGGCGACCGGGCTGACCGCCCGGCTCTCGGCACGGCGCGATGCGCCTGACGCATCGCTGACGACCGATCGCGGCCCGGCCGGCCCGCAGCCGCGGGAACGATGTCCCGGGCGCATGGAGGGCGCCTCACGAGCCGGTCAGGTCGCGCTTCCGGTCGCCAGTGATGTACCTGGCTCATCCAGCCTCGTGCCTGGGAACGAGGCAGACCGGCATCACGCCCGCAGGTGGACGCTCATGGCTGTGGCGACGCCTGCGGCCGGAGGCTGTTGAGGTCGAGGATGAGCCCGCCGGAGTCGCTCGGCACGAGCACGAGCGAGACGTTGTCGGCGAGCTTCTCGATGTAGCGGTTGAGCAGGATCTCGTCCGTGAGCGATGCCGAGACGATGCGGTTCGACTCCGATTCGCCGCGCGCCCGTTCGATCTGCGCCTCCGCGTCGCCTTTCGCGGCCTCCACCTTCTGCTGGGCGATGATCCGCTGCTGCTCGAGCTTCTGGCGCTCGGTCTCGACCTGCTGCTGCGCGACCTGCTTGTCCTCGATCGCCTGGTTGTACGCCGCCGAGTAGCTGAAGTTCTCGAGGTTG
>DASSPX010000079.1:0-8701 GCA_035699445.1 Candidatus Limnocylindrales bacterium | reverse complement strand
GCCGATCATCGGCGATTTCCATTACAACGGTCACCTGCTTCTCACGAAGTTTCCCGATTGCGCACGCGCGCTGTCGAAGTATCGCATCAATCCCGGCAACGTCGGCGCCAAGCGGCACGACGAGAACTTCGCCACGATCGTCCGGGTCGCGATCGACAATGACAAGCCGGTCCGCATCGGGGTCAACTGGGGCAGTCTCGATCAGGCGATCCTGACCGAGCTGATGGACGCCAACGCCCGGCTCAGCGAACCCCGCGACTCGCGCGACGTGATGATCGAGGCGATGCTCCAGTCCGCGCTGCGCTCGGCCGAGCTGGCCGAAGCGACCGGGCTGGGCCACGACCGCATCGTCATCAGCGCCAAGGTCAGTGGCGTCCGCGACCTCGTCGACGTCTACCGGCTCCTGGGCGCCCGCTGCGATTACCCGCTCCACCTCGGGTTGACCGAGGCCGGGATGGGCGACAAGGGGATCATCGCCTCGACGGCTGGGCTGGCGATCCTGCTCAACGAGGGCATCGGGGACACGATCCGCGTTTCGCTCACCCCCGAGCCCGGAGCGCCGCGCGAGCGCGAGGTGGAGGTCGCACAGCAGATCCTCCAGTCGATGGGCCTGCGCTCGTTCCTGCCGCAGGTCTCGGCGTGCCCAGGGTGCGGGCGGACGACGTCGACGTTCTTCCAGGAGATGGCGCGCGACATCCAGCAGTACCTCAAGGACCGGATGCCGGAGTGGCGCGAGACGTACCCCGGCGTCGAGGAGCTGCGGGTCGCGGTCATGGGCTGCGTCGTGAACGGCCCCGGTGAGTCGAAGCACGCCGACATCGGGATCTCCCTGCCGGGCACGTTCGAGGAGCCGGTTGCGCCGGTGTTCGTCGACGGGAAGCTCGACCGGACCCTGCGCGGCGAGGGCCTGGTCGAGGAGTTCAAGGGCATCCTCGAGGCGTACGTCGAGCGTCGCTATTCGGTGGCGGGTGGCGGGTCGGCGGTGGCCGGTCCACCGGGCCAACTTCCTGTCATTCTGTCGTCAGGCGAGCGTTAGCCGGGGCGTCCTGCTGCGCTCCTGACACTCCTGGCGCCTGGCGGCAGCGGTGGCAGGATCGTGTCCGCGTCCACGCACGGCGCGCCGGCCACGACAGTGCACCTTCCGGCTTGCAGGCGGCTGGTGACAATCTGGCAGGGTCTGGCTTCGCGGGGCCGCGCGAGGTGTCGCGGCTGGCGATCCACGCTCCCGGGTGTATACTCCGCGGCAATCGAACGGCCGCCTCCGAGACGTGGGTGACCAGCCCACGTTTCTTCATGTCGGGGCGGCCGTGCAGCCATGTCAACAGCAGGTGGAGGCCGTCGTGAGTCGAGACTTCGTCGGGGCGCTCCTCCAGCTGAACGCCGAGAAGCAGGTGCCGCGTGAGCACCTCATCCGGACCGTCGAGGACGCCATCCAGTCCGCCTATCGCCGGGTCCAGGGCGAGGAGGACATCCACGTCAGGATCGACGCCGACAGCGGCCGCATCCGCGTGTTCCGCGCCCGGGTCGCCGTGTCGGAGGTCGAGGACGAGCTGACCCAGTTCACGCTCGACGAGGCGCGCAAGTACGACGCGAACGCGAAGCCGGGCGATCTCGTCGAGATCGAACAGCTCGACGCGGACGTCTTCGGCCGGATCGGCGCCCAGACCGCCAAGCAGGTCGTGCTCCAGCGGCTCCGCGAGGCCGAGCGGGACGTCGTGTTCGACCAGTTCGCGAACCGCGAGGGTGAACTCATCACCGGCTCGGTGAGCCGGGTGGAGCCGCGCGCGATCATCCTGGACGTCGGGAAGGGCGTGGAGGCCATCCTCGCGACCACCGAGCAGAGCCCGCTCGAGCACTACCGGATCGGCGAGCCGGTCAAGGCGTTCGTCCTGGAGGTCCGCCGGTCCGCGCGCGGGCCGCAAATCCTCGTCAGCCGCACCCACAAGGGGTTCCTGCGACGCCTGTTCGAGCTGGAGGTCCCGGAGATCCACGCCGGGACGGTCGAGATCAAGGCGATCGCCCGCGAGGCGGGCAGCCGCTCGAAGGTCGCGGTGAGCTCCCGCCAGGACGGGCTCGACCCGGTCGGCGCGACCGTCGGCCAGCGCGGGGCACGCGTGCAGGCGGTCGTGGCGGAGCTCGGTGGGGAGAAGATCGACATCATCCCGTGGAGCGACGACCCGGCGGTGTTCGTCGCGAACGCCCTGTCGCCGGCCCAGGTGCTCGGCGTGGACATCGACGAGACGAACCGGATCGCGAGCGTCACGGTCCCGGAGCGGATGCTCTCGCTCGCGATCGGGCGGGAGGGGCAGAACGCCCGGCTGGCCGCACGCCTGACCGGCTGGCGGATCGACATCCGCAGCGACACCCCGTCGGATCGCCCCAAGGAGCCGGCACCCCAGCCGGCGGCGGAGGCGCCCGCGCCCGAGGATGAGCCTGCGCCCGCCCCGACCGCCGTCCTCGACGTGGTTCCCGAGCCCGCGACCGACGGAACCGGGCCGGTCACCCCCGAAGCGACGGCCGCCGAGCCGGAGCCCGAGCCCGAGCCCGAGCCCGTGGCCGCCGCGCCGGAGCCCGAGCCCGTGGCCGCCGCGCCCGCGAAGCGCTCGCGGAAGAAGGCCGCTGCGCCCGACGAGGAGGTGTCGTCGTAGGCCCGGCGCTGGCGGACCGCGGTCCGACGGCCAGGCCGCGACCGGTCCCGACGCGGACCTGCGTCGCCTGCCGCACCGCGCGCGCGAAGCGGGATCTCGTCCGCGTGGTGCGGACGCCGGCCGGGACGGTCGAGCTCGACGAGACCGGGCGGGCGAACGGCCGCGGCGCCTACCTGTGCCGTGACGACGCGTGCTGGTCCGCCGCGGCGTCGAAGCGGATCCTGGAGCGGGCGCTCGGCGTGCCGCTCGGTCCGCAACTGAAGGAACGGCTCGTTGCCGGCGCCGACGCCGGCGGCCAGCCCAGCCAGCCGACTTCCCAATCCGCGGCCGAACGAGCCGCGATCACCACGACCACCGAAGGAGGAGCCCGTGGCCAGGAGTAGGAGCGGAACCCGCGGCCGCCGCGGGCCGCGGAAGCCTCAGCGGCGCAACGGCGGGTTCTCGCCGGCCGCCGTCCAGACGATCGATCCCGCCGAGCGCGGCGCGATCGAGCTGCCGTCGACGATCACCGTCAAGGACCTCGCGGCCCTGCTCGGCGTCAACGTCGCCGACATCATCCGCGAGCTGATCAAGAGCGGCATCTTCGCCACGATCAACCAGCTGATCGACCGCGACACCGCGTCGCTCGTCGCCGGCGAGCTCGGCTATGCGATCGCCGAGCCCACGACGCAGGCCGGCGCGGAGGAGGCGGACGAGGAGGGCGAGGGAGCCCCCGCCGCAGCCGCGAAGGAGGTCCTGTTCGAGGAGGACGCGGCCAACCTCGTGCCGCGCGCCCCGATCGTGACCGTCATGGGCCACGTCGACCACGGCAAGACGAGCCTGCTCGACGCGATCCGCAGCACCGCGGTCGCCGCCGGCGAGCGCGGCGGCATCCCCCAGCACATCGGCGCGTCCGAGGTGCAGCACGGCGACAAGCGGATCGTGTTCCTCGACACGCCGGGTCACGAGGCGTTCACCGCGATGCGCGCCCGGGGGGCGAAGGTCACCGACATCGCGATCGTCGTCGTCGCGGCCGATGACGGCGTCATGCCCCAGACGCTCGAGGCGATCAGCCACGCGAAGGCGGCCAAGGTCCCGATCATCATCGCGCTCAACAAGATCGACAAGCCGGACTCGAACGCAGACCGGGTGAAGACCGAGCTGACCGAGGCCGGGGTGGTCATCGAGGAGTACGGCGGTGACACGCCGATGGTGCCCGTGTCGGCGAAGACCGGCCAGGGCATCGGGGACCTGCTCGAGATGATCACGCTCGTCGCCGACCTCCAGGAGCTGAAGGCGGACCCGAAGCGCGATGCGGTCGGTACGGTCATCGAGGCGCAGCTCGACAAGTTCCGGGGTCCGGTGGCCACGACCGTCGTCCAGACCGGGACGCTGCGCGTGGGCGACATCGTCACCGTCGGCAACACGTGGGGCAAGGTGAAGGCGCTCGAGAGCGCGTCCGGCAAGCGTGTCCCGAAGGCGGGGCCTGCCTCGGCAGTCGTGATCCTCGGCCTCAACGAGGTGCCCGAGGCGGGCGACATCCTGCGCGTGGTCGCCGACGAGAAGACCGCGCGGGCGGTCGTCGAGCAGCGGCGTGCCGCCCAGGCGGAGCAGGATGGTGGCGGCGGTGGCCGCGCGACGCTCGAGGACCTCTACCGCCAGATCCAGGCCGGCCAGAGCAAGGAGCTCCGGATCGTCCTCAAGGCGGACGTGTCGGGCTCGCTCGGGGCGATCACCCACGCCCTCCAGCAGCTCGAGACGGACGAGGTGAAGATCAACGTCCTCCTCGAGGGCGCGGGCGACATCACCGACAACGACATCCTGCTCGCGTCGGCGTCGAACGCGATCGTCGTGGGCTTCAACACGAAGATCACCGACACCGCCCGCCGTGCCGCCGAGGCCGAGGGCGTCGACGTCCGGATGTACGACATCATCTACAAGCTCACGGACGACGTGCAGGCGGCGCTCGCCGGCATGCTCGAGCCGGAGGTCGTCGAGGTCGTCGAGGGCCGCGCGGAGGTCCGCCAGATCTTCCGGGTGGGCAAGAGCACGGTGATCGCCGGCTCGTACGTCACCGATGGGCGGATCGTCCGCGGCGGCGGTGCCCGGGTGTGGCGTGGCGGCAAGGTCATCACGACCGACCGGATCGACTCGCTGCGCCGCTTCCGCGACGACGTCCGCGAGGTGGCCGCCAACTTCGAGTGCGGCATCGGGCTCGCGGGCTTCAACGATCTCGTGGAGGGCGACATCATCGAGTGCTTCACGCAGCAGACGGTGTCGCGGATCACCGGCTGACGCCGATGAGCCAGAGAACCGACCGGATCGACGAGCTGCTGCAGCAGGAGATCGGCGCGCTCCTCGCGAAGGAGATCGCGGACCCGCGGATCGGGTTCGTCACGATCACCGACATCGAGACGTCGCCGGATCTCCGGCACGCCCGGGTGTGGGTGAGCGTCATCGGCCAGCCCGGCGAGCGGGATGAGGCGATCCGCGCGCTCCAGCAGTCGATGGGCTACGTCCGTCACGAGCTCGGCCGGCGGCTGCGCCTCAAGCGGATCCCGGAGCTGCACGTCCGACTCGACGACTCCGCCGAGCGCGGCACGCGCGTGCTGAAGCTGATCGACGAGCTCGAGGCCGGCGCCACCCCGGACGTGGATGCCACGCCCACGGAATCGCTGCCGACGCCCGTCGCCCGCCTGCCGCACGAAGGCGACGTCCCCGAGGTCGCGCCCGAGTGGGCGACGCCGCCGGCCGGACAGCCGCGCAGGCACCCGCGTTCCGGCCGGCGCGGCGGCCGCCATGCGCCGCGCGGAGGCACGCGGAAGCGGTGACCGCGGTCGAGCCCGCGGCGTCCGGGGTCGACCTCGCCGGTCTGGCCGACGCCGTTCCCGAACCCACCCTGGAGCGGCTCGCGGGTCCGCGTCGGGTCCTCATCGCGTGCCACGAGAACCCTGACGCCGACACCCTCGGGGCGGGCCTTGCGCTCGCCCGGATGCTCGAGCACCGCGGGGCGTCCGTCATCGTCGCCTGCGCGGACCCGGTTCCCGCCCTGTACGAATTCCTGCCCGCTGCCGGCCGCGTGGTCACGGAGGTCCCCGCCGACGCGAAGCCGGACCTGCTCGTCCTCACCGATTGCGCAACGCCCGAGCGCGTGGGCGAGCTGGCCGTTCGCCACCCGGAGATCTTCACGGCGGGCCGCGTGCCGCGGGTGGTCATCGACCACCACGTCTCGAACGAGGACGTCCGGGAGGGCGACTGGATCGACCCCGCCGCAGCCGCCACGTGCGAGCTGGTGGCGCTGCTCGCCGTGCGGTTCGGCATCCCGCTGTCCCTCGACGACGGCGCCCTCGCGACGGAGCTGATGGCGGGGATCGTCATGGATACCGCCACGTTCGCGCACCCGAACGCAACGCCGCGCACGCTCACGGTGTCGGCCGCACTCCTCGCCGCCGGCGCGCCGCTGTCGGAGATCAGCCGGCAGCTCTACCGCACGAAGCCCGCGGCGCAGCTGCGCCTGTTCGGGCGGGTCCTCGATCGCCTGGAGACGTCCGGGGACGGGCGCGTCGTGTGGTCGACGCTGGACGACCCCGACTACGAGGCGACGGGCGCGGTCCGCGCACACTCGGAGGGGATCATCGACCTCCTGGCCCAGTCGGATGCGGCGGAGGTCGCGATCCTGTTCAAGTCCGCCGGCCCGTCCACGACCCGCCTCAGCGTTCGCACGAAGCCCGGAGGCGTCGACGCCACGGTCCTCACCGGCCGCTACGGGGGCGGCGGCCACGCACGTGCCGCCGGTGCCAGCCTCGACCTGCCGCTCGCCGAAGCCCGTGAGCGCGTCGTCACGGATGCGCGGCAGCTCGCCGCCGAGGTCCGGCGCTGAGCCCGCGCGACCGGAGCGGTGGGCTGGACGGCGTCCTCGTCGTCGCGAAGCCCGCCGGGCCGACGTCCCACGACATCGTCGGGCTCGTCCGGCGGCTGTCCGCGACGCGCCGGATCGGGCACGGGGGGACGCTCGACCCGTTCGCGAGCGGGGTGCTGCCGCTCTTCCTCGGGCACGCCACGCGGCTTGCGGAGTACCACCTCGCCGGACGCAAGGCATACCGCGCGACCGTGTGCTTCGGCGAGTCCTCGACCACCGACGACATCGAGGGCGAGCGGACGCCGGCAGTCGGACCGGCTCCGGACCGGGCTGCGGTCGAGGCGCTCCTGCCCCAGTTCACCGGATCGCTGCTCCAGCGGCCGCCCGCATACAGCGCGGTGAAGGTCGCGGGGCGGCGGGCCTATGCGCTCGCGCGGGCCGGCGAGGCGCCGGAGCTCCGGCCGCGGTCGGTGATCGTCCACGAGCTGTCGCTCGTCGAGTGGGACGCGTCGGACGCCTCGCGTCCGATCGCGATCCTCGACGTCGTGTGCTCGGCGGGGACATACGTCCGGTCGCTCGCCCGCGACCTCGGCGAGGCCGCCGGGAGTGCCGCGTACCTGGGTGCCCTCACGCGCACGCGGGCCGGGGCGTTCACGCTCGACGAGGCGGTGACGCTCGACGCGATCCGGGAGGCGGGTGCCGAGGGTCCCGAGGCGGTCGCGCGGCTGCTGCTGCCGGTCGACGCCGGCCTCGAGGCGATGCCGTCCGTGACGGTGACGGCGGCCGAGGCGGGGCAGCTCGCCGAGGGTCGCTTCGTCCTGCCGTCCGCCGGCCTGGGTGCCGCGGCGGGGGCGGACGGCCCGGTTCGGGCCTGCGAGGCGAGCGGGAGGCTTGTCGCCATCGCGTCCGTCCGCGCGGGACGGCTGGCGCCGGAGAAGGTGCTCGTCGAACGGGGCGCCCGGGCGGCGCTTCCGGTGGCGGCCGCGCGGGACGGGGTGGCCGTCACGCCCGGCGGGCCGGAGGGCGGCTGACGATGGACGTCGTCCAGGGGGTCGACCGGCTGGGTCCGGCTCACGGCCGGCTGTTCGTCGTCGTGGGGGTGTTCGACGGCCTCCATCGCGGCCACGCGTACCTGCTGCGCCGCCTCGTCCGTGAGGCCGGTCGACGGAACGCGCGACCGGCGGTGATCACGTTCGACCATCACCCCGACGAGGTGCTCACCGGCACGGCACCGCCGCTCCTCATCGACCCCGAGGAGCGGGTCGCGCGCCTCGCCCGGGCCGGCGTGGCGGTGACGGTCGTCCAGCAGTTCGATGCCGCGCTCCGCGCGACGCCGTACGACGCGTTCGTGGCGATGATCACGACCCGGGCGGAGCTTGCCGGCTTCCTGATGACCCCCGACGCGGCGTTCGGCTACGAGCGGCGCGGCACGCCGGCGACGCTCGCCGAGCTGGGACGCACCGGCCCCGACCGGTTCGACGTCGCGGTCGTCCCGCCGCTGTACGTCGACGGGGCCGTCGTCCGCTCGTCCGACATCCGGGCGGCGATCGCGGCGGGGGATCTCGACACGGCGCGCGGCCTGCTCGGCCGGCGGCACGCGATCGTGGGCGAGCCGGGGGAGGGGAGCGTGCTCCGGACGCCGATGCCGGTCGCGCTGCCGCCCGAGGGCCAGTACGCGGCGCGGATCGGGCGACCGCTCGACGGGCACGGCGGCACCGGCCGGCTGACCGTCGTCGACGTGCGCAACGGGGCGGTGCGGGTTGTCGGCGGGCGGCCGCGCGGGGACCGCGTCCGGGTCGCGTTCGCGGGCAGCGCGGTGGGCGGATAGCCCGCGCGGGCCCCCTTCGCTCTCGTTGCGGCCATCCTGGTCGATGCGTGCGGGGCATCGGCACCAGGGCGAGCACCCGTGGATCGTGCTCCTGATGGACCGTTCGCGGGCCGATCCACGAAGGCACATCGACCCGGCGATGCTCGCCGAGCATCGGGGGCGGTCGGGCCTGTCAGGGGGTGCCGAACGGGGGCGGTTACCGTCGTTTTGCCCGCGTCTGCTATCCTGCGCCGGTTCGAAACATCGTTCAAGGTTCAGATCGTGTCGGAGGATCGAGTGCCGCTCGCGCGGGAGAAGAAGCAGGAGGTGATCACCTCGTTCGCCACGAAGGATGGTGACACGGGGTCGCCGGAGGTCCAGATCGCGCTCCTCACGGAGCGGATCCGG
>DASSPX010000078.1:0-18329 GCA_035699445.1 Candidatus Limnocylindrales bacterium | reverse complement strand
AGCTGGAGCAGGCGCGCCGCGGGAACCTGTAGCGGCTGTTGGGGCGCCGCCAGGCCGGGTCGCCGCCCCGCCTCCACGGGTTCGCTGCCCAATTCGAACCCGGGTGGCGCTCGGCGGGGAAGCCGGCCCGATTCCTGCCGTACCTCGCAGCCAGGCCGCGAACTACGTCGGCTCCGGGCGTGATCGGAAGTGCCGCGCGAGCTCCTCGTGGAGGCGCGCGTGCCCTGCGTTGAGAAACCGGTCCAGATCGCCGTGACGCAGGCGCGCGGAGAGCTCGAGCCTGATCTCGAGGGCTGCGGCCACGCGGCGCAGCACGCGGACGGACAGCGTCTCCAGGTGCCCGCGCTCGATCAGGGAGATCAGGCTGGCGGAGACGCCCGCGCGCCGGCCAGGCTCAGCCTGGGTCCAGACGCGGCGAACGCGAACGGCGTGAACCGCGGCGCCAAACCGCTGATCGTCCACGCGCACAGGATCGGACGCGGCGCTTGCCTGCCACGTACTGGCGGGCGACCGCCGGAGCGCCCGATCCGGTCGGGACCCCGGTCCCGTGACGGCGGGACGCCGCCGCCCGCACGCTGCGGCCCATGAATGCCACGACCCCGCCGTCCTGGCGCCGTCGCCTGGCCGGCACCGCGCTTCTCGTCAGCGCGCCGCTCGGCGCCGTGTCGGTCGTCGCGCTCGTCGGCATGTTCGCGGGCTTCGCGGTCGGGGCGCGCGCCACCGCCCTCACGCTGGGGCGAATCAACGACACGCTCGCGATCCCCACGGTCCTGCTCATCGCTCCGACCGTGGTCGAGCTGTTCGTCCTCACCGGCCCGGAGCGCCGGCCGCTGCGCGTCGCCGTCGCCGCGATCGGCCTCGGCGGCATCGCGTGGATCGCCTGGCTCCAGTGGCTGCTCGTGACCGAGCGGGTGACGTTCGAGGAGCAGGTGGGATCGGTGATGGTCGGGTTCGCGGGCCTCGCGACCTGGTTCATCGTGACTGGCCGGCAGGCGTCGCGCGCGGGGCTCATGCCCGGGGGGACCCGCCTCGGCGTCCTCGCCGCCCTCAACGTCGGCCAGCCGTGGTGGGCATTGCAGTGGGGCCGCCTGCTCCGCCGGCAGGGATCGGGCGACGCGCGGGCGACCCAGCGGGTCCCGGGCGAGGCGACGTTCGCGGACCGGTATCCTGCGGCCGCCGGCGACGGACCGGCCCGGTAGGCAGAGCGACCCGAGGAACGCCGATGTACCAGGGACTGGTCTTCCTCCACCTCGTCGGGGTGCTCGTGTTCGCGATCGCCCACGGGGTGTCGATCTTCGCGGCGTTCCGGGTCCGCGGCGAGCGTGACCCGAAGGTGGTCGCGGCGATCCTCGGGCTCTCGAAGATCGCGGTGGGCCTGCTGTACGTCGGCCTGCTGCTCCTCGGGATCGGCGGACTCGGGGCGGCCTGGAGCGCGGGCACGCTGCTCGCGCCATGGGCGATCGCCTCGTACGTCGTGCTCGTCGTCGTCCTGGGCGTGATGTACGCGCTCGCCACGCCGTACTACGTGAAGGTGCGCGAGCTCGTGGGCGACGGGACGGCGGCGGTCGACCCGGTGGAGCTGGAGCGGATGCTCGCGACCCGCCGTCCGGAGATCCTGGCCGGCGTCGGCGCGATCGGGCTGCTTGTGCTCGTGTGGCTGATGGTCTACCGGCCGGGCTAGGCCGGCACGGCCGCGTCCGCCTGCGCCACCGGGAGCGTGAACGAGAACGCGCTGCCGGCACCCGGCTCGCTCTCGAGCCACATCCGGCCGCCGTGCGCCTCGACGATCTGCTTCGCGATCGGCAGCCCCAGGCCGGTGCCGCGCGGGCCATCGGGCAGCGTGTCGGACGACTGCCGGAACGGCTCGAACACGCGCTCCTGATCCTCGGGGGCGATCCCCCTGCCCGTGTCCCGGACCGTCACGACGACCTCGTCCGCCGTCGCCGTGGCCGTGCATGTCACCCGCCCGGCGCGTGTGAACTTCACGGCATTCGACAGCAGGTTGATCACGACCTGGACCAGCCGGTCCCGGTCGCCCGTGATCGCCGGCAGCTCGGCGGCGATCTCGACCTCGAGCGGCAGCCCGGCGACCTCGTACAGCGCCGCCGTCGCCGCGCAGGCCTGGGCGACCACCTCGCGAATGTCGAGCGGCGCCATCCGGAACTCGAACCGGCCGGCCTCGATCTTCGCCAGGTCGAGGAGGTCGTTGATGAGCGTGGTGAGCCGGTCGCCCTCCGCGACGACGATCGCGAGGTTCTCGCTCGTCTGCCGGACCGCGCGCTCGACCTTCGGGTCGTCCGACGCGACGATCGGGAACACGATCTCCTCGAGGCGCCGGCGGGTGAGCTTCGCGAACCCCACGACCGACGTGAGCGGCGTCCGCAGCTCGTGGCTGACGTTGGACAGGAACGTCGACTTCGTCTGGTTGGCGAGCTCGGCCGCGGCGCGCGCGTCCTGGGCCTCGGCCAGGGCGCCGACGAGGTCCCGCGTGCGCTCTTCCACCCGCCGTTCGAGCGCCCGGTTCTGGGCCTCGAGCTCCGTGTACAGGCGGGCCGACTCGAGCGCGCCCGCGATCAGGTTGCCGAGCGTGTACAGCACCGGCCCGTCGCCGGGCTCGACGCCCCGCCCCGCACGCCGATCGTCCACGGCGAGCACGCCCACCGTGCGGCCCTGGGTGACGAGCGGCGTGCCGACGAAGTCGCGCACGCCGAGCGCGGCCGCGAACGCGCGATTCGGCTCGTGCGGATCCGAGTCGACGTCGCGGAACAGCAGCGGCCCGTCGCTCCTCGCCAGGCGGGCGAGCAGCGCGTCCGGGTCGTCGATCGGGATCGATGCGCCCCCGACGAGTGCGTCCAGCTCCGGCGTTCCCCCCAGGCTGCGGCCGTCCGTGAGCACGCCGCTCCCCGCGTCCACGACGAGGATGAGCCCGCGCTCGAAGCCGAGGCCCTCGACGGCCTCGCGGAGACCGGCCTCGAGGATCGCCTCGGGGTCCCGCGTCGCCGCGAGCGCGATCGCGAGCCGGTTGATGACGACCAGCTCGCCGAGCCGGTCCTGGAGTGCCCGCTCGACGCCGCCGGACGGCCGCGGCGGCGTCTCCCGGCCGGCGGCGCCATGACGAGCCGCCGGGAGCGACCCGCCAAGGCGTTCCGACCTCACCCGGCCGGCGCGGGTCCTGCCGCGCGCCTGCCCGCGGATCCGCGTCGCCCGACGTGCGCCAGGGCAGGCCCGGCGAGCGCGGCGATCGCGGCCACGACCTTGAGGTCGGCGGCGCGAAGCGTGGTGCCCTGGGGGGTGATCACCCCCACAACCCCTGTCACGCGGCCGCCCACGCGCATCGGCGCCACGAGGATCGGACCACCATCCCGCTCGCCCGGGCCAGCGCGGGCGTCCTCGGCGGGGTGCTCCACGAGCTCCGGCTGGGCGTCGGCGGCGACCGTCCGACCGATGATCCCCTCGCCCGCGCGCAGCGCGGCGAGGCCAGTGGGAAGGGTCGTTCCCGCAACCGGCGACAGGGCGCCGTCGTCGCCGAGCTCCAGCACGAACGCCGCCGCCCCGTCGGCGAGCCGGGCCAGCTGGTCGGCGACCAGGGCGCCGACCGCGGCTTCGTCGTCCCGCGCGCCGAGCGCGTCCGCGAGGTCGTAGATGAGCGACAGCTCGCGGTACCGCTCGAGCGCCTCCGCCGCAAGCGACCGCTTGTCCCGCTCCCGGGAAGCGGCATACGAGAGCACCGACGCCACGACGCGGGCGGTCCGACCTCCCTCGACCCAGCCGATCGTGTCGTACTCGGCGACGATCGGGAAGCGCTCGCCGCCGCCGAGCCCTCCGCGATCGAGGATCGTCTCGCCCTCCGCGTCGCGGATCGTCACCTGCGCGTCCGTGCCCGCGAGCAGCGAGGCGACGAGCGGCCCGACATGGCGGTGGCGGACGATGAGGCGGCGAAGCTCGTTCACGGGGCCCTCACGCCCCGAGCGTCTCGCGCGCGATCGCGACCAGCTCGTCCGGATCGAACGGCTTCGTCAGGTACCGGTTCGCGCCGGCGGCGAGGCCCTGCTCGCGGTCGTACGCCTGGCCCTTGGCGGTGAGCATGACGACGTGGGTGTCGGCAAGGCCCAGCTCGTCGCGGATCGCGCGGGCGACCTCGAAGCCGTTCCGCTTCGGCATCGTCACGTCGAGGAACACGAGCTCCGGCCGCTGTGCCTCGACGACCGCGATCGCCTCCTCGCCATCGGCGGCCGTGTACAGGTCGACGCCCTCGTCGACCAGCTCCTCGAGGGCCTGCTCGATCAGGAGCCGGATGTGCTGCTCGTCGTCGACGATGAGAACGCTGGGCACGAAGGTCCTCCGGGGCCGGCTCGATGGCGCGTGCGGGCGTCCACGATGCCGGAAACGCGCACCTGCCCGCAAGCCGATGGCGCCGGTCTGCGTGCACGGCCGTAGACTCCCGGCGACCTTCGCTCGGAGGACGGGTCCCGTGCGCGGCTCCAGCGTCCGGATCGGGCTGGTGGTGCTCGTCGCGATCGTCGCCTCGGTCATCTCGATCGCGGCCACGGTCGCACGCGTCGCGGCACCGTCGACGGGGACGGCGTTCGTGGCGACGCGCGACGCGGCGGCCCGGGGCGGGGTCGAGGTCGATCCGCTGCCCGGCTCCTCCTCGCCGGTGGCGCCCCGTGAGGTCGTGGTCGGCGTGGACGGCGTCCGCCTGGATGCCGTTCCCGCGACCATCGGAGCGAGCGCCGCACCGGCGACCGGGGCGGAGCACGTGGCCTTCGACGTCCTTCGCGACGGGCAGCTTCTTCGCCTCGAGGTGCCTCTCGGCCCGTACCCGTTGGTGGCGACCGTCATCGGATCGGCCGGGACCCTCGCCTTCTGCGTCCTCCTGTTCGGCGTCGCCACGTTCGTCATGTGGCGGCGTCCGGCCGACCCGGCGGCTGGAGCCCTCCTGCTCACCGGCGTCGGCGCCCTGGGAAGCACGGTGCCCTTCCTCCTCGGGCTGGACCCGCTGGATCTCCTCACGGGTGCGTGGACCGTCCACCTGGCGGCGATCGGCGGTGTGTACATGCTCCTGTGGGCCGGCGCGATCCACTTCGCGCTCGTCTTCCCGAGGCCCGTTCCGGCGCTTGCCCGCCGTCCGCTGCTGGAGCTCGTGCCGTACGCCGTCGTGTTCGGCCTCGCGGCGCTCAACGTGGGCATCGCCTGGCTGACTTCGACCTCGGCGGTCGGCTTCTTCGCGAGTTACAGCACCCTCCAGCTCGGCATCGTCGCCGGCTCGATCGTGACCTCGGCCCTGATGACCGCCGTTCGCTGGCGGCGATCCGGACCCGCCGACCGGCGGCTCCTGGGAGCGTTCCTTGCGGCGGGCGCGTTCAGCGTGGCCGTGAACATCGTCGTCTGGGTCGTGCCGGAGGCGATCGCCGGCCGGCCGCTCCTGCCGTGGAGCGTCGCCGGCATCGTGGGCGTCCCGGTTCCGCTCGCCCTCGGCTCCGCGATCCTGCGCCACCGCGCGTTCGACATCGACGTCGTCGTGCGGCGCTCCCTGCTGTGGGGCACGCTGTCGGCGGGCGTGGTCGTCACGTACGCGGGGGCGGTGACGATCCTCGGCCGGGTGTTCGACGCGCAGGAGCCGTTCGCGACGTCGCTGCTCGCGACGGGGCTGGCCGCGGTGCTCGTGCTCCCCCTGCGGGACGTCGTCCAGCGCACGATCGATCGTGCGCTCTACGGCGATCGCGACGACCCGGTCCGCGCGATCCGGCGCCTCGGCAGCCGGCTCGAAGGCACGCTCGAGCCCGGTGCGATCCCGGGCGTGATCGTCGATACCGTAGCGGACGCCCTCCGGCTGCCGTTCGTCGCGCTCGAGCTCGGCACGCCGGGGGACGAGCGACCGGTGGCCCGGCGCGGTGAAACGGCCGGTCCGGAGCTCGCGCTGCCGCTCGTGCACCAGACGCAGCCGGTGGGTCGCCTGCTCGTGTCCGGCCGCCAGGCGGACGAGCCGCTCTCGGCCGCGGATCGCGCGTTGCTGGATGACCTCGCGCGCCAGATCGGCGCCGCCGCGCATGCCGTCCTGCTGACCGAGGACCTGCGCCGGTCACGCGAGCGGATCGTGACGGCCCGCGAGGAGGAGCGCCGACGCCTCCATCGCGATCTCCACGATGGGCTGGGACCGTCCCTCGCCGCGATCGCCATGCGCGCGGAGGCTGCCGCGACGCTCGTCCACACGGACCCGGAGCGCGCCGAGCCTGCCCTGCTGGAGCTCGCCGCCGACGTCCGCGAGGGGGTGTCCGAGGTCCGCCGCCTCGTGGATGGGCTCCGCCCACCGGTGCTCGACGAGCTCGGCCTCGCGGGGGCGATCCGCCGCGAGGCGGGCCGGCTCGGAGAGGCGTCGGGGTCGATGGAGGTGATCGTCGAGGCCGCTGCGCTCGGGGAGCTGCCCGCGGCGGTCGAGGTGGCGGCGTACCGGATCGCGGCCGAGGCGATGACGAACGCGGCGCGGCATGCCCGTGCCCGCCGGTGCGTCGTCCGGATCCGTGCCGACGGCGAGCTGAAGCTCGAGATCGCCGACGACGGCACGGGCCTCGGCGGCGGCGGCGCGTCCACGACCGGGACCGGGCTTCGATCGATGGCTGAGCGCGCAGCCGAGCTGGGTGGCGAGCTGCGCGTGGAGTCGCCGCCGTCCGCCGGGACACGCGGCACCCGCGTCATCGCCCGCCTGCCGCTCGCGAATCCCCCGGCGGTCGCGACGTGAGCGACCCGATCCGCGTCCTCGTTGCCGATGACCACGCGGGCTTCCGTGCCGGCGTCCGCGCGTTGCTGGCCACGATGCCGGGAATCACGCTCGTCGGCGAAGCAGGTGACGGCCGCGAGGCGGTGGAGCGGGCGCGCGAGGTCCAGCCGGACGTCGTCCTCATGGACCTCGCGATGCCGGGCCTCGACGGGCTCGCCGCCACGCGCCAGATCGTGGACACGAGCCCGCACATCGCGGTGCTCGCCCTGACGATGGCCGAGGATGATGCGGCCGTGTTCGAGGCGCTCCGTGCGGGAGCGCGCGGCTACCTCGTGAAGGGCGCCGATCGCGGCGCCCTGGAGCGGGCGATCCGCGCGGTCGCGAGCGGCGAGGCGATCTTCGGGCCGGTCACCGCCCGACGGCTGATGACCTTCTTCGCATCGCCGCTGCCGCCGTATGCACAGCACGCGTTTCCCGAGCTGACGGAACGCGAGCGCGAGATCCTCGAGCTGATCGCACGCGGCCTGTCGAACCAGCAGATCGTCGACCGGCTCGTGCTGTCGCCGAAGACCGTCCGCAACCACGTGTCGAACATCTTCTCGAAGCTCCAGGTCCGCGATCGGGCGGAGGCGATCGTCCGCGCCCGTGAGGCCGGGCTGGGTGGCGAGCGCCGGCGCACAGGCTGATCGCTCGATCCCCGCAGATTCGGGACACCGCTCCCACGACGCCCGTGACCGCGCGATGCGACCGTGTCCGCGGACCGCAGCCGTGGTCGATCCGGAGGACGGCAGATGGTGAACGTGCACCGCGCGCACGAAGGGGCGAGCTGGCTGTTCGCGGCATGCGTCGTCGTCCAGGTGTTCCTGGCCGGGCTGGGCGTGTTCGACGATCCGGCAGCGTTCGTGACGCATCGCGAGTTCGGCTACCTGTTCGGGTGGCTGACGCTCGTCGTGCTCGTCCTTGCGATCGTCGGCCGGATGGGCCGCCGGATCGTCGGCGGATCGCTGCTGCTGCTCGTCCAGTTCGCGCTCCAGTCCGTGTTCGTGGCGCTGCGCGACAGCCAGCCCGTCATCGCGGCGCTCCACCCCCTCAACGGCATGGCGATCCTCCTCGTGACGATCGCCATCGCCCGGGCCTCACGGGCGTGGCGGGCCTCGACCGGACGCGGCCCCGCCATGCGGCCTGCCGGGGAGTGGGCATAGGAGCCACGGGGCCCGTATCGGGCCGGGAGGGAAGCTCAGCCATGGTCAAGACGTTCGCCACCTCGCTCTTCCGCGGGACCTACTGGCTCCTCGTTGGCGTGGTGGCCTACCTGATCCTCGTGTTCATCGTCCCGAGCCTGGACAACCCCGAGGCCGCCGCCTTCCTGCCCGTGTTCGGAGCCTTTCTCGTGGTGCTCGTCGTGGGTGCCGTCATCGCGACGCGCCTGCGCCCATCGCCGCGGCGGCGGTGGCTCTGGCTCGCGCTGGTCGTGCCGCCGATCCTCATCCTGCTCGCCAACGCCCCGTACCTTCCGTACTCGCTCGTGCACCCCGCCGATCCGGGCTTCCAGGTCGGCTGGCCGCTGCTGCTTGCCACGCTCATCCTGGTGATTGCGGGGATCCGCGTGTACCGGGAGGCGGGTGCGGCCACGGTTGGCGCCTGGGACGGGCGCGCCAGACTGACCGTCTCCGCACTCGCGGGGCTGGTGATCGGGCTGGTGGTGAGTGGATCACTCGCCTCGGCGACCGCAGGCGATGGGGGCGGAACGCTCGCCGCGGCTCCGACGATCAGCGACAGCCTTGTCATGGAGGACACGTCCTTCGCACCGGCGACGTACGCGATCGCCTCGGGCGAGGTGCTGGGGCTCTTCGTGGAGAACCGCGACTCCATCGGGCACTCGTTCGACATCGACGCGCTCGACATCCACGTGCCGCTTCCGCCGAACTCGACGGTGGCCGTCGCGGTGCAGCCCGTCGGTCCGGGCCAGCTCGCGTTCTACTGCGCTGTTCCGGGGCACGCCGAAGCGGGGATGACCGGCACCATCGACGTGGAGTAGCCGAAGGCATCGGTCGCGCGGAGCGCCCGGACGGCCGGGGCAGATCGGCCCGTCGCCGGCCGCCCGCGCCCGGTCGGGCGGCGCCTCGTAGACTCGGCGCACATGAAGCTCGCCCACGTCCGGGAGCGGCACGCGCCAGCCGGCTTCCCCTGGCGCCTTGCCGCGGCGCTCGACGCCGCGGCCCGCACGTGGATCGACCTCGAGCCCGCCCGTCGGCGTGCCGTCACCGGGACGCCCTCGCTCGCGCACGACGCAGCGCTGTTCCGGCAGCCGATCACGACGCTCGACGCCCATCTCGGACGCGGGCTCCGTGTCGCGGCCCTGACCGAGCTCGTCGAGCGGTTCCGGCCGCGTGGCGGCACGGATGAGGATGACGCGGTGCTCGACGCGGCCGACCTCGCGTTCGGTCCGCCGGTGCTCGCGCCGCCCGCGTTTCGCGATTTCTACGCGTTCGAGCGCCACGTCGCGACGATGTGGGAGCGACGCGGCGGCACGGTCCCCGAGGCGTGGTACCGGCTGCCGATCTTCTACTTCTCGAACACATCCGAGCTGCGCGGCCCGGGCGAACCGGTGTGGCCCCCCCGCGGGTCGGTGGAGCTCGACTACGAACTTGAGATCGGGGCGCTGGTGGATACGCCGGTGGTGAACCTGTCCGCGGACACGGCGGAGGAGGCGATCGGCGGGTTCTTCGTCCTCAACGACTGGTCGGCGCGCGACCTCCAGCGCGAGGAGACGACCGTCCGCCTCGGGCCGGCGAAGGGCAAGGATTTCGCGACCTCGCTCGGGCCGTGGCTCGTGACGCCCGATGAGGTCGCCGACGCCCGCGCACCCGGCGCGACGGGCCCGGACCTGGTCATGACCGCGACCGTTCGCACGGCCGACGGGCGCGACCTCGAATGCTCGCGGGGCACCTGGTCCAGCGCGCACTTCTCGTTCGGGCAGATGCTCGAGCGGGCGTCGGCGGACGTGCGCCTGCGGCCCGGGGAGATCCTCGCCAGCGGCACGGTGGGCGGCGGCTCCCTCCTGGAGGTGCGAGAGTCCACGCTTGGACGGTTTCTCGAGCCGGGCGACACGGTGACCCTTGCCGTCGAGCGCCTCGGATCGCTGACGACGCCGGTCGTCGCGCGCCCCGCGATGCCCGCATGACGATGCACGGCACGACCCCGGTTCAGGCCCGCGACCGGCCGGACCTGCCGCCGTTGCCCGAGCGCCTCGACACCCCGGCCGTCGTCGTGTATGTAGACCGCGTCCGGAACAACGTCGAGCGGCTCCAGGCGATCCTCGACCGGCGCGGGGTTGCGCTCCGGCCGCACGCGAAGACGCACAAGAGCGTGCGGATCGCCCGCCTCCAGCTCGATGCCGGGGCGCGCGGCCTGAGCGTGGGCACCGTGGGGGAGGCCGAGACGTTCGCGCTGGCCGGGATCCACGACCTGTTCCTCGCCTACCCGATCTGGGCCGAGGGCCCGAAGGCGGAGCGGATCCGCGCGCTCCACGACGCGATCGACCTTGCGGTCGGCGTGGATTCCGCCCAGGGCGCCGAGCGTCTTGCCGCCGCCGTGGCGGGGGCTCGCCGGCCGCTGCGCGTACTCGTCGAGCTCGACTCCGGCCAGCACCGGACCGGCGTGCCCTCGCCCGAGGATGCGGTCGAGGTCGCGCGGGCCGCGCGCGCGGCGGGCCTCGTCGTCACCGGCGTGTTCACCCATGGCGGCCACAGCTACCGGCCGGGCCGGAGCGCCGCGGCCGCGCTCGACGAGGTCGCCACGCTCGAGGCCGCGGCAGCCGCCCTGAGCGCAGCGGGCTTCGAGGTCGCCACGATCTCCGCCGGCTCGACACCCACGATGACGGATGCCGCCCAGGGCCGGGTCAACGAGATTCGCGCCGGGACGTACGTCCTGGGCGACCGGCAGCAGTGGCGGCTCGGCGCGATCGACGCCGCGGGCATCGCGACGGTGGTGGCCGCGACCGTGGTGTCGGCCCACGCCGACCGGGTGGTGCTCGACGCCGGCGCGAAGGCGCTCACGAAGGATCGTGCCGACTGGCTCGAGGGCCACGGTCACCTGCCCGCCTATCCCGATGCGATCATCGAGCGCCTGTCGGACTACCACGGCGTCGTCCGGATCCCGCCCGGCTCGCCGCGTCCCGCTCGGGGCGAGCGCGTCGCGGTCGTGCCCAACCACGTGTGCCCCGTGATCGACCTCGTGAGCACGTTCGTCGCCGTCCTGCCGGACGGGCGGGTCGAGCACTGGCCGGTCGACGCCCGCGGGCGCAGCGGCTAGCGTTCGCGACATGACGACTGCCGTTTCCGTCCGGATCGAGCCGATGCTGCCCGCAGACTGGCCGGACGTGCGCCGGATCTACCTCGAGGGCATCGCCACCGGCGTCGCGACGTTCGAGACGGACGCGCCCGACTGGGCCGCCTGGGACGCCGACCACCGGCCGGACTGCCGCCTGGTCGCCCGGACGCCCGACGGCCGCGTCGTCGGCTGGACGGCCGTGTCCCAGGTGAGCGGGCGGTGCGTCTACGAGGGTGTCGTCGAGGAGAGCGTGTACGTGGCCGCCGAGGCCCGTGGCCAGGGCGTCGGGCGGGCGCTGCTCGAGGCGCTCATGGCGGCCACCGAGGCGGCCGGGCTGTGGACGGTCCAGGCCGGGATCCAGGCCGAGAACACGGCGTCGCTCGCCCTCCACGAGGCGGTCGGGTTCCGGCGCGTCGGCGTGCGGGAGCGGATCGGCCGCGACGCCAGCGGTGCCTGGCGGGACGTCGTGCTGGTCGAGCGCCGGAGCGACCGCGTCGGTACCTGACTGCCCGCGCGGGACGCGACCGGCCGACCGGCACTGGACGGGTTGCGCGGCTGGGCGAGAATCCACGACGGAATGGCGCGCGACTCGGAGCCACGGGAGGTCGGGAATGGTCGGCAAGGTCGGTGACCGGATCATCGTCGAGTCGGAGAAGGTCGGCACGAAGGTGCGCGAGGGCGTGATCCTCGAGGTCGTGGAGCACGAGTACGGCGCCGAGTACCGGGTGCGCTGGGACGACGACCGCGAGAGCCGGATCCGCCCGGCTGCCGGGAGCGCACATTTCGTCGCGCCGGCGGAGTCGCGGAAGCGCTGACGCCGCAGGTGCGGCCGGGCGCCCTGCGGCCGGGCGGTGCATCCTAGGGGCACCTGTCCCGTGCCCGCGGAACCCGGAGGCGCCCGATGTTCTATGTCGCCCGCGGCGACGTCCCGCACAAGCGCCACACGCAGCATCGCGCCCCCGACGGCTCGCTCTACGCGGAGGAGCTGTTCGGCGTCGAGGGGTTCACCGGCCGGAGCTCGCTGCTCTACCACGTCACGCCGCCGACGCGCGTCCAGCGGATCGAGCCGATGGGGCCGGTGCCCGTCGAGATCGCCGACGATGGGTCCCACCACCACGCGCTCATCGACTCCACGAAGCTGACGCCGACGGGAGACGCGATCACCGGCCGTGTCGCGCTGTTCACGAACGCCGACGTGACGTTCGGGGTCTGCCTGCCGGTCGAGCCGATGGCGGACGGCGTGTTCTACCGCAACGGTGAGGCGGATGAGCTGCTGTTCGTGCACGAGGGCAGCGGGACGCTGCGCACGAACTTCGGCGACCTGCCGTACCACGCGGGCGACTACCTGGTGCTGCCGATCGGTACGACGTGGCGGATCGACGCGGACGCGGGCGTCGATCAACGCTGGTTGTGGCTGACCTGCCCGTCCGAGCTCGAGCCCCCGAAGCGCTACCGGAACGACTACGGCCAGCTGCTCGAGCACTCGCCGTACTCGCAGCGCGACATCCGGGTGCCGGAGCTCCAGGCACCGAGGACGGACAGGGGCGACTACCGGGTGATCGTCCGAGCCCGCGGCCGTCACACCGCGTACCACTTCGTCCACCACCCGTTCGACGTCGTCGGCTGGGACGGCTATCTGTGGCCGTATGCGTTTGACATCGCCGACTTCGAGCCGATCACCGGCCGCATCCACCAGCCGCCGCCCGTCCACCAGACCTTCCAGGCGCGCAACTTCGTCGTGTGCTCCTTCGTGCCCCGGAAATTCGACTACCACCCGCTCGCGATCCCGGCGCCGTACAACCACTCGAACATCAACAGCGACGAGGTCATCTACTACGTCGCCGGGAACTTCATGAGCCGGCGTGGGGTGGGGATCGCGTCGTTCACGCTCCATCCCGCCGGGATCCCGCACGGGCCCCACCCGGGCACCGTCGAGGCCTCGATCGGCAAGGAGGCGACCGAGGAGCTGGCGGTGATGATCGACACCTTCCGGCCGCTGTGGCTCACGAGGCAGGCGGCCGCGCTCGAGGACGCGCGCTACCCCTTCACGTGGCTGCCGCCGGAGCATACCGAGGCGGCGGCCGAGGAGGCTCGCCGTCTCGTCGAGCGCGGACCGGAGGCGTTCCCCGACTGAGCGTCGTGCATGCCCCATCCTGGGGAGCGCCGCGTATCCCCGGCTCATCGCGCCGTTATCGGTCGATTGCCGCGAGCGCCTGCCCCGACGCCACGACGGGACGGCCGCACCAGCGGCCGCCGGGCCGTGGCAGCATCGCGCGATGACCGACACCCCGGACGCCACCCTCCCACCCCGCGGCGAGCTCCGCCGCCGCGTCCTCGCCGGCGAGCCCACGATCGGCGCGTTCATCCAGCTCGCGAATCCGGTTGCGGCCGAGACCGTGGCGCAGGCCGGCTTCGACTGGCTGATCGTCGACCTCGAGCACGGGCACGGTGGCGAGGCCGAGCTCCTTGGCCAGCTCCACGCGATCCAGACCACGCCGGCAGCGGCCCTCGTCAGGGTCCAGTCCTCGGAGCGCCTCCGGATCGCGCGTGCCCTCGACCTCGGCGCCGACGGCCTGATGGTCCCGCGGATGGAGACCGCAGAGGACGTCCGCGACGCGCTGACCTGGATGCGCTTCCCGCCCCAGGGGATCCGCGGCGTCGCCCTCACGGTCCGCGGTGACGGCTACGCGACGATCGACCACCCCGAGGTTGCGGCGATCAACGATCGCCTCCTGGGCATCTTCCAGGTTGAATCGCCGCTCGCCGTGGACAACGCCGACGCACTCGCCGCGATCGACGGCGTCGACTGCCTGTTCGTCGGGCCCGCCGACCTGTCGCATGCCATGGGCATCCCTGGCCGGATCGACCACCCGGGCTTCGTGGCCGCGCTCGATCGCGTGATCGCCGCCTGCCGGCGTCACGGCAAGGCCGCCGGGATCCTGCTCCGCGGCGCGGATGCGGTCCCGGAGGCGCTCGAGCAGGGGTTCCGGTTCATCGGCGTCGGTTCCGACGTGGGCTGGCTCATCGGCGGCGCACGCGCCGCAGCGTCACGTGGTCGGGAGTCGATCCGGCACTGACCCCGGCTCGGCCCGTCGCGGGCGGGTCCCCGTCTGCGCAAGGACGACGCCGGCGAGGATCAGGACGCCGCCGCCCAGCTGGATCGGCTCGAGCCGTTCGCCGAGCAGCGCGGCGGCGAGCGTGATCGTCCACACCGGTTCGAGCGTCGCGATCAGCGCCGCCTGCGCCGCGCCGACGCGGCTCGCCCCCACGTAGAACGTCACGATCGCGACGAACGTCGCCACGATCCCCACGCCGAGCAGGCCGGGCCAGGCGTCGGCCGGGATGAGGGCCGGTGCGACGGGGCGGCCGGTCAGCAGGGCGAGCAGCCAGAACGTTGCCATCGTGGCTGTCATCATCAGAGCGGTCGCGCCCAGTGCGGTCTCCGACGGCGACACGGACCGCTCCGCCTGGCTCGCCAGCCGGCCGCTCCGCTCGCCGACGAGGCGCGCCGACAGGATGATCCAGAACGCATAGATGACCGCCGACGCGATCGCGAGGGCGAGGCCGGCCGTGGGCGGCGGCGCGGATGCATCGATGCCTCCGACTGCGAGCACCACCCCCACGAGCGCGAGCCCGAGGGCCGCCCACATGCGGATCCCGCGCAACGGCGCGGCGAACCGGGCCGCGAGCACGGCCACGATCGGCGGGTAGATGTAGACGATGAGCGCGGCGAGCGACGCGGGGACGGTCTCGAGCGAGGCGTAGTACGTGCCCGCGTTGCCGGTGTACATCACCCCCAGGGCGAGCGCGACGAGGAGCGCACGCCGGGACATCGCGCGGAGCGCGGCGCGGACCCGGGGCTGCGTCAGCACCAGCAGCCAGCCCAGCGTCGCGCCGAACAGGAACCGCCACGAGAGGAGCGTGAGCCAGTCCACGCCGGTGGCGTAGACCGGCTTCGAGAAGATGGCCCCGGACCCGAATGCGCACGCGCTCACGATGACGAGCACGACGCCGAGCAGCCGGGAGCGGTCCATCGCCGCCGAGGCTAACGAAGCCGGCGGCGTCGAGGGAGGCGGGCTAGCTTCCTGCGGGTCCCCCGGTGCCCTCGCCGCCGCGCAGCTCCTCGTCGGGCCGGCGCGTCTGGTCGCCGCCCTGGCGCGGCACCCAGTCCGGGCGCTGCTCCTTGCGCTCGTGCTGCTTCGGCTCGTTCGAGCCGGACCCGGGGTTCCGGCCGTATCGACTGCTGCCGCCGCGGGCGGCGGCGTCCGCTTCGTGGTTGCTCATGCCTCCACCCTCGCGTTCGAGCCTCGGCGGCCGCGCCGGTCTCGACCGGCGAGCGCGTTGCATCACCGTCACGGCTCGGGCGCGGCGAGGTCGCCCTCGGGGCCACGCGCATACACTTGGCCCGATGACCGATCTGACCGAGCGAGCCGTCGTCGGGCGTGTCCCGGCGCTGGTCGAAGAGAAGCTCACGGTCGTGGGACGGCGCGAACCCGTCACCGTCGCCCCGGGAACGTCGCTCGCGGAGTGCCTGCGGGCGATTCAGCGAACGGGAACCGGCGACTCGGTGTTCGTGACCGATGCCGATGGCCGGCTGACGGGCGTGCTTACCGAGCGCGACGTCTTCGGCCGCCTGGTCGGCGAGGACGTCGAGCCGGTCGACCTGTCGCAGCCTGTGGAGACCCTCATGACGACCGAGCCGCGCACGCTCCGAATCGACCAGACCGTGCGGGACGCGATCGAGCTCATGCAGTCCGGTCGCTACCGGAACGTGCCCGTCGTCGACGACCACGGCATCCTCACCGGCGTCGTCCGACAGGTCGACATCCTCAAGTTCCTGGCCGAGGCGTTCCCGGAGGAGCTGCTGAACCTCCCGCCCCGGCCGCATCAGCGGATGGAGCAGCCCGAAGGCGGATGACGATCACACAGGCGCCGCCCGAGCGGTCGGTCCAGGAGCTCGACCGCGTCACGATCCGCTTCGCCGGCGATTCCGGCGACGGCATGCAGCTCACCGGGACCCAGTTCACCCGGACCGCCGCAGTGTTCGGCAACGACATCAGCACGCTTCCGGACTTCCCCGCGGAGATCCGGGCGCCGGCCGGATCGCTGCCCGGCGTGTCGGGCTTCCAGATCAGCTTCAGCTCGAGCGACATCCACACGCCCGGCGATGCCCCGGACGTCCTCGTGGCGATGAACCCGGCCGCGCTGAAGACGAACGTCGGCGATCTGCCGGCCGGTGGCGCCCTGATCGTCAACAGCGACGCGTTCACCCAGCAGAACCTGAACAAGGCGGCCTACACGTCGAACCCGCTGACCGACGGCTCGCTCAAGCAGTACACCGTGTTCGAGGTCCCGATCAGCACGCTCAACGCCCGCGCGCTCGAGGGGCTCGACATGACGAGCAAGCAGGTCGACCTCACGAAGAACTTCTTCGCGCTCGGCCTGATGTTCTGGCTCTACGAGCGGGACATGACCCCGACGCTTACCTGGATCGAGCAGAAGTTCGGCGCTCGTCCCGTGATCGCCGAGGGGAACCGGCGTGCGCTGAAGGCGGGCTACGCGTTCGGCGAGACGACCGAGATGTTCCACACGACGTACCGCGTGCCGAAGGCGCACCTGCCGCCTGGCGTGTACCGGAACATCACGGGGAACGAGGCGACGGCGCTCGGCTTTCTGGCGGCGTCGAAGCTCGCGAAGCGCGACCTGTTCTACGGCTCGTACCCGATCACGCCCGCCTCGGACATCCTCCACCAGCTGTCGGGCTACAAGCACTACGGCGTGAAGACCTTCCAGGCGGAGGACGAGATCGCGGCGATCGGCGCGGCGATCGGCGCGGCGTATGGCGGGGCGCTCGGTCTCACCGCCAGCTCCGGTCCGGGCATCGCGCTCAAGGCGGAGGCGATGGGCCTGGCGGTCATGACGGAGCTGCCGCTCGTCGTCGTGGACGTCCAGCGGGCCGGTCCGTCCACCGGGATGCCGACGAAGAACGAGCAGGCGGACCTGCTCCAGCTGATGTTCGGCCGGAACGCGGATTCGCCGATCCCGATCGTCGCCCCGGCCACTCCTGCGGAGTGTTTCACGTTCGCGATCGAGGCGGCACGCATCGCGCTCAAGTACATGACCCCGGTCGCCTACCTCTCGGACGCGTTCCTCGCCACCGGGGCCGAGCCGTGGGCGGTCCCCTCGCTCGACGAGCTGCCGGACATCAGCGTCCCGAACGCCACGCCGGCCGACGCCCCGTTCCGGCCGTACCTGCGCGATCCGGAGACGCTGTCCCGGCCGTGGGCCGTGCCGGGCACGCCCGGGCTCGAGCACCGGATCGGCGGACTCGAGAAGGCGGACGTCACGGGCAACGTCAGCTACGACCCCGACAACCACCACCTGATGCAGCTCCTGCGCGCGGAGAAGGTGGCCGGCATCGCGCGCGACATCCCGCTCCTCGAGGTCTACGGTCCGCCCGCGGGCGACCTCCTCATCCTCGGCTGGGGCTCGACCTACGGCGCGCTGCGCAGCGCCACGGAACGGCTGCTCGCGGAGGGGCACGCCGTCGCGCACGCGCACCTGCGCTATGTCAACCCGTTCCCGCGCAACACCGGCGACATCCTGCGGGCCTACCGCCGGGTGCTCATCCCCGAGGTGAATCTCGGGCAGCTCCTCCTGCTCATCCGCGCGAAGTACCTCGTCGACGCGGTGGGCTACGACAAGGTCCGCGGCAAGCCGTTCCGGATCGGCGAGATCGTCGCCGAGGCGGTGCGCGTCCTCGGCGAGCAGGAAGCACGATGACCGACACGAACGCCATGCCCGATCGCGCGACCCGCCCCCTGCCCACGCTGACCCGCAAGGACTTCGTGTCGGACCAGGAGGTGCGCTGGTGCCCGGGCTGCGGCGACTACTCGATCCTCGCCCAGACCCAGAAGGTGATGCCCGATTTCGGGTATCCCCGCGAGAGCATCGTGTTCATCAGCGGCATCGGCTGCTCGGGCCGCCTGCCGTACTACATGAACACGTACGGCTTCCACTCGATTCACGGGCGGGCGCCGACGCTCGCCACCGGCCTGAAGGCCGCCCGCCCGGATCTCATGGTGTGGGTCATCACCGGCGACGGCGACGCGTTGTCCATCGGCGGCAACCACCTGCTCCACTCGATGCGCCGGAACGTCGACTTCACGATGGTGATGTTCAACAACCGGATCTACGGGCTCACGAAGGGCCAGGCGAGCCCGACGTCCGAGTTCGGCAAGCGGACGAAGTCCACGCCGCTCGGTTCGATCGACCGCCC
>DASSPX010000077.1:0-11235 GCA_035699445.1 Candidatus Limnocylindrales bacterium | reverse complement strand
ACGTCCACCGAGAGCTCGTCGATCCCGCCCTGCGAGAGCAGCCGCCGGACGTCATCCACGACCTCCGCGGCGTCGCCCGGCGCCGACGGCAGCCGGTTGAGCACGACGACCAGCGGCAGCCCGCGCTCCCGGGCGCGACGGAGCACGTCCCACGGCACGCGGTCGGCGTACCGGACCGCGCTCGTGACGAAGATCCCAAGATCGGCGCTCTCGATCAGTCGCTCGGCGAGCTCACGGTTCGCCGCCTCCACCGAGTCGAGATCCGGGGCGTCGAGGAGCACGAGCCCGGCCGGCGCGGCATCGTCGGCGACGATCCGCACCCGGTCCGAATCCACGCCGCCCAGGGGTGCGCCGGGACTGACCACCGCTTCGGCAGCGGCAGGCGTGGCGAGGACCACGACCTCCCGCGTCGTCGGCCGCAGGACGCCGACCCGGCTCGCGTGCCGTCCAGCCAGGGCGTTGAACAGGCTGGACTTGCCGGCGCCGGTGGGCCCGAACAGGAGCACGACGAGCGGCGCGTCGAGCGACCGGACGCGCGGGCCGACGTGGCCGGCGAGGTGGTCGGCGAGCCGCCGGAGCCGGGCCGCAGCAGATGGCGAGGCGGGCTCCGGGGCGCTCCGGCGTGCGACGAGGCGCTCGGTGCGCTCGACGAGCGCGACGAGCGGGTCGCGGTCGGCCTTCCCCGGTTCGCGGTCATCCATCGGCGCTGTGGTCCCTCTCGACCGGGCAGACGTGCCCGGGAGGATGAGCGTGGCGGATCGATCGCCGCGGACGGTCGAGCGAAGCGTCCCGCCCGCTATCGAGCGCGTTTCAACCGCCGGCGCGATGGCACGATGGCGACATGCGCGACGGCACGATCCGGCGGCAGGACCCGGCGGGTGACGAGTACGAGCTGCTCGACGCCGCCGAGGGCCGGCGAATCGAGCGCTTCGGCGCGCACGTGACCGACCGCCCGAGCGGCGCCGCGTACGGCGCGGAATGGCTTGCATCGGGCCTGCCGGCCGCCGATCTCGTCTACGAGCGCGCCGACGACGGCGGCGGGGCATGGGTCCGTGGCGGCGACACGCTGCCATGGCTGGTCCGCCATGCCGGGCTCACCCTCGAGCTCCGCGCCGCGGCAGGTGGTCAGGTCGGCCTGTTTCCCGAGCACGCTGCACTGTGGCCCTGGCTGGCCGCCGTCGTCGCCGGGGCCGGGACGCGACTCGGGCGTCCGCCGGTGCTGCTGTCGCTGTTCGCGTACACCGGCGGGACCACGCTCACGATTGCCTCGGCGGGCGGCGACGTCGCCCACGTCGACGCGTCCCGGCCGGCCGTCGCCTGGGCACGCGTGAACGCCACCCACTCGGGACTCGGCGATGCGCCGGTCCGCTGGCTCGTGGACGACGTCGCGGCGTTCGTCGCCCGCGAGCGGCGCCGCGGCCGGCGCTACGACGGGGTGGTGCTCGACCCGCCGTCCTATGGACACGGCGAGCGCCGTCGGACGTGGCGGATCGCGACCGACCTCCCACCGCTCCTCGAGGCGCTCGCGGGGCTCATCCCGGAGCCGCAGGTCGTGCTGCTGACCGCGCACACGCCGGGCTGGGATGCCGGCAGGCTCGCCGAGCTCGTGACGAGCGCGTTCGCCGTCGATCCCGAGACCGGCGACCTGCGCCTCGAGGCCCGGACGGGACGCGTCCTGCCGCTCGGCAGCTACGCGCGCTGGGCCGCATGAAGGTGCTCGAGGGATGACCGTGCTCGAGAGTCCTCGGAACCCGCGCGTCCGGGCGGCCGCCGAGCTGCGCGACCGGCGGCATCGGGATCGGACCGGCCTCACGCTCGTCGACGGCGTCCGCGAGGTCGCGCGGGCGCTCGATGCCGGAGTCGAGGCCGTGGAGGTGTTCGCGAGCCCGGAACGGCTCGGGCGCGACCCGGAGGGCCGGGCGCTCGCGGCCCGGCTGGCCTCCGGAAGCGTGCCGGTGCACCCGTCGAGCGATGCCGTGCTGGAGCGGATCGGCTTCGGCGATCGTGCCGAGGGGGTGGTCGCGGTCGTCCGGATCCCGCCGCTCGGCCTGGATCGCCTGCAGCTCCCGCCGGATGCGCTCGTGGTCGTGCTCGAGCGGGTCGAGAAGCCGGGCAACCTCGGCGCGGCGATGCGCTCGGCCGACGGCGCCGGTGCGTCGGCGGTCATCCTCGCCGATCCGCTCACGGACCTGTTCAACCCGAACGCGATCCGCGCCTCGCTGGGAACGATCTTCGCCCTGCCCGTCGCGAGTGCGCCGGCGCCGGCCGTGCTCGAGTACCTGCTCGGCGCGGGCATCGTCCCCTGGGCGGCCAGGGTGGACGCCCAGGCGCTCTACACGGACGCGGACCTCGCCGGCGCGAGCGCGGTCGTGCTCGGCAGCGAGGCGCACGGGCTGAGCGCGACGTGGTCCGACCCGCGCGTCCGCCCCGTCCGGCTGCCGATGCTCGGCGTGGCGGACAGCCTCAACGTGTCGATCGCAGCAGCCGTGCTCCTCTACGAGGCACGGCGGCAGCGCGGCAGCGGGCGGCCGCCGGGCCCGTGACGGCGCGACGCGCGCGGGCGACGATGCACCGATCACCCACCGCGAAGCGCCGGGCTTCCACGCAGCGAGGACGGCCGTGACGTACGACTTCGTGATCATCGGGGCCGGGCCGGCGGGCGAGGCCGCCGCGTACAAGGCGCGCTCGCTCGACGCCTCCGTGGCGATCGTCGACCGGCGCTGGTTCGGCGGCTCCTGCCCGCACATCGGCTGCGTGCCGTCGAAGGCGCTGCTGCACGCCGCCCAGCGCCACCTCTCCGGCGGCTACGCATGGAGCGAGGCCTCGAAGCGCCGGGACTACATGGTCAACCGCCCGCCCGACGCCCCCGAGCCGGACGACTCGAGCCACGTCCGCGCGCTCGAGGACGCCGGCGCGCACGTTGTGCGGGGCGAGGCACGGATCGTCGGGGTCGGGCGCGTCGCGGTGACCGAGGACGGCAGCACCGTCGTGCTCGAGACCGCGAACGTCGTGGTCGCCGTGGGCTCGGTCTCGAAGCGCCCGCCGATCGAGGGGCTGGCGGACGCACTGCCCTGGACGAATCGCGAGGCGACGCTCACGCGCGAGCTGCCGCGGAGCCTGCTCGTGCTCGGCGGCGGCCCGACCGGCGTCGAGCTCGCCCAGGTGTACGCCCGCTTCGGGGTTCCCACCTCGATCGTCCAGTCCGGCCCGCGGCTCGTGCCCACCGACCACCCGCGGAACTCGGAGACGCTGCGCTTCGCGCTCGAGCGCGATGGCGTGGCCGTGCGCACGGGCGTCCGGGCGACGCGGGTGCAGCCGCACGGGGGCCGCGACGGCGCGCACGCAGTGATCCTCGACGACGGCTCGACCGCGGAGGGGCATGCGATCCTGCTCGCGGTCGGTCGGGAGTTCCCGGTGGACGAGCTCGGGCTCGAGCACTACGGGCTCGATCCATCGGGCCGGGGCGGCTTCCCGCGCGACGGGCGGCTACGGGTCGCGCCCGGCCTGTGGCTCGCGGGCGACGTCGCCGGACCGGAGCTGCATACGCACCAAGGCCACTACCAGGGCGAGCTCGCGGTCCGGATGGCGCTCGGCGAGCCGATCGTGCCCGAGTACCGAGCCCTGCCCCGTGCGACGTACACCGATCCGGAGACGGCATCGGTGGGACTGACGCTCGACCAGGCGCTGGCGGCCGGGCTCGACGCCTTCGAGCTCGTGGCCGACTTCCGGCACACGGCGAAGGGTTACTCCGTGGAGGCGGAGACGGGCCACGTCACGATCGTCGTGGACCGGGCAACGCGTGAGCTGGTCGGGGCCGCGATGGCCTGCCCGGACGCCTCGGCCGCGATCCACGAGTGCGTGCTCGCGATCCGCGCCCGGGTCCCGGTGGAGGTGCTCGCCGAGACGATCCACGCGTTCCCCTCGACCTCGCGGATCCTCAACGGGCTGTTCGCCCAGGCGGCGGGCGCGCTCGGCCTGCGCGGGTACGCGACCGCGGCGGGCGCGGGCAGCCACTGACCGCCTGGGGCAGCGGCGTCCGCCTCGAGCCCGCGAGGGCTCAGCGCTCGAACACCACCTCGCCGTCGAGGAGCACCCGCGTCGGGCGCGCCGACCAGAGCGCCCCGCCGACGGCGACCGGCTCGGCGAGCGCCTCGAGCGGCACGACGACGACGTCCGCGCGCTGACCCGGCACGAGCCGACCCCGATCCGGCTCGCCCGCGCTCCGCGCCGGGTTGCAGATCGCCGCGCGAATCGCGCGCCAGAGCGGCATCGCGTGCGCGGGTCCGAACGGTGGCGTGCCGGGCGGCCAGGTCGGAGCCGCGCGCGTCACGGCGCACGCGAGGCCCGGCCACGGGTCGATCGGCTCCACCGGCGCGTCCGTCCCGAAGCAGACGAGTGCGCCACTCGCGTCGAGCGCGCCGAACGGGTAGCCGCGCTCCTCGGCCCGGGCGCCCCAGAGGTGGCGCGCCTTCGCGGCATCGGATCGGACGTGGACCGGCTGGACCGAGGCCGCGACTCCGGCAGCGGCGAACCGCCCGAGATCATCCGCCCCGACGAGCTGGACGTGCTCGAGGCGCGGCCACACAGGGCTGCGCCCGACCGTGGGCGCGAGGGCGTCGAGCGATGCGCGGACCGCCTGGTCGCCGATCGCGTGGATGATCGTCCCGATCCCGCCCCCGGCAGCCCGCTGCGCGAGGGCGGCGAGCTCGGCCGGCTCGGTCATCCACACGCCGAAGCCGTCGTTCGGCGGCAGCGGCTCGCCCGGAACGGCGGCGAGGGGCTCGATGAGCGCGGCCGTCCGCGAGCCCAGCGTCCCGTCCGCGAAGCACTTCAGCCAGCCGAACCGGAGCCGCCCGAGGGGATCTTCGCCCAGCGGCGCCCCGCTCCGGTGCCCTTCGCCGAGCGCGGTGTCCAGCTGCTCCGGTCGGATGCAGGCGTGGACGCGCAGCCCCAGCCGGCCGTCCGCGGCGAGCGACCGGTACGCGGCGATCGCGGTGCCGAGACCGGTCTCCAGCGACAGCGCCCCCGGGTCGTGGAGCGCGACGACGCCCAGCGCGAGCAGCTGCGGCACGAGCTCCGTGACCGCGCGGGCGATCGTCGCCGCCTCGGGACGCGGGACCCGGCTCATCACGAGCCGGGCCGCGGATTCGTGGAGCACGCCGGTCGGCTCACCGTGCTCGTCGCGCCGGATCACGCCGCCGTCGGGGTCGGCGCGTTCGCGGTCGACGCCGGCCCGTCGGAGCGCCTCGGCGCTCACCCACAGCGCGTGATGGTCGTGTGCCCAGAGCGCGACCGCGCGACCGGGGGCGACCCGCTCCAGATCGGCCGCCGTCGGCCAGCGACCCCAGCGATCGGCGTCCCAGCCCTTGCCCTCGATCCAGCCCTCGGCACGATCGCCGGCCGCCGCAGCGACCCGGCGCAGACCCGCGTCGAGCGTCGCCGCGTCGGCAAGATCCACGCGGACGGCGGCGAGCGCGACCTCGGCGAGGTGCAGGTGGCTGTCGGTGAGGCCTGGGAGCGCCGCCTCATCCTCGCGCAGCCGGGTCTCGATCGCCGATGCCGGCAGCGCGGCCCGGACGTCGTCGAGCGCGCCCGCGGCGACCACCCGCCCGCCCTCGATCCCGATCGCCTCGACCCACGCCGGCCCGTCCTCGCCGGCGAGTGTGGCGATCCGTCCGCGCAGGATCGTCGCGCTCAGCGGGCCGGCCACGGGTCCGCCAGGAGCGCGCGCAGGCCGGCATCGTCCAGACCGGCACCGATCCCCAGCGCGAGCGCCACCCGTGCCTTCGGCCCCGACAGGTGGCCCGCGAGGATCGCCCCGGCGCGCGCCCAGGTCGCTCCCCCACCCGGGAACGCGTAGGCCGTCGACACGCAGCCACCGAGACAGCGCGTCGTGAGGACGACGGGCACGCCCGCCGCGATTGCCTCGGCTGCCGCCTCGAGGGTCGCGGGCGACGTGTTGCCGGATCCGGTGGCCGCGACGACGAGCCCGTCCGCCCCGGCTGCGACCGCGGCCCGGATGAGCGACCCGTCCATGCCCGTCGTGACCGTGATCAAGTGGACGCGCTCCGGCGCCCGCCGTGCCGCCACGTGCCGCCGGGCCGTTCGCCTGCGCGCGAGGTGCACCTGCCCGCCATCGATCGTGCCGAGCGGCCCCGCATTCGGCGACCGGAACGTCGTGAGCAACGAGGTGTGGGTCTTCGCGACGTCGTCCGCGGCCTCGATCGTGCCGCCCAGCACGACCACCACGCCCTCGCCGGCCATCGCGGCGTGGGCGGCGACGGCCACCGCGTCGCGCACGTTCGCCGGTCCCTCGTAGCCCGGGTCGGATGCGGCGCGCATCGCCCCGGTGACGACGATCGGCGTGGGGCCCTCGTGGACGAGGTCCCAGCAGAACGCCGTCTCCTCGATCGTGTCGGTCCCCTGGACGACGACGATGCCGTCGATCTCCGGGTCCCGGGCAAGCTCCCGGATCCGCTCCGCGATCCCGAGCAGGTCGGTGAGCGTGAAGTGCGACGCGGGCGTCCGGCCGAGATCCACCGGCACGACCATGGCGAGCTCGTCGAGACCGGGCGTGCGGGCGAGGATCTCCCTGCCGTCGAGCACGGGCACGTTCCCGCCAGCGTGCGGGTCCGCGATCATGCTGATCGTGCCGCCGGTGAACACGACGGCCACGCCGCGGGACGGTCGGCTGCGCGCGTCGGCGCTCATTCGAGCCCCGCTGGCGGGTCGGGCGGCGCGGCCGGGGTCGGACGGGGCGCCGGCTCACGGCGCGGGATCGGCTCGCCGCCGGCCGGCGCGATCCCGAGCGAATCCGGATCGCGGAAGCGGAAGTCCGGGTGGAGCTCGGCCTGGATCATCACGCCGACCGGATCGACGGGAGCGGGCTGGCGCGGGCTGGTGGCCGCCTCGGCGGATGTCGGTCGCAGCGGGCCACGCGTCGCGATCGAGACCACGCCCGCGACCGCCACCAACGCGGCCACGCCGATGATCACCGCCGTCGTGCCGGCGAGGTCCGAGATCGGGCCCACGGCGATGATCGGCAGGAAGCTGGCCACCGACACCAGCATGTTCAGGATCCCGAACACGCGCCCCCGGACGTCTTCGGGGAGGTCCTCCTGGAGCTGCGTCTGGGCGGGGATGGCCACGAACGCGTACGCGATCCCGGCGAGGAACGCGATCAGGACGACGATCGCGAGCAGGGACGTGAGCGCCGACAGGTCGAGCAGCCCGGCCGCCTGCTCGGCGCGCTGGAGGAAGCGCGCGACCGGTCCCGACACGGCGAGGAGCGCGAGGAGCACGCCGAGGAGCACGAGGCCCAACTCGATTACCCGCCGTCGCGGCAGGTACTTCCCGAACGCGTTCAGGATGAACACGCCCATCACGATCCCGATCCCGAGTGGCAGCACGACGACGACGAGGTCCTTCGGCTCGAGCCCGAGCGTCTCGGCCGCGAAGTCCGGGCCGAGGACGCCCAGCACACCCACGAGCGAGGCGGCGATCCCCAGGTACACGAGCGACCACGCGATCGCGGGGTTCAGCCGGACGAACGCGAGGCCTTCCCGGAGCTGCGCCACGGTGGACCCCACGGCGCGCTCCGCGTCCGCGACCGCGGTCCGCGGGTCGAGCGCTTCGTCGCTCACGGGCGGCGCGGGCGGCAGCGTCCAGCACAGGACCGCCGCCACGAGGTAGAGGATCGCGACGAGCAGGATGAGCGCCGGCGCACCCGCGATCGTCACCACGATCGGGCCGGCGAGCGCGAAGCCGAGTGCGAACGCCGCGTTGAGCGTCAGCGTGAAGATCCCGTTCGCCGAGATCAGCTGCCCGCGCGAGACGAGCCTCGGGATCATCGCCGCCTCCGCCGGCGCGAAGAACACGGTGACCGTGGACACGAACACGTTGAGCAGCAGGATCGCGGCGACGTTCGAGCCGACGAGGAACGTGAGCACGAACGCCGCCCCGCGGAGGACGTTCGTGACGATGAGGATCGCCCGTCGGTCGAAGCGGTCGACGTACACCCCGGCCACGGCGGAGAACAGCACCGCGGGCACGAGGAACGTGAGGATGAGGAACGACACAGCGGTGTTCGACCGGGTCGCCTCGAGGATGATGACGGTCAGCCCGTAGAGGACCATGTTGCCGCCGATCTGCGTGGCGGCCTGGCTCAGCCACAGGAGCAGGAAGGGGCGGTTGCGGAAGACCTCGAGCGCGCTCTCGGGCTCCTCGGCCTCGGGCTCCTCGGCTGCCGGACCGGGACGCTCCGGCTCGATGAGCAGGTCCGGCTCGATCTCGCCGACGGGTGCGGCCCGGCGCTCGCGCTCCCCCTCGAGCGGTGCGCCCGTCACGTCACCGGCCGCGGCGCCACGGCGGCGGTCATCGCCCGGTTGCCGCGTTCGACGAACGACTGGATCCGGCGCTCGAGAGCCGCCCGCTCGATGAGCACGTGCCGGCCGCAGCCTCGGCACCGGATCCCGATGTCAGCGCCCAGGCGGTCCACGAGCCAGTCCCGCCCGCCGCACGGATGCGGTCGCCGGAGACGGACGACGTCGCCCAGGAGCAGCTCGATCGGCGGTCGGTCCGGCATCGCCGCGAGGGTACCAGCGCGGCCGGTCAGACCCGGGGCCGGCCGTATCGCGGTGCGAGCGGCCGCTCGGCGGGCGGCAGGACGAGGTCCTCCGCCGGGACGACCTCCACGAACACCGACGGGAACGTCGCCGCGAGCTGGGCAATCGGTCCGCCGGCACGGGTGAGCGACCCGGTGAGGGTCTCGGGCGAGCCGATCGCGAGCAGCTCGAACGGATCCGGGAGCTCGTGGCCGCCGACCTCGAGCGACCCCGCGCGACCCGCGATCCCGACCCCGGGCGCGACCCGGACGTCGCCCACGGCGAGCGCCTCCGCGCCGGCGTTGCGCAGCTCGTTGAGCAGCATCCCGACCGCGTCGGCCGGCAGCGGGCCCTCGACACGCACCCGCACCCCGTCGCCCGTCACGCCCGCCGCGCCCGCGAAGGCGCGCACCCGCTCGAGATCGGCACGGATCTGCCCGAGCGAGGTCTGCCCCCGATCCTGGCCGGCCACGAGCGCCGCCTCCTGGCGCTCCAGCGATCCGACTTCCTCGGCGAGGAGCTCGTTGCCGGTCGTGAGGTTCGCGATGAGCACGGTCAGGTCCTGCGTCGAGAGCCCCTGAAGGCCCGGAGCAGCCGACTGGACGCGCAGCTGGACGACGACGAGGAACCCGAGGATCGCGAGCACGGCCGTGACCGCGAGGCGTCCGGACGTTCGGTGCATCGCTCAGCCCCCCGGCTCGGAGGGGACCGGCTGGCCGTGCCGAAGGTTCACCGAGCCCGCGTACGCCGGCACTTCGACGACCTCGGGCTCGGCCACCTGGACCCGGATCCCGTAGGCCGCCGAGCGTGCCCGGAGGAAGTCCGCGAAGCCGGGCGAGGCGCTCAGTCGCTCGAGGAGCGTCGGGGGCCCGATCGCGGCGACCTGGTAGGGCGGCGCGAGGTAGGCCGAGTTCACGAGCACCGAGCCGCCGATGTCGACGATCGCGGACACGGCCGTGATCCGCTCGGTGTTGATCGCGATCGCCTCCGCACCGGCGAGCCACAGCTCGTCGACGATCGTGAGCAGGTCGGCGGCCGACACGAGGTAGTCCGGCAGCGTCCCGTCGTCGGGCGGCGGCACGTCAGAATCCTCGACGAGCAGCACGATTCCCTCGCCCGACAGCGCGACGAGGCCCGCCGCGATCCGCGCCTGCTCGAGCTCGTCGTTGAGCTGCCTGGCGAGGACTGCGCTCCCCTGCCCCGCGACCTCCAGCTCGCCGATCCGCGCCCGGAGCTCGAGGATCCGCGCCCGCAGCGCCTCCTGGTCGGCGGTGAGGTCGAGCGCGGTCTCGAGCAGCGGCGCGCGCTCCTGGCTCGTGTACCGGACGCGCGGCCCTTCCGAGGCGAGCTGGGCCGCGATGAGGAAGCCCAGCGCGAGCAGCGCAATGCCGAGCGTGACCTGCCAGCTGGGGATCGCCCGGAGGCGGGCCGCGAGCGCTGTCATGCCGGATCGCCGGGCCCGGGGCGGCGGCGGGTGATCGCGATCACGGCCGCGCCGACCAGCACGACGACGCCGAGCCCGCCCAGGACGGCCGGGGTGAGGTCGGCGGTCGGCGGATCCCCCGCGCCGGGCGATCCGGAGGGCGTGCCCGGTCGCGCCGTCACGGCGCCCGGCGGCGGCGAGCCCCCGTCCGTCGGCAGCGAGCCCGGCAGGGGCGTCGCCGGCGCACCCTCCCAGCCGGACGGGACCGGGCCCGCAGGGGCCGGCTGCGGCCCGTACCGCACGGGCTCCGCCGCTCCGAGCTCCGCGAGCCAGGCGGCCTGGAACGCGGCGACATCCATGCCGATCGCCCGCGTGAACGCCTCGTTGTCGGTGATCCCGTCCCGGTAGCTCCGGACGAGCCCGATGAGCGCGTCCTCACCGTGCGTCCGCACGAGATGCTCGACTGCGGACACGGACTCTGCGTACGCGAGCGCGAACCGGTCGAACGTGGTCGGGAACTGGCCGGTGAGCCCCGCCAGGGGCATCAGAGACCCGTCGGCGGCCGCGTCCTCGACGCGCGCTCGATCGGACACGTCGTAGCCCTGCGACAGGTACACCGCGAGCCCCTCGTTCAGCCAGCGTGGCGGGAAGCGGTACGGATTGTCCACGGCCGTATCGAACACGAGATGTACGAGCTCGTGCGGCACGACGATCCCCACCCAGCCCGCGTCGATGTCGCCGGGCGAAATGAGCGCGAACAGCGTCCGGATGTCCGCATGGGCCTGCCCGCCGACGTTCTCCCGCGTTCCCGGGCCGAGCGCGTCGCGGAAGGCCGGCTCGTCGGGGTAGATGAAGAAGTCGATCGGCTCGTCCTCGGTGACGCCGAGCAGCGCGGCGGTGTCCGCGACCGCCCGGTCGCCGATCTCGAGCGCGCGCCGGCCGAACGCCTCGCCGCCCTCGTACCAGTGGACCCGGACGACGTCCCCCTCGATCGTCCGCCAGTCGAACCGCGTGTCGGCGTACCGGATCCGCGTCACGCCGCTGAGGACCGGCTCGCCGTCGACGGGAGTCACTCGCCAGCGGGCCTCGAGCGTCGTGTTCGGGACCAGGTGGCCGTCCTCCGCGAGGTCCCAGCGGAACCGCAGCCGCCCGCCGCCGCTCGACGGCAGCGGCACGTCGGCGACCTGCGGGCCGAGGGCGTCGGGGAAC
>DASSPX010000076.1:0-10865 GCA_035699445.1 Candidatus Limnocylindrales bacterium | reverse complement strand
CATGGTACCGCTCCGCGGCCGCCCGACGGGGCACAGACTGCAGTCTGCCGGCCGCGCAACCCGCGCCGCGGCCACCGCGTCCCGCCCGCCGGTCGCTGCTTGACGGGCCCGAAGCGGGAAGCGGATGCTGCCGACGCCCGCCGCGAGGCGACGGGGAATTTGCCGACGGCATCCAAGCGCGAGGGGCACGTGGGTCAGGGCAGCCTGTTCATCGACGGCGAATGGGTCGCGTCGTCGTCCGGCGAGACGAGCGAGGTGATCAACCCGTCCGACGCGAGCCTCGTGCGGCGGGTGGACGTGGCCTCTGACACGGACGTCGACCGCGCCATCGGCGCCGCTCGGCGCGCCTTCGACCACGGCGACTGGCCGCTCACCGCCGCGGCCGAGCGGGGGCGAATCCTCCAGCGGACCGCGGACCTCCTCGTCCGCGACCGCGAGGAGATCGCCTGCCTCGAGACGCTGAACACCGGCAAGGCGCTGCGCGAGAGCCGGCTCGACGTGGACGACGTGGCGAGCGTGTTCCGGTACTACGCGGGACTCGCGGACAAGGATCCCGGGCGGATCGTCGATGCGGGCAGCGACACCGTGCTCAGCCGCGTGGTCCACGAGCCGGTGGGCGTGTGCGGCCTCATCTCGCCCTGGAACTACCCGCTGCTCCAGGTGTCGTGGAAGGTCGCGCCGGCGCTCGCGGCCGGCAATGCGGTCCTCATCAAGCCGGCGCAGCTCACGCCGCTCACGACGATCCACCTCGTCCGGCTGCTCGAGGAGGCCGGCGTGCCGGCCGGGGTCGTCAACCTCGTGCTCGGGCCGGGCAGCCGCATCGGCCGGACGTTCGCCACGCACCCGGACGTGGACATGGTCTCGTTCACCGGGGGCACCGAGGCTGGCCGCTCGCTGCTCGAGGCCGCCGCCCCGCGCGTGCGCCGGGTCGCGCTCGAGCTGGGCGGCAAGAGCCCGAACATCGTGTTCGCCGACGCCGACTACGAGGCGGCGCTGGACAACGCCGTCGTCGGCGCGTTCATCCACAGCGGCCAGTCGTGCTCGGCGGGCTGCCGCGTGATCGTGGAGGCGCCACTGTACGAGCGGTTCGTCGAGGACCTCGGCGCCCGCGCGGACGCGATCCGGGTGGGCCACGGGATGGCGGACGACACCGAGACCGGCGCCCTGATCTCCGAGGACCACCGGGCGAAGGTGGAGCGCCACATCCGCACCGCGATCGAACAGGGTGCGCGGCTCGTGGCGGGCGGCGGACGTCCCGCCGATCCGCACCTCCAGGCCGGGTTCTACGTCCGGCCAACCGTGTTCGCCGACGTCCGGCCGGAGATGACGATCATCCGCGAGGAAGTCTTCGGGCCGGTCGTGACCGTTGAGCGGTTCGAGACCGAGGACGAGGCGATCCGCCTCGGCAACGACACCGACTACGGACTCGCGGGTGCCGTGTGGACGCGCGACGCGGGGCGGGCGCAGCGGGTCGCGCGGCGGCTGCGCCACGGCACGATCTGGATCAACGAGTACAACCGCTACCTGCCGCAGGCGGAGTGGGGCGGCTTCAAGCAGAGCGGACTGGGACGGGAGCTGGGGCCCACCGGGCTGGACGAGTTCCGCGAGACGAAGCACGTCTACGAGAACCTCGCCCCCGCGCCCACGGGGTGGTTCGGCGGCTGACCGCCCGAAACGACAGCGGGCGTCCGGAGCCGAGCTCCGGACGCCCGCCGACGTCGGTGATGGCGGAGGCCGCTACTCGGCGGGGATCTCCGCGTGGATGGTCTCCAGGTTGATCCCCTGGGACCGGCGGTAGAGGCGGGCCACGATGTAGATCAGCGCGGCGACGCCGTACAGGATCCCGAGGAAGATGATCGACTGGGTGTTGCCCACGCCGATCCCGTAGAGCGGGTTCGACAGCCACTGGAACAGCACCCAGGCGAGGAAGATCGTTGTCACCCCGCCCGCGATGCTGAGCACGGGCAGGCCGCCGATCTGATAGCGCGCCATGGCCGACTTCTCGTACAGGTCGCGCTTCCACCACGGCAGGATCGTCGCCGCGAACGCGCTCCCCAGGAACGTGACGGCGATGACCAGCGTGGCATCAAGCGTGAGCGTCACGAAGTCGGCGTTGTACGCGTAGAACCAGCTCAGGACGACCGACGGGACCATGATCAGCAGCAGCGCCACCCACGGCACGCCGCGATCCGACACCCGGGCGGCAGCCTCGGGCAGGATCCGGTCGAAGGCGGCCGCGAAGATCATCCGCGTCGAGGACAGGAACAGCGTGCCCGCCCAGCCGAGGAACCACGCCCCGGCCAGGACGACGAGCACGATCTGGAAGATCCGGCTGTCGACGAGGAACGACGCGAGCATGACCGGGTAGCCCCAGATCGGGATCACGGGATCGGGTGCACCCTCGACGGCGTACAGCGGGTCGAGGTAGTTGACGTTCGTGCTCTGGAAGAACACCCAGCCGAACGTCTTCGCGGCCAGGAGGACGAACACGATCGCGAGGATCGCGGCCACCCACGTGCCGGCCAGCATCCCGTTGAGGACACGGCGGAAGTCACTTGCACCGCGGACCTCGCCGTACAGGGTCGCGCCCCAGTTCGGGTAGAGGATCCAGAACAGCATCAGCGGGATGAGCAGGAGCGTGCCCGGGCCGAAGCCGAGCGGATCGAGATCCGTGAGCACGTAGCCGAAGCCGGCCTCGGCATCGATCGTCGCCTGGTAGGCGTTGCTGACACCCCACAGGCTCTGCGCCTCGCGGTCGAACGCGGCCTGGAAGGTCTCCTGCGACGAGATGAGCATGAGGACGAACATCACCGCGAGCGCGATCAGCCCGATGTACAGGCTGAGGCGCTGGATGCGCGCGTAGCCGGCCATGCCCAGCGCGACGAGGACGGTGACGAGGCCGATGACGATGAGCGACACCGCGAACACGCCGTTCGAGGTCGCGAAGAACTCGGCGACGCCGTTCAGGCCAGCGAGCGCCGCGAGTGGCTGGACGAACTCGATGTTGAGGATCGCCCCGTAGATCGGCGCCCAGAGCGCGAGGATCAGCCACCAGCCGGTCGCCGACAGCACGAAGCCGATCCCGCCCCGGCGAAGGCCGAGAAGCACGCCGACGACGCCCCCTGCCGCCCCGAGCACGAGCGCGCCGATGTCGCCCAGGGCGAGCGCGCCGCCGACGAGGTAGCCGCCGACGCCCAGGACGACCGCGCCCGCGATCGCGCCCGGCGGGCCGTCGAGCACCCGCGTCTGCCACACGTAGTCGCCGCCGGCGCGCGGCATGACCGCGATCAAGCCTGCGTACGTGATGCACAGGAACGTCATCGCCACGGCCGTCAGCAGGATCGACGCGATCGGGGAGCCGTCCGCGACCCACCCGAACACCGTGAAGCTGTAGTACATGCCGAGCGTGACGAGATTGACCGACATGAACGCATAGACGAACGCGTCGAAGGACGACCAGCCCTTGACGAGTCCCGTGGCGTTGCGCAGGAACAGCGACGGCGCCTCCCGCGCGCCGCCTGCTGCGTCCCCGGTCACCGATGCCATTGCTGCCTCCTCTCCCTCACCATGACCCCTCACCCGTTGATCAGCAGATAGCGCTTCACCTCGCCTTTCCTGGTGTCGAGATCGACGATCGCGGCCTGGAGCACCCCGTCCTCGTACGTGCTGCCGGGGTTGACCGCCAGCGTTCGACCGAGCTTGACGGCGCCCCGCCCCTCGTGGATGTGGCCGTGCAGGGAGGCGACCGGCCCGTACGCCGCGATCGCGTCGCGGACGGCCTTCGAGCCCACCGGGACGAGCGCCTGGCCCCCCGCGACGTAGTTCATGTCCTCATCCAGCTTCGGTGCGCTGTCGAGGTTGGAGCCGTACGGCGGCGCGTGGAAGTTGAAGACCGAGCGCCGGGGATCCGGCACCTGCGCGACCAGGCCGTCGATCCGCTCGCGGAGCTGGTCCTCGGGCAGCTCCCGGTACGTCTTCCACGGCGTGGGGTTCGCCCAGCCCGTCGAGACGATCGACAGCCCGTCGATCTCGATCGTGTTCGCCTCGCCGAGCTCGACGTTGCGCGCGGCCGAGATGAGCGGGTCGATCTCGAACATGTCGTCGTTCGCGGGCGAGACGATGCACCGGATGCCCTTGCCCTCGAGGCGCTCGTCGGCGAGGGCCATCCAGCGCTCCACGGAGCGGAGCATCTCGTCCTTGAACCGGGCGTCGACGAGCGACGGGTCGGCGGACCACGCATCGACCTCGTCCTGTGACAGCCGCACCGGGTAGTAGCCCCGGTCGCGGATCTGCTTCTCGATCGCCTGGACGGCGTCCTCCGACCCGAGGACCTGCTTCTGCTCCCGGAGCGTGACCTCCCACGAGCCGTTGCGCGCCACGATCGGCACCATCGCCTTGCCGGTCATGTCGCCACCCATGATCAGGACGTCGGCCTTGTGGAAGCTGCCGGCGTTGAGGAACTTGCGCCAGCAGACGTCCGAACCGTGGATGTCGGTCGCAAAGAAGATGCGCATGCCCCTCCTTCGGAAGCCATTCTTGGCGAAGCGGGACGCCCGCCGCAAGGGTGGGCGCGAACGACCGGTGCGCTTCGCGATCGCACGCCCGGTCTAGTCGGGCTGGTGCGACACCTCCTCGGGCTCCGCGTACCACGGCATCCGGTCGCCGACCCGGGCCCGGAGCTTCCAGCGAGCGCTCTTCGGTGCCGCATCGATCCGGCGCCGCAGCTCGGCGATCTGCACGGCGGGGTCGAACAGCAGCGCCCGTCCGTTGCCGAGGTCAAGGTCGCCCTCGCGCAGGTCCGCGCGGAGGAAGGCGTCGAGGCGGTCGAGGTTCATCGTCACCGTCCGCCACCAGCCCCAGTCGCTTGACGTGAGCTCGAGCACGCGCGGCACGTTGATCGTTCCCAGCCCGTGGTCGTTGTCCGCCGCGCCGTCGTCCTCGCCCAGCGGATGCTCGCCGAGCAGTGCGAGCGCATCGAGCACGTCCTTGCGGTTGATCTTCACGACCTGCAGCTTCGAGAGCAGCAGCTCCGCGAGCGGGAGCGTGGGCCGGGAGCGGGGGAGGCGATCCGCGAAGTCGAAGCTGTGGGCCATCTCCAGCCGGTCGACGATCACGTCGACGGGGCGCCGCCGCGACTCGTCGACGAAGTACGCCTGCTTGTTCCCGAACAGCGCATTGTGGCGGCGATCCGGGGTGTAGCCCTCGGCCTCGAGCAGCTCGTACACGCCGCGGCGGTCCTTCGAGCGGGTCGCGAAGTCCAGGTCGATCTCGGGCCGACGGGTGCGTGCCAGCCACTGGGGGGCGTGCGCGCGGATCGCCATCCCGCCGATCAGGCGGACGAGCAGGCCGCGCTCCTCGGCGAGATCGACCACCCGGCGCGCCTCGGCGAGCGGGTCTTCGAGCGTCCGGGGAGCAGTGTCGGTCGCGGGCCCTGCGCTCATGTGCGTCGAAGCGCCTCGAGGGACGGCCGGCGGGACGCCGGGCGGGTGCCGCAGTATAGGCACGCGCACGAGCCCTCAGCAGGTGCCCGGAAAGGAGGCGCATGGCCGGTCCGCGGGTGGTGATCATCGGGGCGGGGATCGTCGGAACCGCCCTCGCCGACGAGCTGACGATGCGCGGCTGGACCGACGTCACGGTCGTGGAGCAGGGGCGGCTCTGGGCGCCGGGCGGGTCTACCTCGCACGCACCGGGGATGTTCTTCCAGACGAACGGGTCGAAGACGATGACCGCGTTCGCCCAGTACACGGTGGGGAAGTACGCCGGCCTCGAGCTCGACGGCCGGTGGTGCTTCCGCCACATCGGGTCGATCGAGGTGGCCCGCACCCCCGCCCGGCTCACGGACCTCCACCGGCGGCACGAGTGGGCGACGTCGTGGGGGCTCGAGTCGCGCCTGCTCGACCCGGGCGAGGTCCAGCGGCTGTTCCCGCTCATCGATCCGGACGCGATCCTCGGCGGCTACCACGTCCCGAGCGACGGGATCACCGTCGGGTCGCGGGTGAACGAGGCGCAGGGCCGGCGGGCGATCGACCGCGGGGCGCGGTTCGTCGAGGGGACGCAGGTCACGGGGATCCGGACCGTGCGCGGCCGGGTGACCGCGGTCGAGACGGACTCGGGCGAGCTCGCGTGCGACCTCGTCGTATGCGCCGCGGGCTTCTGGGGCCCGCGGATCGGATCGCTCGTGGGGGTCACGATCCCGCTGCAACCGCTCGCCCACACCCTCGTGAAGTCGGGCCCGCTGCCGGAGCTGGCGCGGTTCGCGATCGACCCCGGCGACCAGTCGATCCACCCGATCATCCGCGACCAGGACGTGGACATGTACTACCGGGAGCTGGTCGACCGGATCTGGTTCGGGTCGTACGGCCACGAGCCGCAGCCGGTGAGCGCGTGGGACATCCGGTCCCACGCCGAGGCGGCCCCGGAGATGCCGTCCGTCCTGCCGTTCACCGCCGAGCTCTTCGAGCCGTCGCGACGGCATGCGGGAGAGCTCATGCCCGCGCTCCGCGGGGCCCCGCTGGCGGAGGGCTTCAACGGCATCTTCTCGTTCACCCCGGACGGGTTCCCGCTCATGGGTGAATCGCCCGAGGTCCGTGGCTTCTGGGTGGCGGAGGCGGTGTGGTTCACGCACTCGGCCGGCGTGTCGCGCGAGCTGGCGGAATGGCTCGTGACCGGCGCGCCGTCGCTCGACCTGCACGAGTGCGACCTCAACCGCTTCGAGCGTCACCAGCTGACCGCGGACTACGTCCGGACGCGCGGGATCCAGAACTACGTCGAGGTCTACGACGTCATCCATCCCCTCCAGCCGATGGAGGATCCGCGTCCGCTCCGGGTCGCGCCGTTCCACGTCCGCGAGCAGGCGCTCGGCGCGTGCTTCCTCGAGTCGGCCGGGTGGGAGCGTCCGCAGTGGTACGAGGCGAACGCCTCGCTCCTGGACCGGTACGCGGCGGACGTGCCCGGTCGCGGCCAGTGGGCGTCGCGCCACTGGTCGCCGATCGCCGGGGCGGAAGCGCTGGCCACCCGCGACGGCGTCGCCCTGTACGACATCACCACGCTGAAGCGGATCGTCGTGGACGGGCCCGGCGCGCTCGCCTTCCTCGACCGGCTCACGACGAACCGGCTCGACCGGCCGGTTGGCGCCGTCGTCTACACGCTGCTCCTCGACCCGGCCGGCGGGATCGTGTCCGACCTGACGATCGCGCGTCTCGCCGAGGACCGGTTCCAGGTCGGGGCGAACGGCCCGGTCGACGTCGCCTGGCTGCGCCGCCACGCCCCCGAAGACGGGACGGTCCGGATCGAGGACGTGAGCGCCGGGACGTGCGCGCTGGGCCTGTGGGGACCGCGGGCGCGGGAGGTGATCGCGCCGCTCGTCCACGGCGACGTGTCGAACGCGGCCCATCCGTACTTCACAGCGCTGTCCACCGAGATCGGGTTCGTCCCGGTGACGATGCTGCGGCTGTCCTACGTGGGCGAGCTGGGCTGGGAGATCTACGCGGACGCGGACATGGGGCTCAAGCTCTGGGACACGATCTGGGAGGCCGGACAGGCCCATGGGCTCGTCGCGGCGGGCCGGGCGGCCTTCACCAGCCTTCGCCTCGAGAAGGGCTACCGCAGCTACGGCGCCGACATGACCAGCGAGCACGACCCGTGGGAGGCCGGGCTCGGGTTCGCCGTCAAACTCGACAAGGGTGAGTTCGTGGGTCGCGATGCCCTGGTGCGGCGCCGGTCGGCGGGCCCGCGTCGCCGGCTCGTGCCGCTCGTTCTGGACGACCCCGAGGCCGTCGTGATGGGCAAGGAGCCCGTCCTCGTCGACGGCCGGCCCGCGGGCTACGTGACGAGCGCGGCATTCGGGTTCCGGGTCGGCCGCTCGATTGCGTATGCCTGGCTGCCTTCCGATGCAGCGACCGTCGGCCGCCGGGTCGAGGTCGCCTACTTCGGCGACCGCCTGGGCGCGGCCGTCGCGGAGGAGCCCCTGTACGACCCGGGCATGTCGCGGCTCAGGGCATGACCGGCGCCCTCGCGGACGGCGCCCCTCGCGTCCTGTGGGGCGCAACGCTGTTCGACGGGCACGAGCACCACGCAGAGCCGCGGGCCGTCCGCCTCGCGGACGGGCGGATCGCCGCCGTCGAGCCGGCGACGGGCGACCTGCCACCGGATGCCCTCGACCTCCGCGGGCGGACGATCCTCCCGGGGCTCATCGATGCCCACGCCCACCTCACGAGCGACACCGAGCGGAGTCCCGGGTTCGGTCCACCGCCGGCGCTCCACGGGGAGGCGCCGCGGCCGCCCGAGCTCCGCTGGTTCGTGCTCGCCGACGTCGGTCGCGCGCTCATCCGGGCGGGGTTCACGAGCGTGCGCGACGTGGGCGCGTACGACGACGAGGCGATCGTGCTGCGCGAGGCCGTGCGCCTCGGCCTCGCCGAGGGGCCGCGGATCCTCACCTGCGGGCGGATCGTGTCGGCGACGTCGCCGGGCGGACGCCTGTTCGGGACGATGTACCGGGAGGCGGACGGACCGTGGGCGATGCGCGCGGCCGTCCGCGAGCAGCTCCGGCGTGGTGCGGACTACGTGAAGGTGATGGCCACGGGCGCCCGCTCCGTCGTGGGCGAGGACCCGGAGCCGGCGCAGGTCACCCGCGACGAGCTCGCGGCGCTCATCGACGAGGCGCATCGGCTCGGCGTCCGCGTGGCCGCTCATGCGGAGGGCCTCGATGGGGCCCGCCTCGCGGTTGAGGAAGGTGTCGACACGATCGAGCACGGGCTGTCGCTTCACCGCGAGCTCGCCCTCCTCGACCGGATGGCCGCGCGCGGGATCGTCCTCGTCCCGACGCTGACGACGTTCCACGATCTCGCCGAGCGCTTCGCGGACGACTTCGCACCCACGCTCGTCGAGCAGGCGAAACGGCAGCTCGAGGAGGCGTACCGGACGCTCGCCGCCGCGCGCGCGGCGGGCGTGACGATCGCCCTCGGCTACGACAGCGGGCCGCCGGGCGAGAACGCTCGTGAGCTCGTGCGGCTGGCGGCGGGCGGCCTGACGAACGTCGAGGCGCTGGCCGCAGCGACCGCCGGCGGTGCGGCCGCATTGGGCCTGGCGGACCGGGGCCGGGTCGTCCCCGGTGCGGCCGCCGACCTGGTCGTCGTCGACGGCGACCCGATCGCTTCCCCCGCGGTGCTCCTCGATCCCGCCGCGATCGCGCTCGTGCTCCGGGACGGGGTGGTCGTCGCGGGGCACGCCGCGCCGGCCGGTGGCACCGGCGTCAGGGCAACGTGACCCGCACGTCGTCGAACGCGGCCTCGACCAGGGTGTCCGGGCCGCCGTCGGTGGCCGAGAACCGCAGCCGGATGGACTGACCCGCCCACGTGTCCAGCGGCACCGACGCGCTGCGCCAGACCGCGTCCGAGTCGGCCGCCGCCCCCTCGACGCTGAACACCGTCGCCGGTCCGGCGGCGGCGACGACCTCCACCCGGAATGCATCGTCTGCGGTTCCGCCCGGCCCATGGCCGAACGCATACCGGAAGGTCAGGCGCTGGCCGCTCGTCGCCGGCAGGGTGATCGCCCGCGAGGTGACGCTCGTCGTGCCGCCGTCGACGTCGTTCCCGCCGGCCGACGTCCCCGCCCCGAGCCCGGTGGCGAACCACTTCCAGCCGCTGGGGCTCGTGCCGAGCTGCTTCGTCCCCGCCGAGCTCGTCGCCGCCGCGTGGCCCTGCTGCCAGCGGCCGCCGGACGCCGTGTCGAGCCCGTCGTGGTTGACCGTCCAGCCGCGGGGCACCTCGAGGTCGTCGTCGAACGCCCCGCACCGTGCCCGGCGCACGTCCGCGCCGAGCACCGAGTACGGGCACCAGGCCCGCTCCGCGAGGTAGAGCACGGCCTCCCGGTTCCGGCCCGTCTCGCTGGCGATCCGCGAGTCGTCGAAGTAGTCGGCACCCGTCGAGAGCTCGAACGTGTACACGAAGATCCGGTACGTCCCGTAGAGGTAGTCGCGACTGGAGCCGCTCGAGACGTAGAGGTCGCTCGCCTGGATCGGCCGGTAGCCGTTCGTCGCCGCCATCCGGCGCCCGATTGCGCTCAGCGCCGCCTGGTCGTCGCGGGTCATGTCGCGGGGCACGTCGCTGAGCGTCCAGCCGTACGGCCACATCACGAGGCGCCCGGACTCGTGGAACGTGATCGCGGTCCGGATCTGCTGCCGGCCGTCGATCACGCGACTGGCCAGGAAGTCGCGCATCGCCCGCGTCTCCGGCGCCGAGAACGCCGCCGGTCCGCGATAGAACGAGCTGCGGGGATCCGGGCTCGTCAGCCCACCGCCACCCCACCGGTAGCCGTAGTTGCGGTTGAGGTCGGTGCCAACCGCGCTGCTGCCGGGGGTGGGCTGGCGGTTCTTCCGCCAGCGGTGGAATCGCCCGCCGCTGATGTCGTACGCGGCCCCATCCGGGTTGACGCTGAACACGATCCAGATCTCGCGGCTGTCCACGACGTTCGTGATCCGCGGATCCGTGCCGTAGCCCTCGGCGAGCCAGTCGAGGATCCGCAGGGTCATCTCCGCGCTCATGTGCTCGAGCGCGTGGTGCCCGCCGTCGTAGAGCACTTCGGGCTCCGGCTCGTCCAGGCCGACGTTGTCGGACACTTTTGCCGCCCACAGCTCCCGGCCCTGGTGGCTCTGCCCGATCGAGAAGACCTGCACGATCCCGGGGTGCGCCGCACCGACCGCGGCGACGCGCGCGGCCATCTCCTCGTACGTGTGGTAGCCCTCGTAGCCCCGGGGAAAGTCCGGGCTCGCGGCGACCAGCCTCGCGGGCGCGGCGAGCGTTCCCGCGATGAGCAAGAGCGTCGTGCCGAGCGCGAGCGTGGACGAGGCGCGCAGGGTCGTTGCCATC